>JADLIA010000156.1 GCA_020848515.1 Rubrivivax sp. | reverse complement strand
GTCGTTGAAAATGCGTTCACCCAGAGAGTTCCGGCGGCATCAGGCCGCCCAGGCACGCCGCTCAACCGTCAAGGATGCGGCGTTACGTTGCGAATAGGGCGGGTCCGGGAATACCGGGGCAAGATCAATCTGAGCTGCCAAGTGGCTCCGCCGTCGCCATGATGCTGTGTTGGGGTTAATTCGTATCCCACGATCTCTACTTGACCGTAGACTAGTTACTCAGAAGTAAATATACCGGTGGATACCGGCCAACCGGGATCGGTGTTTTCCCGATGAATCTCAGCACGCAGACATGGCGAAGACTGCAACCTCCCCTCCCGCGCGCCGACGCACGCGCGCCCTGCCTGTCGTCGAATCGCCCTGGGGCCCGGCCGACCGGCGCCAGCAGCAGCGCCAGACCAAACGCAACGCGGTGCTGTCCACCGCGGCCGAAATGTTCAACGAACGTGGCTTTCATGCCACTTCGCTCGACGACATCGCAGCCCGCCTGCATGTGACCAAACCGACGCTCTACTACTATGTCAAGAACAAGGACGAGATCCTGCTCGAATGCGTGCGCAAGGGCCTGCACCTGACGCTGGAGGGCATCGAGGCATCGCGCGCCGCCGGCGGACGGGCGATCGACCAACTGCGCGCCTGCATGCTGGCCTACGGTCACGTCGTCACGCAGCCCTTCGGCATGTGCGTGATCCGCGTCGGTGACCAGGAGGTGCCGGTCGAAAGCCGGATCGAGCTGCGCCGCCTGAAGTCCCTCATCGATCAGGCGTTCCGGCGCCTGGTCGCCGCCGGGGTCGAAGAAGGTAGCCTGCGCCCCTGCGACCCCAAGCTGACCGCATTCACCATCGCCGGCGGCTTGAGCTGGATCGGCCGCTGGTACCAACCGGGCGGCGAACGTTCGGGCGATGAGATCGTCCAGCAGTGCGTGGCGACGCTGATGGACGGTGTCGTCCATCGCGCGCACACCGTGCCACCGAGCAAACCCGGCCGCCGACAGCGGCCCTCCGCCGCTTCCGCCTGACGCGAACCAGACTTCAGGAAAGACTCAGTGCGCCGGCCGCGCCATCTTGCAGCTGTGCGGCATGGCGGCGCTGCGCGCGTCGATGCGGCGCACCACACGAAAGCCGTAGCCCGAGCCTTCGACGTCGAACGGCACGCCGGGCGCACCCTGGCGCTCCATCAGGCCCACGGCCAGCGGCTGCTGGAACTGGTGATCGTCGGCGCGCATGCGCCCGCGCTGACCGGCCAGCGTGACGTCGGCCTGCTCCAGCGCCTGCGCCAGCATGGCGGCATCGTCGCCGCCGGCGCGCTCGATGGCCTGCGCCAGCGCCTCGATCATGAGTTGCATGCGCAGGTGCACGTAGTCGTCCTGCGGGCGGGGAAAGCGCTGGCGGAACGCGCGGTAGAACGCGGCGCTCTCGGGCGTGGGCAAGTTGGGCAGCCAGTCGGCCACCGCCACCACCTTGCCGATGCCGGCATCGCCGATGGCCGCCGGCACGCCCAATGCGTTGCCGTAGAAGGTGTAGAAGCGCCCGTCAAAACCGGCGTCGCGCGCCGCCTTGACCAGCAGCGTCAGGTCGTTGCCCCAGTTGCCGGTCAGCACCGCCTGCGCGCCGGAGGCCTTGATCTTCACGGCATAAGGCATGAAGTCCTTCACCCGGCCGACGGGATGCAGCTCGTCACCGACGATGGCCACGTCGGGCCGCCGCGCCGCCAGTTGCTGGCGCGCCTCGCGCAGCACGGCGTGGCCGAAGCTGTAGTCCTGGCCGATCAGGTAGATGCGCGCCAGCTGCACATCTTCCTGCAGCAACTGCATCAGCGCCGTCATGCGCATGTCGGCGTGGGCGTCGAAGCGAAAGTGCCAGTAGCTGCAGCCGGCATTGGTGAGCGCCGGATCGACCGCCGAATAGTTCAGAAACAGCACCCGCCGCTGGGGATCGCGCGCGTTGTGCTTGTCGATGGTGTCGATCAGCGCCGCCGCCGCGCTGGAAGAGTTGCCCTGCAGCACCACGCGGGCGCCGTTGTCGATGGCGGCGCGCAGCATGGCCAGCGTCTCCTCGGTCTGCCCCTTGTTGTCAAAGCGCAGCAGCTCCAGCGGCCTCGGCCCGCCCGCGGTGCGCACGCCGCCGCGGGCGTTGACGCGCTCGACCGCCCAGACCAGGTTGCGATGCACCGCTTCTCCGGTGTTGGCAAACGGGCCGCTGAGCGACTCGATCAAGGCCAGTCGGATCGGTTCGACAGCGGGTGTACGGGCCTGCGCCAGGGCGGGCGAGCCGGCGCCGAGCAGGGACTGCATGGCGCCCAGGGCGGCGCGACGGTGCAAGAGATGTGACATGAAGAGAAGGAGTCAAGAACAACAGAAGAACACACACGGCCGTCGTTGGCCGGAGCAGGCCGGACGACGCCGGCAGGAAAGCCGCAATCAGGACAGGCGTTCGGGCGTCGCCGCCTGCGGCGTGCGCCGCTCGGGCACGGCCACGCGGTCCAGGTAGGTGCCCAGCAGTTCGAAGAAGCGCCGGTACAGGGCAGCGTCGGTGACGGTTTCGCTGGCCACCTTGACCATCGAATCCATGCTGCCTTCGACCGGCAGCGACAGCGAGCCCAGGCCGCCCACGCCGACCGAGGCCGATTCCTTGTTCTTGCGCACGATGTACTGCTCGCGCAGCCCGCTGACGAACACCACGGCCGCCTCGGCGTCGTCGGTCTCGCTGGCACACACCACGCGAAATTCGAGCTGCACATGGTGTTCGGGACTGGGCTGGAAGTACTTGCGGCCCGACACCTGCTCGGCCTGCGTGCTGGTCACCACGTAGCCCTGGCTCAGCAGGGCGCGCCGCGCCGCCTCGCACGAACGTGTGGGGTCGACCTTGAAGTGGCGCACATAGGCGGCGCCGTCAAAGCGCTCGGGCTGGTAGTCGTGCAAGGGCGCCGTGGCGGCCGGCCAGCCGACGCATGCCGTCAGCCCCCACGGGGCCACCCCCACCCACCATCGACGCCACATCACCACCCAAGACATCCGAAACGACCGCCTGACGAAAACCGTGAATGCTAACGCCCGGCAGGGCAGCGACGACCCCGCGCGGGAAAAGAAAAGTCGCCCCGCTGGCGCATCAGGCCGCCGCCAGCTCGTGCAGCGGCCAGCGCGGCCGCACGTCGAACGCATAGTCGCTGCGCGGCGCCTCGATGCCGGCCTGCACGCGCATGGCCGCCGCCAGCGCGATCATGGCGCCGTTGTCGGTGCACAGCGCCAGTTCGGGGTAGTGCACACGCACCCCGCGCACAGCGCAGGCCGCGTTCAGCTGTTCACGCAGCCGCTGGTTGGCGCCCACGCCGCCGGCCACCACCAGGCGCAGCAGCCCGGTCTGGGTCAGCGCCTTGAGCGACTTTTTCACCAGCACCTCGACGATCGCCGCCTGCGTGCTGGCGGCCAGATCGGCGCGCTGCAGCTCGCACGGCTGGTGCTCCAGCTTGCGCGCCTGCGTCAGCACCGCGGTTTTCAGACCGGCAAACGAAAAATCCAGATCGCCGCTGTGCAGCAGGGGACGCGGCAGGGCGAACGCCGTGGCGTCACCGAACTCGGCCAGCCGCGCCAGCGCCGGCCCGCCCGGATAGCCCAGACCGAGCAGCTTGGCCGACTTGTCGAAGGCTTCGCCAGCGGCGTCGTCGATGGTTTCGCCCAGCAGGGCGTAGCGCCCCACCCCGTCGACCCGCATCAGCTGCGTGTGGCCGCCGCTGACCAGCAGGGCGACGAAAGGAAATTCCGGCGGATCCTGGCTCAGAAAAGGCGACAGCAGATGCCCTTCCAGATGGTGCACCCCCAACACCGGTCGCCCCAGCGCCGCACCCAGGGCACAGGCCACCCCGGCCCCCACCAGCAAGGCACCGGCAAGGCCCGGGCCGCGTGTGAATGCTACGATATCAATAGCTGACAGCGCTTGACCTGCCTGCGCCAGAACCTGATTTGCCAAGGGAATCAAGCGCCGGATGTGGTCTCGGCTGGCCAGCTCCGGCACCACCCCGCCATAGTCGGCGTGCATGGCGACCTGGCTGTGCAGCGCGTGCGCCAGCAGCTCCGGCACACCATGCTCGCGCGTGCGCACCAGCGCCACGCCGGTTTCGTCGCACGAGGACTCGATGCCCAGAACCAGTGAAGACATGGCGCGGCATTATCCGCGCCCTGTGGCGGCAACGCGCGCTCAACCCAGGTTGCCGGAGATGTAGTTCTCCATCTGCTCGATCATGAAGCGCTGCGCCTGCAGTTGGGCATTGACCAGATCGCCGATCGACACCAGGCCCACCAGCTTGCCGCCGTCGACCACCGGCAGATGGCGCAGCCGCCCTTTGGTGATCACGCCCAGGCATTCCTGCACCGTCTGGTGCGGGTTGACCACGTACAGGCGCGTGGTCATCACGTCGGCCAGCAGGGTGTCGGCCGAGGCCAGACCCTTGAGCACCAGGCGGCGCGCGTAGTCGCGCTCGGTGAAGATGCCCAGCAGCGCGTCACCCTGCACGATGAGCACCGAGCCGATGTTGCGGTCGGCCATGATCTGCAGCGCTTCGCGTACGGTGGCGGTGGGCGGCAGCGTTGCCAGTGTCGTGCCCTGGCGCGATTTCAGAATCTCGGCAACGGTATGCATGGCGCTTCTCCTGCAAAGACTGGGATGAACACGTCGATACGGTCATTTTGCCGACTTTGGCGCAGTTGGGAAGGGCCTGCGTCAAATTCTGTGCCGACGCCGCGGCGGCGCCACATCGGGCTCGGATTTGGCGGCACAATGGCCCTGACTGTACTCGCATGCGCTATGTGTTTGATAGCTTATGGCGCTTGATGGTCATGCCTTGATGGCCGATTCATTTGATTTCCCCGACCCCCGCGTGACATGACCGCCGCCCTCACCGTGATTTCCTCCATGGCCACCCGCAAGCTGCTGGGCGAGCTGATCGACAAGCTGGCCGGCGCGCCGGTGACGGTGGAGTCGGTCGGCGGCGTCGACGCGGCGCGACGCGTGGCCGCCGGCGAGGTGTTCGATGCCGTGGTGCTGGGTGCCGACGCCATCGACCGGCTCATCACGGACGGCCAGGTGCGCGCCGGCAGCCGGGTCGACCTGGTGCGCTCCGGCGTGGCGCTGGCGGTGAAAGCCGGCGCGCCACGGCCCGACATCGGCAGCGCCCAGGCGGTGCGGGCCGCCGTGCTGGCGGCGCGCACCGTGGGCTGTTCCACCGGACCCAGCGGCGTGGCGCTGGCCCGGCTGTTCGAGCACTGGGGCATCGCCGAGCAGGTGCAGGCCCGGCTGGTGGTGCCGCCGCCCGGCACGCCGGTGGGCGCGCTGATCGCCCGCGGCGAGGTGGAACTGGGTTTCCAGCAGCTCAGCGAACTGATGTTCCTGCCCGGCATCGACGTGCTCGGCCCGCTGCCCGAGCCGATCCAGATCACCACCGTATTTGCCGGCGGCGTGCCCACCGCGTCGCGCCAGCCGCAGGCCGCACAGGCGCTGCTGGAGCGGCTGGCAGCGCCCGACTTGACCGCCATCAAGCGCGCCAACGGCATGGACAGCGCCTGACCCACAGCCCCGCATGAACGAACCCACCGAAACCAGCCTGGCCATGGTGTTGCGCGGCGCGCGCCAGGCGCTGCAGGTCGAGCGCCGCCCGCTGCCCCAGCCCGGCGCCGGCCAGGTGCGCCTGCGGGTGCGCGCCTGCGCCGTCTGCCGCACCGACCTGCACCTGCAGGATGGTGACCTGCCGATGGCGCGCTGGCCGGTGGTGCCCGGCCACGAAGTGGTCGGCACCGTCGACGCCCTGGGCGCCGCCACCACCGGGCTGCGCCTGGGCCAGCGCGTCGGCGTGCCCTGGCTGGGCGGCGCCTGCGGCCAGTGCCGCTACTGCCTGGCGGGGCAGGAAAACCTGTGCGACGCACCCCAGTTCACCGGCTGCACGCGCGACGGCGGCTTTGCCACCCACATCGTGGCCGACGCCAGCTTCTGCGTGCCGCTCGACCACCTGGCGCTGGACGACGCCAGCGCCGCGCCGCTGCTGTGCGCCGGTCTGATCGGCTGGCGCTCGCTGCGCCTGGCCGGTGACGATGCGCGCGTGCTGGGCCTGTACGGCTTCGGCGCCGCCGCCCATCTGATCGCCCAGGTGGCGCTGGCGCAGGGTCGGCGCGTACACGCCTTCACCCGCCCCGGCGACACGGCGGCGCAGCAGCACGCACGCGCCCTGGGCTGCACCTGGGCCGGCGACGCCGACCAGCCCGCCCCCGAGCCGCTGGACGCGGCCATCCTGTTTGCCCCGGCAGGCGAGCTGGTGCCGCTGGCGTTGCGGGCGGTGCGCAAGGGCGGACGCGTGGTGTGCGGCGGCATCCACATGAGCGACATCCCCAGCTTTCCCTATGCCCTGCTGTGGCAGGAGCGGCAACTGCTGTCGGTGGCCAACCTGACGCGCGCCGACGCACGCGAGTTCTTTGCCGCACTGCAGGCCCTGCCGCCGCTGCGCATACACACCACGCCCTACCCGCTGCAGGCCGCCCAGCAAGCCATGGACGACCTGCGGGCCGGGCGATTTCAGGGAGCGGCGGTGCTGCTGGCGGAGTGACGATGCCGGCGCAAGCGGACACCGCCTGCCGCCAAGATCGTACAAACAATTCGGCTCTGGCGCGCTTGTATCAAGCGCCAGCAGCTCTTGTTTTTATAGCTTCCCAGGGTTCGATGGGCGACACTCTGTCTAGTGCTCGTGGTCGGCCGCCTTGCTGAGCGGCTGATCGGTGAACAGGAATTCGCGCAGTTCCTTGTCGAACACGCGGTTGTTCCGACGGATCCACTCCAGCGTCATGCTGGCGTGCTCGATCTCCTCGTCGCGGTTGTGCTCCAGCACCGCCTTCAATTCGGGGTCGGTGCAGACGTCGGCGCGCTGGTTGTACCAGTCCACCGCTTCCAGCTCCTCCATCAGCGAAACGATGGCGCGGTGCATGTTGCGGGTGGCGTCGGACAGATCACGGGGGTCTTCGTGCAACTGGATGCTCGACATGGCGCTGACTCTCCTCGGTCGGGTGGGACAATGCTTGTGCGCCCCACTGTAACCCGATGAACCCGGCCCTGGACGATCCCGACCTGCGCGCCCTGCTGCGTGCCACGCTGGCGGCCACCCCGGCCGGCGGTGCGGTGATCTGCCTGTGCGCCGCCTGGTGCGGCACCTGCCGCGCGTACGAGCCCGGATTCCGGCAGGCGGCGGCGGCGCATCCCGCGCTGGCGTTCCGCTGGCTCGACGTGGAGGACGACGCCGACGCGCTGGGCGATCTGGACATCGAAACCTTCCCCACCCTGGTCATCGGTGGTGCCGACGGCGCCGTGCGCTTCGCCGGGCCGGTGCTGCCCCAGCCGGCACAGATCACGCGGCTGCTGCACAGCCTGGGCCTGTGAGGCGGACGGCCCGCGCAGGCCGATCAATTCCTTGACCATGGTCAATTGAGTCCTGGCCGCCCGCGCCGCACAATGCCTCCCATGTCCATCTGTTCGTACATCAAGGTCATCGGTCGCGCCGCCCCCGGCGCCCAGCCGCTGGAACGCGAGCAGGCGGCCGACGCGATGGGCCAGATCCTCGATGGCACCTGCACCGACCTCGAAATCGGCGCCTTCTGCCTGGCCATGCGCATCAAGGGTGAAACGCCCGATGAGCTGGCCGGATTCCTGGACGCCGTGCAGGCGCGCATGACCCGCCTGCCCGCCAGCGACCGCCCGGTGGTGGTGCTGCCCAGCTACAACGGGGCGCGCCGGCTGCCGGTGCTCACGCCGCTGCTGGCGCTGATGCTGGCGCGCAAGGGCCTGCCGGTGCTGCTGCACGGCAGCCCGACCGAAGACAAGCGCGTGACCAGCCTGGACGTGCTGGCCGCCCTGGGCATCGGCACCCACGCCCCCGACGAGCGCATCCCCAGCGGGCGGGTGCATGTCGTGCCCACCGAGCGCCTGCTGCCCGGCCTCAAGCGCCTGCTGGACGTGCGGCGCGCCATTGGCCTGCGCAACGCCGGGCACGCCCTGGTCAAGCTGCTCAACCCGATCGACGGGCCGGCCCTGGTGGTATCCAGCTACACCCACCCCGAATACGCCGCCACCATGGCCTCGGTGTTCGACCGCTTCGACACCACCGCCCTGCTGCTGCGCGGCACCGAGGGCGAACCGGTGGCCGACGCACGCCGCACGCCACGCATGGTGCTGGTCAGCAACGGCCAGGCGCGCTGCGTGCAGGAAGCGCAGCAGGGTGCGCTGACCACGCTGCCGCGGGTGCCGACGCTGATCGACGCCGCAACCACCGCCGACTTCAGCCGCGCCGTGATGGAAGGCCGCCTGCCGGCGCCCAGCCCCATCGTCTTGCAGGTCGAACACATCGTGCGCGCCTGCAAGATGCTCGAAGCATCGTACGATCGGACGCTGCTGCAACCCCTGGTGTCCCAGATATGAGTGCTTCTTCCACTGGCCGCGTCACGCTCGTGGGCGCCGGCCCGGGCGACCCCGAACTGCTGACACTCAAGGCCGTGCGCGCCATCCAGGCCGCCAGCGTGATCCTGGTCGACGACCTGGTGGGTGACGGCGTGCTGGCGCACGCCCGGCCCGACGCCCGCATCACCTATGTCGGCAAGCGCGGCGGCTGCAAGAGCACGCCCCAGGCCACCATCGAGCAGCTGATGCTGCAGGCCGCGCGCGCCGGCGAAAACGTGGTGCGCCTGAAGGGCGGCGACCCCTTCATCTTCGGTCGCGGCGGCGAAGAGGTCGAAAGTCTGCGCCGCGCCGGCATCGAGCCAGAGGTGATTAGCGGCATCACCGCCGGCCTGGCCGGGCTGACCAGCCTGGGCGCGCCACTCACCCACCGCGAGCACGCGCAGGGTGTGGTGTTCGTCACCGGCCACCCGCAGAAGGACGGCCCGGGCATCGATTGGGCGCGACTGGCCGCATCGGCGCGCGACCTGCGCCTGACGCTGGTGATCTACATGGGCATCAGCAGCGCCGCGCGCATTCAGGCCGGGCTGCTGACGGCCTTGCCCGCCGACACCCCGGTGGCCGTGATCGAGCGCGCCAGCCTGCCCGCCCAGCGCCAGTGCATCACCCGCCTGGGCGAGCTGCTCACCGAGCTGCACCACAGCGGCCTGGGCAGCCCGGCCGTGGTGGTGGTGGGCGACGTGGTGCGCGGCGTGGCCGCCGTCCACCAGCAGCCGACCCAGCTCGCCATCGCCTGAGCAGCCCCGGCATGGCTGCGGCGGGCGCCTTCGACGCCGTCATCCTGGGCGCCGGCGCCGCCGGCCTGTTCTGCGCCGCCCGCGCTGGCCAGCGCGGGCTGCGCGTGCTGCTGATCGACCATGCCGCGCGGCTGGCCGAAAAGGTGCGCATCTCCGGCGGCGGGCGCGCCAACTTCACCAACCGCGACCTCGACCCCAAGGCGCCGCAACGCCACTACCTGAGCGCCAACCCGCGCTTCTGTCGCTCGGCGCTGGCGCGTTTTGCGCCGGCAGACTTCATCGCCCTGCTCGATCGGCACGGCATCGGCTGGCACGAGAAGCACCGCGGCCAGCTGTTCTGCGACCGCTCGGCGCGCCAGCTGATCGACATGCTGCTGGCCGAATGCGCCGCCGCCTCAGCCCACGGCGGCGCGGTCGAGCGCTGGCAGCCGTGCCGCGTCGAGCGCGTCGAATTCATAGCCAAATCAGGTTCTGGCGCGCACCCAAAAAGCGCCGCAAGCTACATTATTCATAGTGAACGCGGGGTCGTGCAAAGCCCGGCGCTGGTGGTCGCCAGCGGCGGGCTGTCGATCCCCCGCATCGGCGCCAGCGGCCTGGGCCTGGCGCTGGCGCGCCAGTTCGGGCTGCCCATCGTGCCGACCCGCCCGGGGCTGGTGCCGCTGACCTTCGACGCCGCCGCCTGGGCGCCCTACGCGCCGCTGGCCGGGCTGTCCGCTGCCGGTGCGCATGGCCACCGGCGTCAAGGCGCAGCGCATCGAATTCCAGGAAGACCTGCTGTTCACCCACCGCGGCCTGTCGGGCCCGGCGGTGCTGCAGATCTCCAGCTACTGGCAGCCCGGCACCCCCATCACCATCGATCTGGCGCCCGGCATCGACCTGGCCGCCGCCCTGGCGCAGGCCAAGGCGCGTTCGCGCCGGTGGATCGCCAACGAGCTGGCGCAGTGGCTGCCGGCCCGCCTGGCCGATACCTGGTGCGCCCGGCAAGCGGCTTGGCAGCGCCCCATCAACGAGGCCGGCGACAAGGCGCTGGCGCAACTGGCCGAACACCTGCAGCGCTGGGAGCTGACGCCCACCGGCACCGAAGGCTATGCCAAGGCCGAGGTCATGGTGGGCGGCGTCGACACCCGGGCGCTGTCGTCGCAAACGCTGGAGGCGCAAGCCCAGCCGGGCCTGTACTTCATCGGCGAGGTGGTCGACGTGACCGGCTGGCTGGGCGGCTACAACTTCCAGTGGGCCTGGGCCAGCGCCGCCGCCTGCGCCGACGCGCTTGCCGCTGCAACGCAATAACCTATAATTGCGGGCTTTGCTGGCAAAAGCCCCGCTGGCCAAATACCAGTTTTTGTGCGGGGCATGTTTTGCGGCGCATGGCGATGAGCCGGTGGGCGGGGCCTGATCTACCCCGCAGCAGCACCGCCTTCACCCTCTGGCCGCGTATTCCACGGGAATTGAATGACCACCATCCGCGTTAAAGAAAACGAGCCGTTTGACGTCGCCCTGCGCCGCTTCAAGCGCACCATCGAAAAGCTGGGCCTGCTGACCGAGTTGCGCGCCCGCGAGTTCTACGAAAAGCCCACCGCCGAGCGCAAGCGCAAGAAGGCCGCCGCCGTCAAGCGCCACCACAAGCGCGTGCGCAGCATGCAGCTGCCCAAGAAGCTGTACTGATCGGCTTCTTGCGCCACCCTTCAAAGGCTCGCCGGGGACGCTCAGCGGGCCTTTTTGCTTTTCGTCCGGACCACCGCCATGACCCTCAAGGACCAGATCACCGAAGACATGAAGACCGCCATGCGCGCCAAGGACAGTGCGCGGCTGGGCACCATCCGCCTGCTGCAGGCGGCGCTCAAGCAGAAGGAGGTCGATGAGCGCGTGACCCTGGACGACGCCGCCGTCATCGCCATCGTCGACAAGCTGATCAAGCAGCGCAGGGACAGCATCGCCGCCTTCACCCAGGCCGGCCGGCAGGACCTGGCCGACAAGGAACCCGCGGAAATGCAGGTGCTGCAGGCCTACCTGCCGGCGCGCCTGTCGGCCAACGACATCGCCGCCGAGGTGCGCGCCATCGTGGCCGAACTGGGCGCCCAAGGCCCGGGCGACATGGGCAAGGTCATGGGCGCCGTCAAGGCGCGGCTGGCGGGCAAGGCCGACATGGCTGCGGCGAGCGCCGCGGTCAAAGCCGCCCTGAGCGGCGCAAACTCCTGAAACAATAGCTGCTGGCGCTCTCCCGGCAAGCGCCAGCGGCCGATCCGTCTCACAAACCAAGGGCCGGGCAGCGCCCCCCGGCTGGGCCGGTCGTCACATTTGGACGCAAACGGCACCCCCGACTTTGCACGCCCGACACATGGCGCGGCAAACCGCCCGCCATGCCGGCGCGTTGAATCGGAGCCGGTGCAGCCCAGGCTTCCTGCGCCGGCCCGATGCAGGCCATGACACTGAACCCCCTTCACTCCGGCTGGCGCCGCTGGTGCGCCGGCGCGTTGTTGCTGCTGGCACCGCTGCTCGGCTGGGCGCAGGCCGACCCGCCGGACCGCGTGGCCTACCTCAGCGCACTGGAAGGCGCGGCGCAGATCGCCAGCGACGGCCGCCTGCTGCAGAGCGCCCGCCTGAACTGGCCGGTGAGCACCGGCACCCGTCTCATCCTCGACCCCGGCACGCGCGCCGAGCTGCACGGCGGCTGGAGCGCCGTGCGTCTGGCCGAGCGTGCCGACCTGAGCGTCACCCGGCTCGACGACGACGCCGTCCAGCTGGCGCTCACCGCCGGCAGCCTGTCGCTGCGTGTGCGCCAGCTGCAGCCGGGTGAGCGCATCGAGATCGACACCCCGCAACTGGCGCTGGTGGCCGACCAGCCGGGCGAATACCGGCTGGACGTCGACCCGCATGGCGACACCACGCGCCTGACGGTGCATGCCGGCAGCGCCACCGTGTACGGCGGCGCCGGACAGTCGTCCCGGGTCGGCCCGCACCAGCAGGTGAGCTACCGCGGGCGCGATCTGCTCGTCACCCAGGCGGCGCCGGCGCTGCGCGATGCGCTCGACCAGTGGGCCGCCACGCGCGACGCGCTGGAAGACCGTTCGCGCTCGGCCCAGCACCTGCCGCGCGAGCTGCCCGGCTACGCCCAGCTCGACGCCTGGGGTGAATGGGCGCAGGACGCCACCTACGGCGCCGTCTGGTACCCCAGCGTCACCGCGGCCGACTGGGCGCCCTACCGCCACGGCCGCTGGGCCTGGATCGAGCCCTGGGGCTGGACCTGGGTGGACGACGCGCCCTGGGGTTTTGCCCCCTCGCACTACGGCCGCTGGACCCAGATCGGCCACCGCTGGGCCTGGGTGCCCGGCCGCTTCGGGCCGCGCCCGGTATACGCGCCGGCGCTGGTGGCCTTCGTCGGTGGCGCCAGCGGCAGCCTGGGCTGGGGTGTATCGCTGGGCAGCGGCGCACCGGCGGCGGCCTGGTTCCCGCTCGCCCCGGGCGAGCCCTGGACGCCGCACTACCACGCCAGCGACCGCTACCGCCGCCGCCTCAACTGGGACGACGGGCGCGAACGCGTGCGGCCGCCGCCGGACAGCTTCTACTTCCAGCGCCGGCCGGGCGCCATCAGCGTGGCGCCGGTCGACCATTTCGGCGGTGGCGGAGATCGCGGTCGCCGGCCCCATTTCGGCGACGGCAGCCGCCTGCCCCCGGGCGTGCTGAACGAAAGCCGTGTGGTGGCGCCGCCGCCGCGCGCCTACGTCCCGGGCATGGCCACGCAGGCGCCGCTGCCGCGCCCCGGCGGGTGGCCCACCGCACCCGCCCCCCGACCACCGCAGGCCGTCGGCCCGGGTCACGACGTGGCGCCGCCACCCGGGGCCGCACGCCCGCCCCGCCCCGGCGATGGCGTCCAGCGGCCCGAACGGCCGCTGCCGCCGCGCACGCCCGATCTGCCGGGCAGCGACCGCCGCGAGCGCGACCGCTGGCTGCGCGATCCCGACACCCGTGGCCAGCTGCCGATGCCGGTGCCGCCGAACGATGCCGCGGCGCGCCAACAGCAGCTGCAGCGGCAGTTGCAGCAGCGCCAGGAAGCCCTGGTGCGCGAGCGTCAGCAGCGTGAAGCGCAGCTGGCGCCGGTCGCGCCCGCCGCCCCGGCCCGGGCGCCGCAGCCGCCCATGCAGGCCGCACCGCACCCGTTCGAGCGCCCCGCCGCGCCGCTGCGGCAGCCGCCGGTGTTCGAGTCTCGACCGATGCCGCCGCGCGAGGCGGGTACCTTCCCGCCGCACGAACCGCGCGTGCGCGAGCCGCAGCGCCGTGAGCGCGAGTCCGAGCCCCGCGAACGCCCCGGGCGGGCGCCCACCCTGCGTTCTGCGGAAGGCATGGGCGGCTGAGCGGCGCAGCGCGAACACGCGTTGCGCCCCATGACGGATGACCCATGACCGCGCTGCGCCTGCATGACGGCAGGCGCATGGGTCAAGCGCTGGTTGAACGGTTCAAAGCCACAGGATCAGTTGCCCGCCACCGTCATGCGGTCGATCAGGATCGACCCGACGGTCTTGGCACCGTAGGTGTAGGTGTCGGCCCCGACGGCCTGGATGCCCCTAAACATGTCGCGCAGGTTGCCGGCGATGGTGATTTCCTGCACCGGGTAGGCGATGCGGCCGTTTTCGACCCAGAAGCCGCTGGCGCCACGCGAATAGTCGCCGGTGACGTAGTTCACGCCCTGGCCCATCAGCTCGGTGACGAACAGGCCGGTGCCGAGCTGGCGCAGCATGGCGTCCAGATCGTCGCCGGCCCGGGTGCGGCGCGAGCTCAGCGTCAGGTTGTGCGAGCCGCCGGCGTTGCCGGTGGTCTTCAGGCCCAGCTTGCGCGCCGAATAGGTGCTGAGAAAGTAGCCCTGCAGGCGGCCCGCTTCGACCACCTGGCGCGGCTGCACGCGCACGCCTTCCTCGTCGAACGGCGAGGAGCCCTTGCCGCTGCGCACGAAGGGGTCTTCGCCAACGTCGATGTGGTCGGCAAACACCGGCTTGCCCAGCGAATCCAGCAGGAACGAGGTGCGCCGGTACAGCGCGCCGCCACTGACCGCCTGCACGAAGCTGCCCAGCAGGCCGGCCGCCAGCGGCGACTCGAACAGCACCGGACATTCGCCGGTGGCGATCTTGCGGCTGCCCAGGCGGCTCAGCGCCCGCTCGGCGGCGTAGCGGCCCACGGCCTCGGGCGCGGCCAGCTCGGCAGCGTCGCGCATCGAGCTGTACCAGTAGTCGCGCTGCATGTCCTCGCCCCTGCCGGCGATCGGCGCCACCGAAAGGCTGTGGCGCGAGCTGGCGTAGCCGCCGCGAAAGCCATGCGTGTGGGCGCTGAAGAAGTGGCTTTGCTGCGCCGACACGCTGGCGCCTTCGCTGTTGGTGATGCGCCGGTCCACCGCCAGGGCGGCGCGCTCGCAGGCCAGCGCCAGCGCCGCCGCCTGTTCGCTGTCGATGCTCCAGGGATGAAACAGGTCCAGATCGCGCTGCTCGTGCGGCTGGGCCACATCGGCCGGATCGGGCAGGCCGGCGGCCGGATCTTCGGCGGTGAACCGCGCGATGTCGTACGCCGCCTGCACGGTGCGCTCGATGGCGGCGCGTGAAAAATCCGAGGTGCTGGCGTTGCCGCGCCGCTGGCCCAGGTAGACCGTCACGCCCAGCGACTTGTCGCGATTGCGCTCGACCGTCTCGAGCTCGCCCATGCGCACGCCCACACTCAGGCCCACGCCCTCGGACGCTTCGGCACCGGCGTCGGTGGCGCCCAGCGCCCTGGCGTGGGCTATGGCCGTGTCCACCAGCTCCTCGAACCGGGCGCGCGAATAGGAAAAGCCCGCCTGGGGCTGGGAGGTGTCTTGCATGGTGGCGGCTATCATACTGGCCGACTTTTGACCGCTTCACCCATGTCTCGCAAACCCAGAAAAGGCTACTACGTGCGCGGCCAGTTTGTGGCCGAAGGCAGCGAGCTGGACGAAGAACTGCGGCGCGAGCAGCTCGCCGACGGCCCCAGCAAGACCGAGCTGAAGGCCCAGAGCGCCGAGTTGCAGGCCCTGGGCGAGCAGTTGCTGAGCCTGCGCGCCGACCTGCTGCAGCCGCTGGCGCTGCCGGCGCGGCTGCTGGAGGCGCTGCAGGAGCTGCAGCGCATCACCAACTTCGAGGGCAAGCGGCGCCAGAGCCAGTACGTCGGCAAGCTGATGCGCCAGCTGCCGGGCGAAGACGTGGCCGCCATCCGCGCCGCGCTGCACGAACAGCGCCAGGGCGCCGCGCGCGACACCCTGCGCCTGCACGCCGCCGAGCGCTGGCGCGAGCGCCTGGTCGCCGACGACGCCGCGCTGAGCGCCTGGATCGGCCAGTTTCCGGACAGCGATGCGCAGCAGCTGCGCGCGCTGGTGCGCCAGGCGCGCAAGGACGCCGCCGCCCCCGCCGACACCGCCGCGGCGCGTGCCCGCGGCCAGGCAGCGCGCCAGGGGCGTGCCTGGCGCGAGCTGTTCCAGCTCATCCAGGCGGCGCTGGCGCGTGCCGAAGCGGCCGGCCCCAGCCCTGACGATGAAGCGCCTTACAGCGACGACACCCGCGCCGGCTGAGCGCCACCAGCTACCATTCACATAGCAACTTCGATGAACACCTGCGACCCCGTCACCATCGGCATCGTCTCCATCAGCGACCGCGCCTCCAGCGGCGCCTATGAAGACAAGGGTCTGCCCGCGCTGCAGGAATGGCTGGGCCGGGCGCTGAAGAATCCGATCCGTTTCCAACCGCGCCTGATCCCCGACGAGCAGGTGGAAATCAGCCGCACCCTGATCGAGCTGGTGGACGCCGGCTGCGCCCTGGTGCTGACCACCGGCGGCACCGGCCCGGCGCCGCGCGACGTCACGCCCGAGGCCACGCTGGCGGTGGCCGAAAAGCTCATGCCCGGCTTTGGCGAGCAGATGCGCCAGATCAGCCTGGCCTTCGTGCCGACCGCCATCCTGAGCCGTCAGGTGGCGGTGATCCGCGGCCAGAGCCTGATCATCAACCTGCCCGGGCAGCCCAAGGCCATCGCCGAGACGCTGGAAGGGCTGAAGGACGCCGACGGCCGGCCGCAGGTGCATGGCATCTTTGCCGCCGTGCCCTACTGCATCGACCTGATCGGCGGCCCCTACCTGGAAACCGACGAGACCGTCTGCAAGGCCTTCCGGCCCAAGAACGCGCAGCGCCCGATCCGGGCCTGAAGCCGCTGCCGTCCACGCCGGGCCGGGCGCTGGCCCAATACCACATGTGCTATTGAATCGGGAGCTGCTGGCGCAGGTCAGTCAAGCGCTGGAGCCCGGAAACACCGCAAAATCGGTCTCCCATCGTAACCGCGCCACCCACACCGTGCGACCTCTGGTTGCAAGTGCGCCGGGTTTGTCACACCCCAACGGGGGATGCGGGCGATCATGCCCGCCATGACACGCTTCACCCCCATGCAGACCCCATCGTCCCCCTGGCGCCGCCTGGCGCTCGCCGCCGCCCTGCTGGCCGGCCTGACCAGCGCCGGCTGCGCCAGCCACCCGACCAACGCCCAGATCGGCACCGGCGTCGGTGCGGTGGTAGGCGGTGCCACCGGCCATGTGCTGTTCGGCGGCCCTGTGGGCACCATCGGTGGCGCCGCCGCCGGCGCCCTGATCGGTCACGAAGTCGGCAAGAACCAGCGCCGGCGCTGAGGCCCGCGCCTGAGGCGCACCATCACTTGCCGACCAGCTGGTTGAGCTTGTCGGCCTCGAAGCTTTCCTGCCGCGAGGCATCGCCCGGCACGCAGTCCGGGTCGATCTGGCAGGCCAGCTTTTCCACCGCCTGCCACAGCAGGGCGATCTGGTGCTCGTGCGTGGCGGTGCCGTCGATCAGACCGCGCAGCGCCTGGCTTACCGGGTCGTCGCTCTGCGTCACGCCGTAGGCCGAAAAGCCCAGCTTGGCCGCGGCTTCCTCGCGCCGCGTCTGGTCGTCGGCCAGGATGATGCGCGCCGGGTTGCCCACCGCCGTGGCGCCCGCCGGCACCGGCTTGGTGACCACTGCGCTGGAGCCGATCTTGGCACCGTCGCCCACGGTGAAGCCGCCCAGAATCTGGCTGGACGCCCCCACCACCACGCCCTTGCCCAGCGTCGGGTGGCGCTTGCTGCCCTTGGTGAGCGAGGTGCCGCCCAGCGTCACGCCCTGGTAGATGGTGCAGTCGTCGCCGATCTCGGCGGTCTCGCCAATCACCACACCCATGCCGTGATCGATGAACACACGCTCGCCGATCTGGGCGCCCGGGTGGATCTCGATGCCGGTCAGGAAACGCCCCCAGTGCGAGATCCAGCGCGCCAGCCAGTGCCAGCCGGCGTTCCACAGCGGGTGGGCCAGCCGGTGCAGCACCAGGGCATGGAAGCCCGGGTACGAAAACACCACGTCCCACACGCTGCGGGCGGCGGGATCGCGCTCCAGGATGGCCTGGGTGTAGGAACGGATGCGGGACAACATCGGGGTGCGAAGTCTAGCGCGGACGCGGCGCCGGCGCGCCATCGTCCTGCTGGCCGGACGACGCCGCCCGCTGCATGGCGCGGGCGATGCCGCGCAGGATGTGCACCTCTTCCAGCGTCGGCTGGGCGCGGTTGAACAGCTGCTGCAGGCGCGGCATCAGCTTCTTGGGCGCGGCCGGATCCAGAAAGCCGATGGCCACCAGCGCCTGCTCCCAGTGCGCCAGCATGGCGCCCAGCTGCGCCGCGTCGGCGTGGCGCGGCGCGGCGCCGGCCGGCGCGATGTCGAAGCCGCCGAAGCGCGCCGCCAGCGCCTGACGCCAGTCGTAGGCGATCAGCTGCACGGCGGCGCCGAGGTTGAGCGAGCCGTAGGCCGGATCGGTCGGGATGCTGAGCGCGACATGACAGCGGTACACGTCCTCGTTGCGCATGCCGTAGCGTTCGGAGCCGAACAGCAGCGCCACGCCCTGCCCCGCTTCAAGATCAAAATCGAGCGCTGGCGCTTGCGAGACGTGCGCCGACAGCTCCTGTTTCAATAGCAAATCGAAGTGCGCGCGCGGCGCCCGCGTGGGCGGCCCGAAGTCGCGTGGCGTCATCGCCGTGGCGCACAGGTGCGTCATGCCGTCGAGCGCCTCGTCCAGCGTGGCCACACAGCGCGCGCGCGCCAGCACGTCGCCGGCGCCGCTGGCGCGCTCGATCGCCTCGGGACGCGACAGCACATCGGGCCAGCGGGGTCGCACCAGCACCAGGTCGTCGAAACCCATCACCTTCATGGCGCGCGCCACCGCGCCCACGTTGCCGGCGTGGCTGGTTTCGATCAGCACGAAGCGGGTGCGCGGGGGGTTCATGGGCAGGATTGTCACCGCCTCGATAACATGCGCGGCTTGTTCCTGCAACCCTGTCACCGATCCATGACCACCTCGCACATCGCCAACGTCACCCTCACCACCCAGGCCAACGTCTACTTCGACGGCAAGTGCGTCTCGCACGGCTTTCAGCAGGCCGACGGCAGCCGGGCCAGCGTGGGCGTGATCCTGCCCGCCACCCTCAGCTTCAACACCGGCGCGGCCGAAGTCATGGAATGCGTGGCCGGCGGCTGCGAATACCGTCTGGCCGGCGAAACGTCCTGGAAGTCGTCCGGGCCGGGCGAGTGCTTCAGCATTCCGGCCAACTCCAGCTTCGAGATCCGTGTTGCCGAGGTCTATCACTACATCTGCCGCTTCGGCTGACCGCGCAGGCAACCATGTCCGCCGCCGCCACGCCGTCCGACGCCAGCCTGATCGACTCACGCACCGCCGCCTGGCGCCTGCTGGTGGTCGTGTTGCTGGTGACGCTGGGCAACAGCGCCATGTACGTGGTGTCGGTGGTGCTGCCGGCGGTGCAGGCCGAATTCGGCATCGGCCGTGCCGGCGCCTCTCTGCCCTACACCCTGATGATGGTCTGCCTGGGGCTGGGCGGCTTGTGGACCGGCCTGTGGGCCGACCGCTGGGGCATCGCGCGCGTGCTGTGGCTGGGCGCGGCGGCGGTCGGCGCCGGTTACCTGCTGGCGGCGCTGTCGGGCAACGTGTGGCTGTTCGGTCTGGCGCACGGCCTGCTGGGTCTGCTGGGCGGGGCCGCCACCTTCGCGCCGCTGATGGCCGACACCGGCCTGTGGTGGCACCGGCGACGCGGCATCGCCATGGCCATCTGCGCCAGTGGCAATTACATCGCCGGCACGCTGTGGCCGCCGCTGGCGCAATGGGGCATCACCCACTACGGCTGGCGGCCCACCTACGTGGCGCTGGGCCTGGTGTGCGGCGTCGGCATGGCGCTGCTGGCGCTGGCCATGCGGCGGCGACCGCCGGCGCTGTCGGCCCATCCGGCCAGCCACGGCGCCGCCGCGGCACGCGCCACGCCCTGGCCCCCCGAACGCCCGTTCGGCCTGACGCCGGCACAGGCCCAATGGCTGCTGTGCGTGGCCGGCGTGGCCTGCTGCGTGGCCATGTCGATGCCGCAGGTGCACATCGTGGCCTACTGCAGTGACCTGGGTTTTGGCGCGGCGCGCGGCGCCGAGATGCTGTCGCTGATGCTCGCCAGCGGCATCGTCAGCCGACTGGTGTCGGGCTGGATCTGCGACCACATCGGCGGCATCCGCACGCTGCTGCTGGGTTCGGCCCTGCAGGGCGTGGCGCTGCTGCTGTTCCTGCCGGTCGACGGGCTGGTGCCGCTGTACGTGGTGTCGGCCCTGTTCGGGCTGTTTCAGGGCGGCATCGTGCCGTCCTACGCCATCATCGTGCGCGAGCATTTTCCGGCACGCGAAGCCGGCGCCCGCACCGGCGCGGTCATCATGGCCACGCTGCTGGGCATGGCGCTGGGAGGCTGGCTGAGCGGCTGGGTGTTCGACCTGACCGGCAGCTACCGCGCCGCCTTCCTCAACGGCATCGGCTGGAACCTGCTGAACCTGGCCATTGCCAGCTGGCTGCTGTGGCGCACGCGCGGGCCCGGCCTGCGGCTGGCGGCCACACCCTGATCGCACGCCAGCGCCTGCGATCGGGCGCTGCGGGCACCGCGCAGCCCCCCCCCCCGCCCACCCCGCGCATGCCGGGCGGCGGCGCGTTGCCACTTGACGGCGCCCCCCGGCAGGCACAAGCTGCGGCCATCGACCCGCTGCCGGCACGCCCCATGAACCCGCCCGAGCGATCCACAGCGCCCAAGCCACCCGCTGCACGCCGGGGTTCACCCTAATGGTTTTGGTTAATTTGCTATATTAAAATTCATTTTCCATTTTACGGAATTCAATGCACTTCCCAGGTCGGACGCCCGCCCATGACCACAAGACTTCTGGTTGGCGCCATCAGCGGTGAGGCCACTCGCCTGGCCACGCACGTCCTGCACCGCCTGTTGAGCCGCCCGGTGCCCCTGCCCGCGAGGCCCTGGCCCTGGGCGCCAGGCGCCGAACGCGAGCGCCAGGATGACCCGCAGCCCTTGCTGGGCTTCACGCGCCTGCTGAGCCACGCCGCGCAGCAAAGTGGCCGCCAGCAACTGGGCCTGGAAATGGCCGCCTTCGATGCCGAGCCGCCCCAGAGCATCTTCAGCGAGCTCTACATCTCTGCCCCCACGCTGGGCGACGCGCTGCGCGCCCGCACGCGCTATTTCCCGGTCAGCCAAACTGCAACCACAGTGGAACTAACGCAGGCGCACGGCATCGCCCATCTGTCCTACCAGATCAACGACCCTGCCGTGGGGGAACCACTCCACGATGCCGCCTATACCCTGGGCAAAATCCACCGCTTCATGCGACACTGCATCGGCCCATCCTGGCGGCTCGATCACGTCACGCTGGCGATGCCGGCCCCCGGCGGCGCCGACGCCTATCAGCGCTTCTTCGGCGCGCCCGTGGTTTGCAGTGCGGCATACACCGGCCTGCATTTCGCGGCCGAGGTGCTGGAGTGCCCCATCCCGACCGCCGACCTCGAACGATTCCGCAACTTCTGCGCCCAACTGGAGCTGCGCATGCCGAACCAGGCCACCCCGGGCCTGCTGGGCGACGCCTTGCGGACCTGGATGAGCTATGCCGCCAGCGAGGGGCGGGCCACGCTGGAGCACGCCGCCAGCGACTTCGGCGTCACGCCGCGCACGCTGCAGCGGCGGCTGAAGGAACAGGGCGTCGGTTTTCAGGACCTGCT
>JADLIA010000155.1 GCA_020848515.1 Rubrivivax sp. | reverse complement strand
TGCTGATCTTTGCTGTTCATAGTCTCGATCAGGTCGTGCCAACGGTCGGCGTTGGGTTTCGACACCAAGCCAGCACTGGCCGAAAACGAAGAGCCAGGCACGTGGCCTGGCTTCTGAATGGTGGTGGAGAGGAGGAGGATCGAACTCCCGACCTCCGCATTGCGAACGCGGCGCTCTCCCAGCTGAGCTACCCCCCCACGAAGGACGGCTATTTTAGCGCAATTCAGTCGGCCGGCGTGAGCAGCTGCTGCATCTGCTGGCGCAGTTGCCAGGCGCGCGTGCGCGTGTCCATGGCGACGTCGTCCCAGCTCAGGCACTGGCCCTTGGTGACCGGGCGCAGCACCTTCACGTCGTGCGCCAGGCCCAGCGGCAGGCCGCCCATGGCCACCGACCTTGAAGCGGGCTGCAGCTTGCCCCATACGGTGGTGCCGCCTTCGCCATCGAGCACGTCGCCGGGCTTGAGGTCGCGCTTGGCGGTGGCCACCACGTCGGCGTGCCAACCCTGCGCCACGCCGGTGGCTTCGCGGCGCAGCGCCACGCTGGCCACGCTCAGGCCGACCTCCAGGCCGATCAGGTGCCAGCGCTTGTACAGGGTGAAGTAGCGGCCGCTGTCGTCGGTGTGGGCGTTGTATTCCTCGAAGCAGTGGCGGATGTAGTCGGTCTCGGCCTCCACCGTCACCCACACGCCCATGCGGATGTCGTAGTCGATCGGCGTGCCGTCGGGGCGCAGGCTGGAGATGACCTCGACCATGCCTTTCTTTTCCAGCACGCCGCCTGCGCTGCGCGGGCGCGTCAGCCTGGGGATGTCGGCAATGCTGCCGCTCGGATACTGAAGTCCGCCCGTCGGCACCGCCAGCCCGGTGGCGTTGGCGACCGCCGTGCTTTCGATGGCCGGCTTGCTGCCGTCCAGAAAGCTGTTGAACATCTTGGGGTTCAGGCCGCCGCGCGCGGCCTGCTCGGGGCTCAATCCGTAGTAGCCCCACACGGTTTCGGGCGTGCTCTCGCAAAAGTGCGGCAGCCATTTGTGGCCGCGCCCGGCGGCGACCACCGGAAAGCCACAGGTGCGCGCCCAGTCCACCAGGTCGCAGATCAGCGCCGGCTGGTCGCCAAAGGCCATCGAATACACGACGCCCGCTTCCTGCGCGCGGCGCGCCAGCAGCGGGCCGCAGAAGGCGTCGGCCTCGACGGTGACGTTGACCACGTGCTTGCCCGCGTCGAAGGCGGCCAGGCAGTGGTCGACCGCGGCGATCGGGTGGCCGGTGCATTCGACCACCACGTCGATCGCCGGGTGGCGCACCAGGGCCTGCCAGTCCTCGCCCACGTGGGTGCTGCCGCGCTGCAGCGCCTCATCGATGGACGCGGCCTGCGCCTGCTCGGGCCGCCAGCCCACGCGCGCCAGGTTGGCGCGGGCGGCGGCGGGCGACAGATCGGCAATGGCCGCCAGGTGCACGCCCGGCGTGCGCGGCACCTGCGCCAGGTACATGGAGCCGAATTTGCCGGCGCCGATCAGGCCGACGCGGATCGGGCGGCCGGCGGCGGCGCGCTGCTGCAGTTGAGCGTACAGACTCATGGTCAATCCGTGATGCAAAGCCGTGGTTGTAACACCCGGCCCGCCCTGCCATGCGCGCCGCCGCGGCCGGCGCGACGTTCAGCTCATGCCGTTGCGCCGCGCCAGCTCGACGAACAGGCCGGCATGGTCCAGCTCGCTGTCGCCGTGGGCAATGCCGTCGGCGTACAGGCGCTCCAGCGCGGCGGTGACGGGCGCTTCGAAGCCCATGGCCTGGGCGGTGTCCAGCGCATTGCGCAGGTCCTTGAGCTGCACCGTCATGCGCGCGCGCGGCGCGAAGTCGCGCGTGACCATGCGCTCGCCATGCAGCTCCAGAATGCGGCTTTGCGCAAAGCCACCGCCGATGGCCTGGCGCACCTTGGCCGGGTCGGCGCCGCCCTTCTGGCACAGCAACAGCGCCTCGGCCACGGCACCGATGGTGATGCCGACGATCATCTGGTTGGCCAGCTTGGCCAGCTGCCCGGCGCCATGCGGGCCGACGTGGGTGGCGCGGCCCAGCACATCGAACACCGGCCGAGCACGTTCAAAGTCCTGCACCTCGCCGCCGACCATGATGGCCAGCGTGCCGGCCTCGGCGCCCACGGTGCCGCCGGACACCGGCGCGTCCAGGTGGCGCACGCCGCGCTCGGCCAGCCGCGCGGCGTGCTCGCGCGCTTCGGCCGGCTTGATGGAAGCCATGTCGATGAACAGGCTGCCCGGCCGCAGGGCCGCCGCCGCGCCCTGCTCGAACAGCACGCTGGCCACCACCGGGCCGTTCTCCAGCAGGCTGATGACGATGTCGCCGGCCGCCGCGGCGGAGGCCAGATCGCCATGCACGGTGGCGCCGTCGGCCGCCAGCGGCTGCGCCTTGTCGATGCTGCGGTTCCACACGTGCAGCTCATGGCCTGCCTGACACAGCCGGCGTGCCATCGGCAAGCCCATGCGACCGGTACCCAGCAGCGTCAGCGTCATCTCGAATGCTCCTTGTTTTGTAGCTACCTGCGCTCACCCCGCAGGCGTCGAAGCCGATTGTAGGCAGCAAGACACAGTCTGGCGCACGGCAGCGCGCGGCGGCCGGCCGGTTTGCGACAATAGCGCTCCACCATGGCCCGCCCCAACGATTCCAGCCGCCGCGACCAACCCGACACCCAGTGGCTGGAGCGCATGTACAACAACCTCCGGCGGGTGCCTGACCACGGCGATTACTTTGCCCGCTGGGCGGCCGAGTCGGCGCTGGTGCGGCGCAGCCTGCCCTGCCAGCTCGATCTGCCCTATGGCGACGCCGCAGGCGAGACGCTGGACGCCTTCCCGGCCGAGCGCCCGCGCTCGCCCATCGTGGTATTCATCCACGGCGGCTACTGGAAGGCGATGGACAAGTCGCAGCACAGCTTTGTGGTGCCGGCGCTGCGCGCGCTGGGGGCGGCGGTGGTGGTGCCCAACTACACGCTGGCGCCCAAGGCCAGCATCCCCGACATCACGCTGCAGATGGTGCGCGCCGTGGCCTGGTGCGGGCGCCACGCGAGCGCGCTGCGCGGTGACGCGCGCCGCCTCGTGGTGATCGGCCATTCCGCCGGCGGCCAACTGGCGGCCATGCTGCTGGGCTGCGCCTGGAGCACCTTCGACCCCGCCCTGCCGCCGCGCCTGGTGCGTGCGGCGCTCGGCATCTCGGGCCTGTACGACCTGCAGCCGCTGCTGCACACGCCCAGCCTGCAGGAGGTGCTGCGCCTGACGCCGCGCCAGGTCCAGGTGGCCAGCCCGGCGCGCCTGCCGGCGCCCGCGCACGGGCGGCTGATCAGCGTGGTGGGAGGCGAGGAAAGCGGCGAATACCTGCGCCTGAACAAGCTGATCCAGCAGGCCTGGGGCCGCGAACGGGTGCCGGTGGCGGCCGAGCTGCCGGGGTTGAACCACTTCAGCATCCTCGACACCCTGGCTGCGCCGCGCAGCCGGCTGCACCGTCAGGCGGCCGGCCTGCTGGTCTGAATGCTATATCATTGATAGCTGTCGGCGCACGTCCGGCGCGCGCCAGAGGCCAATTTGACGCTGAACGCCGTCAGGCCGCGTCGCTCAGAAAGCGCTCGACGAGCAGCGCCCAATAGGCCGCACCGACCGGCAGGTTGGCGTCGTTGAAGTCGTAGCCGGGGTTGTGCACCATGCAGGCGCCATGGCCACCGTTGGCGCCGTCGTCGCTGCCGTCGCCATTGCCGATCAGCAGGTAGCTGCCGGGCACCTGTTCGAGCATGAAGGCGAAGTCCTCGCTGCCCGACAGCGCCACGGTCTGCGGCTCGACGCGCGCCGCGCCGACCAGCTCGGTGGCCACCCGGCGGGCGAACTCGGTCTCGGCCCGGGTATTGACCAGCACCGGGTAGCCGGTGACCCTCTCCATGCGCCAACCGACGCCAAAGGCCCTGGCCTGCGCGTCCACCAGTTCCTCGATGCGCCGCAGCAGGGTGGCGCGCACCTTGCGGTCGAGCGCGCGCACGCTGAGCTTGAGCACCGCCTCGCCCGGAATCACGTTGTGCGCGTGGCCGGCCTGGAAGGCGCCGACGGTGATCACCGCCATGGCCTGTGGATCGACGTTGCGCGCCACGATGGATTGCAGGCCCAGCACGATGCTGCTGCCCGCCACCACCGGGTCGATGCCGTGCTGCGGCACGGCGGCGTGGCTGCCCTTGCCGGTGAGGGTGATGGTCAGACCGTCGGACGAGGCCATCAGCGGGCCTTCGCGCAGCAGCAGCTTGCCCTGCGGATAGCCCGGCATGTTGTGCATGGCGAAGATGGCGTCGCAGGGAAAGCGCTCGAACAGGCCGTCGTCCATCATCGCCTTGGCGCCGCCCAGGCCTTCTTCGGCCGGCTGGAAGATCAGGTTTAGCGTGCCCGAAAAGCGCCCGTGCTCGGCAATGTGGTGCGCCGCCGCCAGCAGCATGGCGGTGTGGCCGTCGTGGCCGCAGGCGTGCATGCGGCCGGCGTGCTGGCTGGCCCAGGGCAGTCCGGTGGCCTCCTGGATCGGCAGCGCGTCCATGTCGGCGCGCAGGCCCAGGCGCTTTTGGCCGCTGCCGCGCCGCAGTTGCCCGACCAGGCCGGTGCCGCCCAGGCCGCGCGTGACCTGGTAGCCCCAGGCGGTCAGGCGCTCGGCCACCAGGTCGCTGGTGCGCACCTCCTGGTAGCCCAGCTCGGGGTGCTGGTGGATGTCGCGGCGCAGCGCGACGAAGGCCTCGGCACCACCCTGCAGGTGCGTCAGCAGCGCGTGCGGCGCTTGAGCGACGGCGCTGCTCATGGCTGCACCAGCCCGATGCTCCTGGCGATCGCCTGGTAGGTGGCGGTCTCCTGCTTGAAGGCGGCGTCGGCCTCGGCCAGCGTCTGCG
>JADLIA010000154.1 GCA_020848515.1 Rubrivivax sp. | reverse complement strand
GCCACTGGCGCCGCGCCACCGAAGCGGCGCCGCCCTGGCAGATCGACGCCCGCCTGAGCGGCGTCGATCCGGCCCAGCTGCACGGGCAGCTGGCCGCCTTCCCGATCGATGGCACGGCGCGCCTGCGCGGCGCCGGCCACGCCACCGACTTCGAGCTGGCGCTGCAGGCCCGCGCCAGCCCCGCGCCTGCCGCTGCGCCGCCTGCCAGCGACGCGCTGGCGCACGGGCTGCGTGCGCTGCGCCTGCAGTCCGCCCACGCCCAGGGGCGCTGGGACGCCGGCCTGCTGCGGCTGGAGCGCCTGCAGCTGCGCAGCGACGACGCCGAACTGAGCGGCCACGCCCAGTGGCGCCTGCAGGGCAGCGACGCGCCGGGCGGGCGCGCCGAGCTGCGCCTGAGCGCACCCGGGCTGCGCACCAGCGCCCAGGGCGAGCTGCATGCCCAGCGCGGCGGCGGCCAGCTGAGCGCCGAGCTGAGCGACGCCGCCCGCGCCCTGGCCTGGGCGCGCCGCCTGCCGGGCAGCCAGCGCTGGCTGGACGACGCCCAGGCCCAGGGCCGCGCCACGCTGCAGGCGCGCTGGCGCGGTGGCTGGCGCGACCCGACGCTGGACGCCCGCCTGAGCGTGCCGAAGCTGGACTGGCGCGGCGCCGGCAGCCCGCCGCTGCAGCTGCGCGAGCTGCAGCTGACGGCCGACGGGCGGCTGGCGCAGGCGCGGCTCGACCTGCGCGGCCAGATCGCCCAGGGCGAACGGCGCCTGCGCCTGGCCCTGCGCGCCAGCGGCGGCCGCAGCACGCCGGACACGCCGCTGGCCCAGGCCAGCTGGCGCGTGCAGGTGGAGCCATGGCAGGCCGAGTGGCACGATCCGGCGCTGGGCGCAGGCGCCTGGCAACTGGCCGGCCAGGGCGTGCTGCCGCTGCGCTGGTCGCCGGCGCGCGGCGGCCAGTTCGAAGCCGGCGCCGGCACGCTCACCATCACCTCACCGGCCCCGGCGTCGCAGGCGCGGCTGAGCTGGGAGCCGCTGCGCTGGCAGGCCGGCGAGCTGGACAGCCGCGGGCGCCTGAGCGGCTTGCCA
Source organism: Rubrivivax sp. (assembly GCA_020848515.1). GTDB lineage: Bacteria > Pseudomonadota > Gammaproteobacteria > Burkholderiales > Burkholderiaceae_C > Ottowia. The sequence goes on along the minus strand of JADLIA010000154.1, from coordinate 15,481 downwards.
CAGCAGTGGCTGGAACGCCTGGCCGGCACGCCGCTGCAGGACGCCGGCCTGTCCGGCGACCTGGTGTTCGACGGCGCGTGGCAGGCCACGCTCGGGCGCCAGCTGCGGCTGGACGCCCGCCTGGCGCGCGCGCGCGGCGACCTCACGCTGCAACTCACCGACGCCGACACCGGCGTGCGCTCGCGCCTGGCCGCCGGTCTGCGCCAGGCGCAGCTGAGCCTGCGCAGCGACGGGCCGGCGCTCACCCTGGACCTGCTGTGGGACAGCGAGCGCGCCGGCCGCGTGGAAGGCCAGTTGCGCACCGCCCTGGTGGCCGGCAGCGACGCCGACGGCCGCACCCGCTGGTCCTGGCCGCCGGACGCCGCGCTGGCCGGCAGCCTGCGTGCGCAGCTGCCGCAGATCGCCGCCTGGTCGCCGCTGGCGCCGCCGGGCTGGCGCCTGGGCGGCGCGCTGGCGGCCGAGCTGCAACTGGCCGGCACGCGCGCCGCGCCGTCGGTCAGCGGCAGCCTCAGCGCCGACGGGGTGGCGCTGCGCTCGGTGGTCGATGGGCTGCAATTCAAGGACGGCCGGCTGCGCGCGCGGCTGGACGGTGCGCGGCTGCGCATCGACGAGTTCTCGCTGGCCGGCGTCGGTGCGTCGGGCAGCGGCGGCCGGCTGATCGCCAGCGGCGAAGCCGCCTGGCGCGACGGCCGTCCGCAGGCGCAGCTGAACGCCACGCTTCAGCGGCTGCGCGTCAGCGCGCGTGACGACCGCCAGCTCAGCGTCTCCGGCGCGCTGCAGGCGGCGCTGGACGGCCGCGCCCTGCGCACCACCGGTCGCCTGACGGTGGATCAGGCGCTGATCGTGCTGCCCGACGACAGCCGGCCGACGCTGGGCGACGACGTGATCGTGCGCGGGCCGGGTGGCCAGGTGCGCGCCGGCCGGCAGGCCGACGGCCGCGCGCCACCGCCGTCGGGCGCCCCCGACGCGCCTGCGCGCACGCCGCTGAACGCGCATGTCGACGTGCAGATCGACCTCGGCCCCGAGTTCCGCCTGCGCGGCATGGGCATCGACACGCGGCTGGCCGGCCTGCTGACGCTGACCGCCGACGGCCCGCTGACCGGCCTGCCGCACGTCCGCGGCACGGTGCGCACCGTGGGCGGCACCTTCCACGCCTACAGCCAGCAGCTGCGCATCGAACGAGGACAACTGCTGTTCCAGGGCGCCGCCGACAACCCGGCACTGGACATCCTGGCCCTGCGCCCGCAGCTCGGCCACGACCAGCGCGTGGGCGTGCAGGTGGCCGGCACGGCGCTGCTGCCGCGCGTGCGCCTGTACTCGGCGCCGGCGCTGCCCGACAACCAGACGCTGGCCTGGCTGCTGCTGGGCCGCCCGGCGCCCGACACCGGCGCCGAAGCCGCCATGCTGCAGTCGGCCGCACTGGCCCTGCTGGGCGGGCGCGAGGGCCGCGGGCTGGCGGCACGCTTCGGGCTGGACGAGCTGAGCTTTTCCGGCACCGGCGACGGCGAGCTGAACCAGGCCAGCGTGACCCTGGGCAAGCGCCTGTCCGAGCGCCTGTACGCCGCCTACGAGCACAGCATCGCCGGCACCGGCGGCACGCTGATGATCTTCTACGAGCTGTCGCGCCGCTGGTCGCTGCGCGGCCAGGCCGGCGCCGAGAACTCGGCGCTGGACCTGATCTTCAAGCTGTCGTTCGACTGAGCCCGGTGGACGGCCAGCGCGCCAGCGCCGTCAACCGCCGGGGGCGGGGCTGAGGCGCTGGCGCAGCCAGTCGGGCAGCGGGGCCGATTTCTGCGCCGGAAAGTTGACCCACACCACGGTGGCGCCGCCGGTGGCGCACACCACGCCGGGCTGGTCGGTGCGCTCCATGGTGGCCCAGGTGTCGAACGAGCTGCGACCCAGGTGGCTGACGAAGGTCTTGATCAGGATGTCACCGGGGTAGGTGAACTGGCGGATGAAGTTGCAGAAGGCGTTGACGATGACCACGCCCTCGCCGCCCGGATCGGGCTGGCAGCCGATGCCGTGCAGCCAGTCGATGCGCGCCGTCTCCATGTAGCGAAAGTACACCGCGTTGTTGATGTGCCCCATGGCGTCCATGTCACCCCAGCGGATCGGGATGGTCATTTCAAACACCAGTTGCTTGTGTTCGGGAAGCTCGATTTTCATGGTCTGGCGGCGGCGGCGCCGGTGCGCCGACAGCCTGGGTGAACTATTGAAATGATAGCTGCTGGCGCTTGCTGCAAAAGCGTCAGCAACCGATCAGAGTGCAAAACCGTCGTCGGCCGCGATCACCGCGCCGTTGACGAAATGGCTCTGGTCCGAAGCCAGCATCATCAGCACCGCGTCCAGATCGGCCGGCTCGCCCACGCGCTTGCGCGGCAGCATGTCGATCAGTTTCCTGCCCTTCTCGGTCTGCCAGTGGTGGTGGTTGATCTCGGTGTCGATGTAGCCGGGGCAGATGGCGTTGACGTTGATGCCGTGGCGCCCCCATTCCAGCGCCATGGCGCGGGTCATCTGGATCACCGCGGCCTTGCTCATGCAGTACACGCCGATCTGCGGCAGCGCGCGCAGGCCCGCCATGCTGGCGATGTTGATGATGCGCCCGCCGGTGAAGCTGCCCGGCGCGGCCCCGCGTGCGCGCGCCAGCATGCGCTTGCCCACTTCCTGGGCGACGAAGAAGGCGCCGCGCACGTTGGTGTCGAACACGAAGTCGTAGTCCTGCTCGCTCACGTCCTGGATGCGCTGGGTGGTGGACACGCCGGAGTTGTTGACCAGGATGTCGATCGAGCCCATTTCGGTCTCGGCGTGGGCCACCGCGGCGCGGATGGAGTGCACGTCGGTCACGTCGCACTCGACCACATGGGCATCGCCGCCGTCGCCCTCGATGCGCGCGCGCAGGTCTTTCAGCTTCTCCAGGCGTCGGCTGGCCAGCACCACGCCGGCGCCGGCCCTGGCCAGGGTGCGCGCGAACTGCGCCCCCAGGCCGCCCGAGGCGCCAGTGACCAGGGCCACGCGGCCGGACAAATCGATGCTGTAGCTCATGGAAAGCACTCCGGATCAGAAAGGGTGAGGAACCAGGGAGACAGACCGCCCGCCGGGGCGCGAGCGGCGCTGCATAAAATCGCCTGCACGGCCGACCGGCCCGGTGCGGGCGCGCGACGACCATGCCGCCCATTATTTCAAACCCCCACGAGGAAGCGCCCATGACCCCCGAGCAGATCATCCAGCAGTACGGCCCGCGCGAAGCCATGGAGTACGACGTGGTCATCGTCGGTGCCGGACCGTCCGGCCTGTCGGCGGCCATCCGCATCAAGCAGCGCGCCGCCGAGCAGGGCCAGGAGGTGTCGGTGGTGGTGCTGGAAAAGGGCAGCGAGCCGGGCGCCCACATCCTGTCGGGCGCGGTGATGGACCCGAAGGCACTGACCGAGCTGATCCCCGACTGGAAGGCCAAGGGCGCGCCCCTGAACCAGCCCGTGACCGACGACGCCTACGTGTTCCTGAGCGAGACGGGCGGCACGCGCGTGCCGGGGGTGCTGCTGCCGCCATTCGCCCACAACCACGGCAACTACATCGTCAGCTTGGGCAACGTGGTGCGCTGGCTGGCCGAGCAGGCCGAGGCGCTGGGGGTGGAGATCTTCCCCGGCTTTGCCGCCGCCGAGGTGCTGTTCAACGACGACGGCAGCGTCAAGGGCGTGGCCACCGGCAACATGGGCGTCGGCAAGGACGGCGAACCGACCGAGAACTTCCAGCTCGGCATGGAACTGCACGCCAAGTACACCATCTTCGCCGAAGGCGCGCGCGGCCACCTGGGCAAGCAGCTGATCGCGCGCTTCAAGCTCGACGCGCAGAGCGACCCGCAGAGCTACGCCATCGGCATCAAGGAGCTGTGGGAAATCGACCCCAGCCGCCACACCCCCGGCTTCGTCATGCACACCGCCGGCTGGCCGATGGACGAGCACACCTATGGCGGCGCCTTCCTCTACCACGCCGAGGACCACAAGGTCTACTGCGGCTACGTGGTGGGCCTGAACTACCGCAACCCCTACCTCAGCCCGTTCGAGGAGTTCCAGCGCTGGAAGACCCACCCGCGCATCAAGTGGTACTTCACCGACGACCGCGGCCAGGTCAACGCCAAGCGCCTGTCCTACGGCGCGCGCGCCATCACCGCCGGCGGCGTGCTGGCCCTGCCGCGGACCATCTTCCCGGGCGGTGCGCTGGTCGGCTGCGACGCCGGCTACCTGAACGTCAGCCGCATCAAGGGCAGCCACGCCGCCATCAAGACCGGCTCGCTGGCCGGCGAAGCCGCCTGCGACGCCGTGCTGGCCGGGCGCCAGCACGATGAACTCACCGCCTACCCCGAGGCCTTCGACCACAGCTGGCTGGCGGCCGAACTCAACAAGGACCGCAACTTCAAGAACTGGTTCAAGAAGGGCCTGACGGTCGGCACGGTGATGAACGGCTTCGAGCAGTACGTGCTGCGCGGCCACGCACCCTGGACGCTGCACCGCGCCGAACCGGACCATGTGCAGCTGAAGGCCGCAGCCGAGTGCGCGCCGATCGACTACCCCAAGCCCGACGGCAAGCTGACCTTCGACCGCCTGTCCAGCGTGTTCATCAGCAACACCAACCACGAAGAAAACCAGCCGGCGCACCTGACACTGAAGGACCCGGGCGTGCCGGTCAACGTCAACCTGGCGAAGTTCGCCGGCCCGGAAGGCCGCTACTGCCCGGCCGGGGTGTACGAATTCGTGCCCGACGAAGCCCGCGGCGGCAACGCCCAGCGGCTGCAGATCAACGCCCAGAACTGCGTGCACTGCAAGACCTGCGACATCAAGGACCCGACGCAGAACATCGTCTGGGTCACGCCCGAAGGCGGCGGCGGGCCGAACTACTCCGGCATGTGAGCGCCTGCCCGGGCCGCCAGGCCGGGCCATGGCGCCGGAGGCCGGTTCAGGCCAGGTAGGGACGCAGCCAGCCCAGGCCGTCGCTGGTGCCACCCGGCACCGCGCCACGCGCCGGGCGGTACTCGCAGCCGATCCAGCCTTCGTAGCCCAGCCGGTCGAGCAGCTCGAACAGGTAGGGGTGGTGAATTTCGCCCAGGTCCGGCTCGTGGCGTTGCGGCACACCGGCGATCTGGATGTGGCCCACACGACCTCCTGGCAGATGGTGGCGGATCTTCATCGCCAGATCGCCCTCGACGATCTGGCAGTGGTACAGGTCCATCTGCACCTTCACGTTCGGCCGGTCGATGGCGTCGAGCAGCGCGTGGGCCTGGTCCTGGCGCTGCAGATAGAAGCCGGGCATGTCGCGCGGGTTGATCGGCTCGATCAGGATGTCGATGCCGTGCGGCGCGGCCTGCTCGGCGGCGCCGCGCAGGTTGGCGACATAGGTGGCGCGCAGCGTGGCGGCGTCGACACCCGCCGGCATCAAACCGGCCATCACGTGGATGCGCGGGCAATCCAGCGCGCGTGCATAGGCGATGGCGCGCTCCAGGCCGGCATGGAATTCGCCTTCGCGCCCCGGGATGCAGGCCAGGCCGCGTTCGCCCGCGTCCCATTCGCCCGGCGGCGCGTTGAACAACACCTGCCGCAGCCCGTGCTGGCGCAGCAGCGCGCTCAGTTGCTCTGGCGCCCAGGCGTAGGGAAACAGGTATTCCACCGCCGTGAAACCGTCGCTGGCGGCAGCAGCAAAGCGGTCGAGGAAATCCAGTTCGTTGTAGAGCATCGACAGGTTGGCGGCAAAGCGCGGCATGGGTGGTTCCTCACCAGAAGGCGTTGAAGGCGCGGCGCAGTTCGTCGATCTGCGCCGTGTTCAGGGGGGCGGCCGGTGCCAGCAACCACAGCCGGGCGGTTTCTTCCAGCTCCTCCAGCGTGGCCATGGCGGCGGCCGGGGTGTCGTGCCAGACGTTGGGGCCCAGCCGCGCCAGCATCACGGCGCGGATCGGGTGACCGGCTTCGGCATGCCGGGCGATGGCCCGGGCCACGGCCTCGGCGGCCTCGGGCGCGCCAGGCCGGTGGTAGGGGATATGGGGCACGCGGCCGACCTTCATCACGAAATAGGGCGTGAGCGGCGGCAGCAGTTCGGCCGCCGCCGGGTCGGCCCGCAGCGAGCAGGCCACCAGATGGGTGCTGTGGCTGTGGACCACGCAGCCGGCCGGCGCCGCCGTGCCGGCGCTGGCCTCGTAGATGCGCCGGTGCAGCGCCAGGGTCTTGCTGGCGGGGTCGCCGCCGGTCTGGCGCCCCTGGGCGTCCAGTCGCGCCAGTCGGGCAGGGTCGAGTGTGCCCAGGCAGGCGTCGGTGGGCGTGATCAGGTAGCCGTCGGCCAGCCGCACGCTGATGTTGCCGGCCGTGGCATGCACGTAGCCGCGCTCGAACAGCGAGCGGCCGACGCGCACGATTTCCTCGCGGGCCCGGGCCTCGCTCATGGGCGCGGGGCTCATGGCCGCAGCACCGCGAACGCCCGGGTGAAGAAATCCTCACCACCGAAATTGCCCGATTTGAGGGCGATGTGCAGGCCCTGCGGCGCCAGCGGGGATGCCGCGTGGCACCATGGCACGCCCGGGTCGATCTGCGCGCCGATGCGCAGTTGCGCGACGCCGAGCGCCTGCACGCAGGCGCCCGAGGTTTCGCCGCCGGCCACCACCAGTTGGCGCACGCCCAGCCCGACCAGCCCGCGCGCGATGGCCGCCAGGGTCTGCTCCACCAGCTCGCCCGCCCGCGCCACGCCCAGGCGCTGCTGGATGGCCTGCACGGCGGCCGGCTCGGCGGTCGAATACACCAGCAGCGGCGCGTCCGCGGCCAGCCGTCCCTGCGCCCAGTCGAGCGCCTGGCGCACCACCGCGTCGCCGGCGGCCATGCGCAGCGGATCGAGCGCCAGCGCCGGGTGACCGCAGGCGATGAAATGCGCCACCTGGGCCTGGGTGGCCTGTGAGCAGCTGCCCGCCAGCACCGCCCGCAGGCCCGACGCGGCGGGCAGCGCGGCGGCCTGCGCCGCCGGCGCCAGTCCGAAATTGGCCGGCAGCGCGATCGCCACGCCGGAGCCGGCAGTCACCAGCGGCAGCTCCGCCAGCGCCGGGCCGAGCCGCCACAGGTCATCGTTGGACACCGCATCGACGATGGCGATGCCCACCCCTTCGGCGCGCAGGTCGGCGATGCGGGCGCGGATGGCGTCGCTGCCGGCCGCCAGCGTGCGCTGCTCGATCAGGCCGACCCGCCGGCGCGTCTGCGCCTGCAGCACGCGCACCAGGTTGGCGTCGGTCATGGGCGTCAGCGGGTGCTGGCGCATGCCGCTCTCGCTCAGCAGCTGGTCGCCGACGAACAGGTAACCCTTGAACACGGTGCGCCCGTTGTCGGGAAAGGCCGGCGTGGCGATGGTGAAGTCGCAGTCCAGCGCCTGCATCAGCGCCTCGGTGACGGGTCCGATGTTGCCGGCCGGCGTGCTGTCGAAGGTGGAGCAGTACTTGAAGTAGATCTGGCGCGCACCCTGCGCCCGCAGCCAGCGCAGCGCCGCCAGCGACTGCGCCACCGCCTGGTCGGCGGCGATGGTGCGCGACTTCAGGGCCACCACCACGGCGTCGGCGGCGGCGTCGGCGGCCAGCGGCGCCTCGGGCACGCCGATGGTCTGCACCACGCGCATGCCGGCGCGCACCAGGTTGTTGGCCAGGTCGGTGGCACCGGTGAAGTCGTCGGCGATGCAGCCCAGCAGGATTGGGGGCGTCATGGGCGCTCCTTGTCGGTCGGTGCCGGCAGTTCGATGCCGGGAAAAATCTTGATCACCGCGCTGTCGTCCTCCAGCGCGTGGCCGGCGCTGGAAGCCTGCATGAACATCTGGTGCGCAGTAGCCGCCAGCGGCAGCGGAAACTTGCTGGCGCGCGCCGTGTCCAGCACCAGGCCCAGGTCCTTGACGAAGATGTCGACCGCCGACAGCGGCGTGTAGTCGCCCGCCAGCACGTGGGCCATGCGGTTCTCGAACATCCAGCTGTTGCCGGCGCTGTGGGTGATGACCTCGTACAAAGCCGCCGGGTCCACGCCCTCGCGCAGGCCCAGCGCCATGGCCTCGGCGGCGGCGGCGATGTGCACCCCCGCCAGCAGTTGGTTGATGATCTTTACTTGGCTGCCGGCACCGGCGCGCTGGCCGAGGCGATAGACCTTGCCGGCCATGGCCTCCAGCACCGCATCGGCCGCGGCGTAGGCGGCCGGTGTGGCGGCCGTCATCATGGTCATCTGGCCGCTGGCGGCACGCGCCGCGCCGCCAGAAATCGGGCCGTCCACGTACAGGATGCCATGCTGTGCCAAGCGGGCTTCGAGGGCCATCGACCAGTTGGGATCGACGGTGGAGCACATCACGAACACGCTGCCCGGCGCCATGGCCGCAGCAGCACCATCGCTGCCGAACAGCACCTGCTCCGTCTGGGCGGCGTTGACCACCACGGAGACCACCACGCGCACGCCGTTCGCCACCTCAGCCGGTGTGGTGCAGGCCACGCCGCCCTCGGCAGCAAAGGCCGCCGCCACGCCGGCACGGGCGTCGCAGGCACGCACCCGATAGCCGCGCTGACGCAGCGTGCAGGCGATGCCCAGGCCCATGGCGCCCAGGCCGATCACGCCGACGTGTCGATCACTCATGGAAGGGTTCCTCGTGCCGGTGCCTGCCGGTGGGTCCGGCGGCAGCCGGGATTCTGACCCGAAACCCGGCCTGCGCGCCACGCGCCGGCCGCACCGGGCCGGCGCCTATCATAGGCATCCGCACGGCACACCTGCCCCGCCGTGCCTGCACCGAGGAGACGAACATGCACATCGTGATCACCGGCGGCGCCGGCTTTCTGGGCGTGCGGTTGGCGCGCGCACTGCTGCAGCGCGACGCGCTGTCGCTGGCGGGTGCCGCGCCACGCCCGCTCACCCGGCTGACCCTGGTCGACCGCGTGGCGCCGCCGGCGGCGCTGACGCAGGACCCGCGTGTGCGCGTGGTGACCGGCGAGCTGGACGCGCTGCTGACGCCGGACGCCAGCGGCCAGACGCGCGCCGTGCCGACCGACAGCGACGCCGTGGTGCACCTGGCGGCGGCGGTGAGCGGCGAATGCGAGGCCGACTTCGACCTCGGCCTGCGCAGCAACCTGGACGCCACGCGCGCCCTGCTGCAGACCTGCCGGGCCCTGGGCACGCGGCCGCTGTTCGTGTTCTCGTCCTCGCTGGCGGTATTCGGCCACACGCCGGAGCAGCCGATGCCGGCCATCATCGAGGACGACACCCTGCCGACACCGCAAAACAGCTATGGCACGCAGAAGTACATGAGCGAGCTGCTGGTGGCCGACTGCACCCGCAAGGGTTTCGTGCGCGGGCGCAACGTGCGCCTGATGACGGTGAGCGTGCGGCCGGGCCGGCCCAATGCGGCGGCGTCCAGCTTCCTGTCGGGCATCGTGCGCGAACCCCTGGCCGGCCAGCGCGCCGTGTGCCCGGTGGCGCCCGACACCCGGGTGGCGCTGTCGTCGCCCGCGCGCACCATCGAAGGCCTGGTGCGTGCGCTGGAGGCCAGCGACGAAGACTGGGGACCGCGCACCGCGCTCAACCTGCCGGCCCTGTCGACCACCGCCGGCGACATGGTGGCGGCGCTGGCGCGCGTGGCCGGCCCCGAGGTGGCGGCCCGGGTGGACTGGGTGGCCGACGCCGGCATCGCCCGCATCGTCGGCGCCTGGCCGGCCGGCATGAACGCGCGCCGCGCCGCGCGGCTGGGCCTGCGGGCGGACGCCAGCTTCGACGACATCATCCGCGACCACCTGCGCGAAAACCCGGTGCCGCCCGCAGCAGCGGCACGGCCATAATGACCGGCCGTGGTCGCCGCCGCTCGGGGCGTGCCGACCGGCATTCATCATCGATCTGAGGAGTCGTATCCATGAAGTTGCACCAACTGGCCCTGGGCCTCGGTCTGGCACTGGGACTGGTGGCGGGCGCGCAGGCGCAGACCACCATGAAGATCAGCATTTCGGTGGCGCAGAACTCGCACCAGGGCATCGCCATCGACACCTTCGCCAAGGAGGTCGAAAAGCGCACCGGCGGTCGCTACAAGATCCAGACCTTCTACAGCGGCGCCCTGGGCGGCGAGCGCGAATCGATCGAGGCGGTGCAACTGGGCACGCAGGAGCTGGCGTTCAGCTCCACCGGCCCGGTGCCCAACTTCGTGCCCGAGGTCAAGATCCTCGACGTGCCCTTCCTGTTCCGCGACAAGGCGCATGCGCGCGCCGTGCTGGACGGCCCGATCGGCCAGGACATGCTGGCCAAGTTCGAGCCCAAGGGCTTCAAGGCGCTGGCCTGGGCCGAAAACGGCTTTCGCCACATGACCAACAGCAAGCGCGACGTCAAGACGCCGGAGGACCTCAAGGGCCTGAAGATGCGCACCATGGAGAACCCGGTGCACGTGGCGGCCTACAAGGGCTTCGGCATCATCACCACGCCGATGGCCTTCCCGGAGGTGTTCACCGCGCTGCAGCAGGGCACGGTGGACGGCCAGGAGAACCCGCTGTCGGTCATCATCTCGGCCAAGTTCGACCAGGTGCAAAAACACCTGACGCTGACCGGCCACGTCTACTCGCCCGCCATCTTCCTGATGAACAAGGGCGCCTTCGACAAGCTGAGCGCGGCCGACAAGCAGGCCTTCATCGAAGCCGCCAAGGAAGGCACCAAGGCCAACCGCGCGCGGGTCGACGAGGACGACGCCAAGGGCGTGGCCGACCTGCGCGCCAAGGGCATGACGGTGATCGACACCATCGACAAGGCCAAGTTCGTGTCGGCGCTGGCGCCGGTCAATGCCCAGTTCGAGAAGGACTTCGGCAAGGCCAACCTGGACCGCATCCGCAACTTCAAGTGAGCTGCCGGCGGCGCTGGCGTCGCCTCGCAGAATACTATTGTTTTGATAGCTTCTGGCGCCCGACTGTCCTGCGCAGCGGGCGTTTTTTATCATAGGTTCGCGGCATGAAAGCGTTCATCCTGACCCTGGAGGGCTGGACCACCCGCATCGCCATGGTGCTGGCCTGTCTGATGCTGGCGCTGGCCGCGGCACTGGGGGTGTTCCAGATCTTCACCCGCTTCGTGCTGGAGCAGCCGGCCGAGTGGAGCGAGGTGCTGATCCGCTTTTCGCTCATCTGGATGGTGTTCCTCGGCATACCGATGGCGTTCCGTCAGGGCGCCATGGTGAGCGTGGACGCGCTCTACCGCGCCGTGCCCACCGGTGCCAAACGGGTGCTGGACCTGGTGGTGGCGCTGGCGGCGCTGGCGCTGATGCTGATCGTGCTGTGGTGGGGCTGGGACTACGCGGTGCGCGGCAGCGTGCAGACCATGGCGGGGCTGGAATCGCTGTCGATGTTCTGGGCCTACCTGGCGATGCCGGTGGGCGCCGCGTTCTCGCTGCTGGGCATTCTGGCCAACTACCTGGATCCGCGCCGCATGGAACTGGAGACCGCCCAATGAACGCCGCCCCATGCCGCTTCGGGTCAACCCGCCGGCCCCTCGGCCATGACAGGGCGCGCGGAGGTGCCGCATGACTTCCGCCATGCTGATCACCATGGTGCTGGGCTTTGCGCTCAGCGTCTCGGTTGCGGTGTCGATCGGGCTGGCGGCCATCGTCGGCATCCAGGCCAGTCAGGCGCACATGCTGATTTCGGCCAAGGAGATGTTCAACGCCATCAACAAGTTTCCGCTGGCAGCGATCCCGTTTTTCATCCTGGCCGGCAACCTGATGGAAACCGGCGGCATCTCGCGCCGGCTGGTGGAATTCGCCAAGAGCCTGGTGGGCGGTGTGCAGGGTGGCCTGCCCATGACCTGCGTGCTGACCTGCATGATCTTTGCCGCGGTGTCGGGCTCGTCGGTGGCCACCACCTTCGCCATCGGCGCCATCCTGATTCCGGCGCTCATCAAGCACGGCTACCCGACCACCTGGGCCGCCGCACTGCAGGCCACCAGCGCCGAGCTCGGCGTCATCATTCCGCCCTCGATTCCGATGATCCTGTTCGGCGTCTCGGCCGAGGTGTCGATCGGCGAGCTGTTCATCGCCGGCTTCGGCCCCGGCCTGCTGATTTCGGGCGCGCTGATGCTGTTCGTGTGGCTCTACTGCAAGTGGCAGGGCTGGGGCAGGAACGACGGCGACGGGCGTCTGGGTGTCGTGGCCGCCACGCGCCAGGCCGCCTGGGCGCTGCTGATGCCGGTCATCATCCTGGGCGGCATCTACGGCGGCATCTTCACCCCCACCGAGGCCTCGGCGGTGGCCGTGCTGTACGCCCTGGTGGTGGGCATGCTGATCTACCGCGAAATCGGCGTCAAGGACCTGTACGTGACGCTGCGCAAGTCGGTGGTGTCGTCGGCGGTGATCATGTTCATCATCGCCAACGCCGGCCTGTTCGCCTTCCTGATCACGCGCGCCGGCGTGCCCGAAGCCATCGGCCACTGGCTGGAACAGGTGCTGCAGAACCCCGCCCTGTTCCTGCTGGGCGTGAACGCGGCGCTGTTCGTGATCGGCATGTTCATCGAGACCAGCGCCGCCATCATCGTGCTGGCGCCGATCCTGGTGCCGGTGGCGCAGCGCTTCGGCATCGACCCGGTGCATTTCGGCCTGGTGATGGTGGTCAACCTGGCGCTGGGCATGATCACGCCGCCGTTCGGCGTCAACCTGTTTGCCGCCTGCACGGTGGCGCGCATCTCGCTCGACAAGATCATCCGCCACCTGGTGCCCTTCGTGGGCGTGGTGCTGGCCTGCCTGATGGTGATCACCTACGTCCCCACCCTGTCGCTGGCGCTGCGCGATCTGGTGTACCGGTAGGCGTCGGGGCGCTAGAATCGCGCCGTCAGGAGAGAGCGCCCGCAGTCCAGGCGCCGCCGAAGGCCGAACGCTCAGGCAAAAGGACTGGCACACATGATTCTGCTGGAGAGAGGCCGCCCACACCGGCGGCCCACCGAAGGGGCAAGGGCCAACCGGCTCGAATCTCTCAGGTAAAGAGGACAGCAGGGTTCCAGGCGGGGCCAGCGTGCCTTGCCGATGCCCCCCATCGCATTCCAGGAGCCCCGCCCATGTCCGCCGCCGACAGCCCCCTGCTGAAAACCCCGCTGCACGCCCTGCACCTCGAACTGGGCGCGCGCATGGTGCCCTTTGCCGGCTACGAGATGCCGGTGCAGTACCAGGCTGGCCTGATCGCCGAACACCGCCACACGCGCGAGGAGGCCGGCCTGTTCGACGTCTCGCACATGGGCCAGCTCAAGCTGATCGGCCCGGATGCCGCCGCAGCGCTGGAAACCCTGATGCCGGTCGACGTGCAGGGCCTGGCCGAGAACAAGCAGCGCTACGGCCTGCTGCTGACCGACGAGGGCACCATCATCGACGACCTGATGTTCGTCAACCGCGGTGACCACCTGTTCCTGATTGTGAATGGCGCCTGCAAGGCCGGCGACATCGCCCACATGCAGGCGCGCATCGGCAGCCGCTGCCTGGTGCAGCCCCTGCCCGATCAGGCCCTGCTGGCCCTGCAGGGCCCGCAGGCCGTCGGCGCGCTGCAGCGCCTGGTGGCCGGCGTCGAGAAGCTGGTGTTCATGACCGGCGGCGCCTTCGACTGGCTGGGCACGCCCTTGTACGTGACCCGCAGCGGCTACACCGGCGAGGACGGTTTCGAGATTTCGCTGCCCGGCGAGCGCGCCGAGGCCTTCGCCCGCGCCCTGCTGGCGCAGCCCGAGGTCAAGCCCATCGGCCTGGGCGCACGCAATTCGCTGCGCCTGGAAGCCGGACTGTGCCTGTATGGCAACGACATCGACCACACCACCAGCCCGGTCGAAGCCGGCCTGAACTGGGCCATGCAGAAGGTGCGCAGGAGTGGCGGCGCGCGCGCCGGCGGCTTTCCGGGGGCGGCGCGCATTCTGGCCCAGCTCGACGGCACGCAGCCGGTGGAGCGCCAGCGCATCGCCCTGGTGGCCCGCGAGCGCGTACCGGTGCGCGAACCGGCCGAACTGCGCAACCTGGACGGCCAGCAGGTCGGCCATGTCACCAGCGGCCTGCTCAGCCCGACGCTCGACAAGCCCATCGCCATGGGCTACGTGCGCCCCGGTTTCGCCACCGTCGGCACCGAGCTGTTCGCCATGGTGCGCGGCAAGCCGGTGCCCATGGAGGTGGTGGCCACGCCCTTCGTGCCGAACCGCTACCACCGCGGTTGACCCAAGCAAAACCGGCCGCAGCGCCCGTCCAACCTGCGCCAGCAACTCATTTTTCAGGAGCAAACATGAGCCTCAAGTACACCGAAGACCACGAATGGCTGAAGATCGAGGGCGACGTCGCCACCGTCGGCATCACCCACCATGCGCAGGACGCGCTGGGCGACGTGGTGTTCGTCGAGCTGCCCGAGGTCGGCCGCCACTATGCCCAGAAGGACGCGGCCGGCGTGGTCGAGAGCGTCAAGGCCGCCGCCGACGTCTACATGCCGGTCAGCGGCGAAGTGCTCGAAGTCAACGAGGCGCTGCGCGAAGACCCCAGCCTGGCCAACAGCGACCCGCAGGGCGCCGGCTGGTTCTTCAGGATTCGCCTGAGCGAGCCGGCGCAGGCCGGCGCGCTGATGGACGAAGCCGCCTACACCGCCTTCAGCGCCGGCTGAAGCCCGGGCGCGCTGCCGCCCCACCCGCGCCACGCCCGGAGCGCGGCGCCGCGCCGCCGACGCAGGGCCACCCCCACGGCCTGTGCTTGCGCGCCTGCAGCGCACCCGCCGCGCCCGCGCCAACCCCCTTTCCTTCGCCGCTTGCATCGATGCCACCCATGAGCCAGCCCACCCTGCCCGAACTGGAAAACCCCGGTGAATTCATCGCCCGCCACATCGGCCCCAGCCCGGCCGAGGAGGCCCACATGCTGTCGGTCATCGGCGAGGCCTCGCGCCGGGCGCTGATCGACTCGATCCTGCCGCCGGACATCGCGCGCCGCACGCCGATGGATCTGCCGCCGGCCTGCAGCGAAGCCGACGCGCTGGCCGAACTCAAGGCCATCGCCAGCCGCAACCGGCACCAGATGAAGAGTTTCATCGGCCAGGGCTACTACGGCTGCCACCTGCCGGGCGTGATCCTGCGCAACATCCTGGAGAACCCCGCCTGGTACACCGCCTACACGCCCTACCAGGCCGAAATCAGCCAGGGCCGCATGGAGGCGCTGGTCAACTTCCAGACCATGGTGACCGACCTGACCGGCATGGACATCGCCAACGCCTCCATGCTGGACGAAGCCACCGCCGCCGCCGAGGCCATGACGCTGGCACGCCGCACCGTCAAGGCCAAGGGCCAGGTGATCGTGCTGTCGGGCGACTGCCATCCGCAGACCATCGAGGTCATGCGCACGCGCGCCGCGCCGCTGGGCCTGACGCTCAGGCTGGCCAACTCGGCCGCCGAGTGGGACGCCGCCATCGCCGCCGACGACTACTTTGCCGCCCTGATCCAGTACCCCGCCAGCAGCGGCTGGCTGATGGACTGGAGCG
>JADLIA010000153.1 GCA_020848515.1 Rubrivivax sp. | reverse complement strand
GTCTGGGCATGGTGCTCGACATGACGCTGCGCGACATCGAGCGCGTGCTGTACTTCGAAGCCTACGTGGTCACCGACCCCGGCATGACGCCGCTGAAGAAGTTCAGCATCATGAGCGAGGACGACTACGACGCCAAGCGCAAGGAATACGGCGACGAATTCGTCGCGCGCATGGGCGCCGAAGGCATCAAGGAACTGCTCGAGAGCATCGACCTGGATACCGAAATCGAGCGCCTGCGCGGTGACCTGACGGGCTCCGAGGTCAAGGTCAAGAAGAACGCCAAGCGCCTGAAAGTGCTGGAGGCTTTCAAGAAATCCGGCATCAAACCCGAGTGGATGGTGCTGAACGTGCTGCCGGTGCTGCCGCCCGATCTGCGTCCGCTGGTGCCGCTGGACGGCGGGCGTTTCGCCACCTCGGACCTGAACGACCTGTACCGCCGCGTCATCAACCGCAACTCGCGCCTGCGCCGCCTGCTGGAACTCAAGGCGCCCGAGATCATCGCGCGCAACGAAAAGCGCATGCTGCAGGAAGCCGTCGACAGCCTGCTGGACAACGGCCGCCGTGGCAAGGCCATGACCGGCGCCAACAAGCGCGCCCTCAAGTCGCTGGCCGACATGATCAAGGGCAAGAGCGGCCGCTTCCGCCAGAACCTGCTGGGCAAGCGTGTCGACTATTCGGGCCGTTCGGTCATTACCGTCGGCCCGACGCTGATGCTGCACCAGTGCGGCCTGCCCAAGCTGATGGCGCTGGAGCTGTTCAAACCCTTCATCTTCGCCCGTCTGGAGCAGATGGGCATCGCCACCACCATCAAGGCCGCCAAGAAAGAGGTCGAGGCCGGCACGCCGGTCGTGTGGGACATCCTGGAAGAGGTCATCACCGAGCATCCGGTGCTGCTCAACCGCGCGCCCACGCTGCACCGCCTGGGCATCCAGGCCTTCGAGCCGATCCTGATCGAAGGCAAGGCCATTCAGCTGCACCCGCTGGTGTGCGCCGCCTTCAACGCCGACTTCGACGGTGACCAGATGGCCGTGCACGTGCCGCTGTCGGTGGAGGCGCAGATGGAAGCTCGCACCCTGATGCTGGCTTCCAACAACGTGCTGTTCCCGGCCTCCGGTGAACCCTCCATCGTGCCCTCGCAGGACGTGGTGCTGGGCCTGTACTACACCACGCGCGAGCGCATCAACGGCAAGGGCGAGGGCATGGTCTTCGCCGACATCGGCGAGATCGAGCGCGCGCTGGCCGCCGGCGAGGTCGAGCTCACCGCCAAGGTCAGCGTGCGCCTGACCGAGTGGAGCAAGGACAAGGCCACGGGCGAGCTGACGCCATCCACCAGCCTGGTCGAAACCACGGCCGGTCGCGCCCTGCTGTCCGAGATCCTGCCCAAGGGCCTGCCGTTCTCGCTCATGAACAAGGCGCTCAAGAAGAAGGAAATCTCGCGCCTCATCAACGCCAGCTTCCGCAAGTGCGGCCTGAAGGAAACCGTGGTGTTTGCCGACAAGCTGCTGCAGAATGGCTTCCGCCTGGCCACGCGCGCCGGCATCTCGATCGCCATCGAGGACATGCTGGTGCCGGGCGAAAAGGCCGGCATCATCGAGCGCGCCGAGCGCGAGGTCAAGGAAATCGAGCAGCAGTACGTCTCGGGCCTGGTCACCGCCGGCGAGCGCTACAACAAGGTGGTCGACATCTGGGGCAAGGCCGGCGACGAAGTGTCCAAGGTCATGATGAGCCAGCTGGCCAAGCAGAAGACGCTGGACCGCCATGGCAAGGAAGTCGAGCAGGAGTCCTTCAACTCCATCTACATGATGGCCGACTCGGGTGCCCGCGGCAGCGCGGCCCAGATCCGTCAGCTTGCCGGCATGCGCGGCCTGATGGCCAAGCCGGACGGCTCGATCATCGAAACCCCCATCACGGCCAACTTCCGCGAGGGGTTGAACGTGCTGCAGTACTTCATCTCCACCCACGGCGCGCGCAAGGGTCTGGCCGACACGGCGCTGAAGACCGCCAACTCCGGTTATCTGACGCGCCGTCTGGTCGACGTGACGCAGGACCTGGTCGTCACCGAGGAAGACTGCGGCACCAGCGACGGCTCGCTGATGCGCGCCATCGTCGAAGGCGGTGAGGTGGTCGAATCGCTGCGCGAGCGCATCCTGGGCCGCACCGCGGCAGAGGACCTGGTCAATCCAGAGACTCAGGAAGTGGTGGTGCAGGCGGGCCAGATGCTCGACGAAGACGCGGTCGACGAACTGGAAGGCGCCGGCATCGACGAGGTGCGCGTGCGCACCGCCCTGACCTGCGGCACCCGTTTCGGCATCTGCGCCAAGTGCTACGGCCGCGACCTGGGCCGCGGCGGTCTGGTCAACGTCGGCGAGGCGGTGGGCGTGATCGCCGCGCAGTCGATCGGCGAGCCCGGCACGCAGCTGACCATGCGCACCTTCCACATCGGTGGTGCGGCGTCGCGCGCGGCCGTGGCTTCCAACGTCGAAGCCAAGACCGCCGGCAACATCGGCTTCAACCCGACCATGCGCTACGTCACCAACACCAAGGGTGAGCTGGTGGTGATCTCGCGTTCGGGCGAAATCACCATCCACGACGAGCACGGCCGCGAACGCGAGCGCCACAAGGTGCCCTACGGCGCCATCCTGACCGTCAAGGCCGACCAGGCCATCAAGGCCGGCGCCATCCTGGCCAACTGGGACCCGCTGACACGCCCCATCATCACCGAATACGCCGGTACGGTGAAGTTCGAGAACGTCGAGGAAGGCCTGACGGTGGCCAAGCAGGTCGATGAAGTGACCGGCCTGTCCACCCTGGTGGTGATCGATCCCAAGCGTCGCGGTTCGGCCAAGATCGTGCGGCCGCAGGTCAAGCTGGTCGACGCCGGCGGTAACGAGGTCAAGATCCCCGGTACCGACCACTCGGTGACCATCGGCTTCCAGGTCGGCGCGCTGATCCAGGTGCGCGACGGCCAGGACGTCGGCCCCGGCGAAGTGCTGGCGCGCATTCCGGTCGAAGGCCAGAAGACGCGCGACATCACCGGCGGTCTGCCGCGCGTGGCCGAGCTGTTCGAAGCCCGTTCGCCCAAGGACAAGGGCGTGCTGGCCGAACAGACCGGCACCATCTCGTTCGGCAAGGAAACCAAGGGCAAGATCCGCCTGCAAATCACCGACCCCGACGGCAAGGTCTGGGAAGAGCTGATTCCCAAGGAAAAGAACCTGCTGGTGCACGAAGGCCAGGTGGTCAACAAGGGCGAGTCCATCGTCGACGGTCCGGCCGACCCGCAGGACATCCTGCGCCTGCTGGGCATCGACGAGCTGTCGCGCTATATCGTCGACGAAGTGCAGGACGTCTACCGCTTGCAGGGTGTGAAGATCAACGACAAGCACATCGAGGT
>JADLIA010000152.1 GCA_020848515.1 Rubrivivax sp. | reverse complement strand
TTTGGCTCCCCGACCTGGGCTCGAACCAGGGACCTACGGATTAACAGTCCGGCGCTCTACCGACTGAGCTATCGGGGAACAAGCCTCAAATTATATACCGGATTTTGGCGACTGCGCCGGCCCCCCGGTGCGCATGGCTCGCAAAACCACACTCACGGGCGGCCGCGCTCGCAGCGGAAGGTCAGGCGCACGCGCTCGAACTGGACCACGCCGCCGGTGGCGTCGCGCCCGGGCGCGCGCTGGCGCTGCACGTCCAGCACCTTGGCGTCCAGGCTGGCGCGGCCGCACTGCTGGCCGGCTTCCTGGCGGGCCAGCTCTTCCGGGGTGCGACCAACGTCGCTGTTGGAAATCGGGCCTTCGCGCACGATCACGCGCACCGGTGATTGGTCGCGCATCGCCGCTTCGTACTCCTGCTGCGTGCTGGTGCCTGGGCGCGGATGGCCGCCGCCGGCGCAGGCGCCCAGCAGCAGTGCGCCGGGCAGGGCCAGGGTGAGCAGAGTTCTGACGTGGGTCATGGCTGGCGCCTCCTTTCCGGCTATTATCGGTCGCAACTCCGGGGTGCCCGCGCGAGCGAGCTGAGACGGCTTGGCAGCAAGTCGAACCCGTCAACTTGATCCGGTTAGCACCGGCGTAAGGAAGAGCAGCAGCGCGCCGCACGCCATCCCTCGGATGCAACCCGGCGCAGGCGGCCCCGGAGCCCGATTGTCTGTGGCCCTTGCAGGAGACCGCCCGATGCATCCCTCCGCTCTGATCGCTCCCTGGTGGCGGCGCGCGCCGGCGTCGGCCGTGTGCCGCGGCACGCCAGGGGCACGTCCATCATGAGCCCGCCCGCGCTTTCCATCGGCATCGCCGGCGCCGGCCTGCTGGGGCGATTGCTGGCCTGGCAGCTGTCGCGCCGCGGCCATCGCGTGTCGGTGTTCGACAGCGCCGCCGGGCCACAGCCGGTGGCGCGCAGCCAGGCCGGCGATCCTTATGTGCCCACGGCCGCCGGCTTCACGGCGGCCGGCATGCTCAGTCCGCTGTCCGAGCTGGACAACGCCGAGCCGGCGGTGGCGCACATGGGCTTTCGCTCGCTGGCGCTGTGGCCGGGCATCCTGGCGGCGCTGCCGGGCGCCCCTGAATTGGTGGTGCGCGGCAGCCTGCTGCTGGCGCACCGTGCCGATCTGGGCACCGCCCGGCGCATGCTGGATCGGCTGCACGTCGCCACCGCAACGCCCGAATGGCGCCACCTGCAGCTGCCGGCGGGCGAGCAGCCGCTGTCGCCGGCCGAGCTGCGTACGCTGGAGCCCGCCATTCAGGGCCCGGCCCATGCCTGGCTGCTGCCGGGCGAGGGCCACATCGACACTGTGGCGACCATGATCGCCCTGCACGCCGGTGCGTCCGGCGTGGACTGGCACTGGGGCGTGCCGGTGCGGGCGCTGCAGGGCGGCGACGCTGGCGGCACGCTGCTGCTGGCCGACGGTCGCGCGCTGGCGTTCGACGCGGTGGTCGACGTGCGGGGTGCCGGTGCGCGGCCCGAGTTGCCGGTGCGCGGCGTGCGCGGCGAAGTGGTGTGGCTGGACTGCCCGGGCCATGGCCTGACGCGCCCGGCGCGCCTGCTGCATCCGCGCCACTTCGTCTACATGGTGCCGCGCTCGTCGCGCGACGTGGTGGTCGGTGCGAGCGAGATCGAAAGCGAAGACCGCTCGCCGGTCAGCTTGCGCACCGCGGTCGAACTGATGGCCGCCGCGCACAGCGTGCTGCCCGGTCTGGCCGAGGCGCGCATCCTCAAACTCGACGTCAACCTGCGCCCGGCGCTGCCCGACAACAACCCGCTCATCGAGCACGCCGGCCGGCTGCTGCGCATCAACGGACTGTTTCGCCACGGCTGGCTGCTGGCGCCGGCGCTGGTCGAGCGCGCGCTGGCCGAGGCGCCCTGGCTGGATACCGCGTTGGCGTCCGATGGGCGACCGTCCCGCCACGGTGCGGCAAAGGCGCAGGCCTGATGAGCGTGTCATGAAAACACCCCGCGCGTACGCAGAAGCCGCAAAGCTTGCGCAGAATGCGCAGACTTCGCAGATGCGCCAGAAAGCGCGGTTTGCGACTTCTGCGCAAGCCTTGCGTCCTCTGCGCAAGGATGTCTGAAACCCGCCGACCCCCATGCCCAGCCATTCATCCGACGCCGCCACGCTGCACATCCTGCTCGACGGTCATCCACATGCCATTCCGGCCGGCAGCACGCTGGCCGACGTGGTGGCGTCGCTGGGGCACGCGCCCGAGGCCGTCAGCACCGCGGTCAACGGTGCCTTCGTGGCTCGACCGGCGCGCGCCACGCAGCGGCTGGCCGAGGGCGATCAGGTGCTGCTGTTCCAGCCCATCGTCGGCGGCTGATACCGGCTGGTCTGCATGAATCCGCCGAAGACGACCAAGCTGCGCGTGGGCGCACTCACCGCCCTGGTGGTGGGCTCGATGGTGGGCGGGGGCATTTTTTCGATCCCGCAGAACACCGCGGCCAGCGCCGGTGTCGGTGCCACGGCGATCGCCTGGCTGATCACCGGCGTGGGCATGCTGGCGCTGGCCTTCGTGTTCCTGAACCTGGCGCTGCGCGAGCCCGAACTCGATTCGGGCATCTACGCCTACGCGCGCGCCAGCTTCGGGCCGTTCACCGGCTTCAGCTCGGCCTGGGGCTACTGGTTCATGGCGGTGCTGGGCAACGTGGGCTACTACGTGCTGCTGTTTTCCACCCTGGGGCATTACTGGCCGGTGTTTGGCGACGGCAACACGCCGCTGGCGGTGGTCTGCGCCTCGGTCATGCTGTGGGGCACGCATGCGCTGGTGTTGCGTGGCATCCGCGAGGCGGCGCTGATCAACCAGGTGACGACGGTGGCCAAGCTGGTGCCGCTGCTGCTGTTCGTGCTGCTGGTGGCGCTGGCCTTTCAGCCCCAGGTGTTCCGGGCCGATGTGTGGGGCCGTGCCAACCCGCAGCTGGGCAGCGTGCTGGAGCAGGTGCGCGGCATGATGCTGGTGACGGTGTGGGTGTTCATCGGTGTCGAAGGCGCCAGCGTGTATTCGGCCCACGCGCAGCGACGCATCGACGTCGGGCGTGCCACGCTGGCGGGCTTTCTGTTCGTGCTGGCGCTGCTGGTGGCGGTGAGCCTGCTGTCGATGGGCGTGATGGCGCAGCCCGAGCTGGCCGGCTTGAAGAACCCGTCGATGGCCTATGTGCTGGAGCGCGCGGTCGGGCACTGGGGCGGGGTGCTGATCAGCGTCGGGCTGCTGATTTCGCTGTCGGGGGCGCTGCTGTCCTGGCTCATGCTGTCGGCCGAGACGCTTTATTCGGCCGCGCGCGACGGCGCGGCGCCGGACTGGCTGGCCGGTCAGAACGCGCGCGGCGTGCCGTCTCACGCGCTGTGGCTGACCAGCGCCTGCGTGCAGGCCTTTCTGCTGCTGACGCTGTGGAGCAATTCGACCTACCTGTCGCTGGTGAACCTGGGCACGGCGATGATTCTGCTGCCCTACACCTGGGCCGCCGGCCATGCGCTGAAGATCGCGCTCAGTGGCGCGCGCTACGGCGTGGCCGAAGGCGGCCGGCGCCGGCGCGACGCGCTGCTGTCGCTGCTGGCGCTGGCCTATGCGCTGTGGCTGGTGTATGCGGGCGGCATCAAGTACCTGTTGCTGGGCGCGTTGCTGTACGCGCCCGGCGCACTGCTGTACGCCTGGGCGCGGCGCTCGCACGGCCGGGCAGTGTTCTCGCGCCGCGAGTGGCTGGGCTTTCTGGCCATGCTGGCGGCCGCCGGTGTGGCGGCGCTGGGTCTGCAGCGCGGCTGGCTGAGTCTCTGAGAACTTGCGGACAAGCACCAAGGATGGACCGATATGCATGACAGTGACCACGACACCTGGGCGGTGGGCGACGTGCGGCTGGACAGCCGCTTTCTGCTGGGCACGGCCAAGTACCCGTCGCCCCGGGTGCTGGCCGACGCCATCGCGGCCTCGGGCACGCAGATCGTCACCGTCGGCCTGAAGCGCCAGCTGGCCGCCGGCGGCGACAACAGCTTCGTCGAGATCATTCGCGCCGCCATGCGCACGCAGGGCGCGCGCCTGCTGCCCAACACCGCCGGCTGCACCACGGCGCGCGAGGCGATTCAGCTGGCCCACATGGCGCGCGAGCTGTATGGCACGGCGTGGGTCAAGCTGGAGGTGATCGGCGACGACTACACCCTGCAGCCCGACCCGCAGGAGCTGGTCGAGGCGGCGCGCCAGCTCACGCGCGACGGCTTCACGGTGTTCCCTTACTGCACCGAGGACCTGGTGACCGCCCGGCGCCTGCTGGACGCCGGCTGCCCGCTGCTGATGCCCTGGGGCGCGCCGATCGGATCGGGCCAGGGCCTGGTCAACCGGTTCGCGCTGCGCCTGCTGCGTGAGCGCCTGCCGGACGTGGTGCTGATCATCGACGCCGGCCTGGGCGCGCCCAGCCACGCCGCGCAGGCGCTGGAGATGGGGTTTGACGCCGTGCTGCTCAACAGCGCCGTCAGCCAGTCGCCCGATCCGGTGCGCATGGCCGGCGCCTTCCGCCTGGCGATCGAGGCCGGGCGCGCCGCCTATCGTGCCGGGGTAATGGCGCGGCAGGATTTCGCGGTCGCCACCACGCCCGTCACCGGCAACCCGTTTCTGATCGGAAACGCGCCATGACGCCCATGGGACAAGCGCCAGCAGCTACAAAATCAGTAGCTCAACCGATCGTCTGGAGTGTCGCCGGCAACGACTCGGGCGGCGGCGCGGGCCTTGCCGCCGACCAGCGCGCGGCGGCGGCGTTCGGCGTGCATCTGTGCCCGGTGGTGGCGGCCATCACGGCGCAGCACTCGCAGGCCGTGACGCGCGTCGAGCCGGTGGCGGCCGACCTGCTCGACGCGCAACTGGCGGCACTGGCGGCGGACCTGCCGCCGGCCGCCATCAAGACCGGGTTGCTGGGCAGCGCCGACAACGTGGCCGTGCTGGCGCGCTGGGTCGACCGGCTGCGCCAGCGGGCGCCGCTGGCGCTGGTGGTCGATCCGGTGCTGGG
Organism: Rubrivivax sp.; assembly: GCA_020848515.1. Classification (GTDB taxonomy): domain Bacteria; phylum Pseudomonadota; class Gammaproteobacteria; order Burkholderiales; family Burkholderiaceae_C; genus Ottowia. The sequence continues at coordinate 1,156 of JADLIA010000152.1, read as the reverse complement.
GGCCAGCAGCGGCGCCGCCTTTGCCGACGAGGCCGTGCTGCGCGCCTACCGCGAGCTGCTGCTGCCGCGCGCCACGCTGGTCACGCCCAACGAGCACGAGGCGCGGCGGCTGCTGGGTGGCGCGCCGCCGAACCCGCGCCCCTCGGGGCAGAGGGCTGGGGTGGTGGGCCAGCCCGGCGAGCCGAGCGACGTGCCTGCGCTGGCCGTGGCCCTGCGCGCGCAGGGTGCGCAGGCGGTCGCCATCACCGGCGGCGACCGCGTGCACGCGCCGGGCTGGGCGCTGGACTGGATCGATACCGAGCACGCCCGTGGCTGGCTGGCGCTGCCGCGCCTCGAATCCCGGCACACGCACGGCACCGGCTGCACCTTTGCCAGCAGCGCCGCGGCGGCGCTGGCGCTGGGCTTCGTGGCGGCCGACGCGCTGGTGCTGGCCAAGATGGCCACCGCCCACGCCATCGCCCACGGTCACGCGGCCGGGCAGGGCGCCGGGCCGGTGGCGGCGCGCCCCGGCTTTGCCGTCGAGCCGGCGCGCATGCCGCTGCTGTCATGCTCCGAATTGGATAGCTGCTGGCGCTTGCTGGATGCGCGCCAGAGCCCGATTCCGCTTGAAACCCAGGCGCCTGGCCTGTACGCCATCGTCGACAGCGCCGAGCGCGTGCGCCAGGTCGTTGCCGCGGGCGCGCGCACGGTGCAGTTGCGCATCAAAACGCCCGCTGCACCGCCCGCCGCCTGGCAGGACGAATTGCGCTGCGCCATCCGGCAGGCGCTCGGCGCCTGCCGCGAGGCCGGCGCCACCCTGGTCGTCAACGACCACTGGCGGCTCGCCGCCGAACTGGCGGCCGGCGCGGCGCGCGGCATCGCCGTGCACCTGGGCCAGGAAGACCTGCTGGCCCTGGGCGACGCCGGCCGCGCCGAGCTGCAAGCCTGCGGCCTGCCGCTGGGCATCAGCAGCCACAGCCTGTGGGAGCTGGCGCGCGCGCGCAGCCTGGCGCCGTGGTACGTGGCCTGCGGCCCGGTCTGGCCGACCCTGACCAAGGCCATGCCCTGGCGCGCCCAGGGCCTGGACAACCTGAGCTGGTGGGTGCACATGGCCGGTGTGCCGGTGGTGGCGATCGGCGGCATCCTGGAGCCCGCCCAGGCCACGCAGGCGGCGCGA
>JADLIA010000151.1 GCA_020848515.1 Rubrivivax sp. | reverse complement strand
GCGAACAACTGCTCAAGACCGATCAGGACAACGGCCTGATCCTGCGCGACGGCTACGCGCCGCCGGCCGATCTGGCCGAGCTCTGCCAGCGGTTTTCGGACGCGCTGGCGCGCTTTGGCTACCCGCCGTGCCCGGGCGGCATCATGGTCAGCAACCCGGCCTGGCGCATGGCGGCCAGCGAGTTCGCCCAGACCACGCGCCGCTGGCTGGCCATGCCCGAGGGCGACAGCCTGATGAACCTGGCCATCTTCATGGACGCCCACGCCGTCAGCGGCGACGCCAGCCTGCTGCAGCAGGTGCGCGGCAGCCTGACGCAGATGGCGGTCGACAACGACGCCATGCTGGCGCGCTTTGCCGGCGCCATCGACGCCTTCGGCGGCAGCATCGGCTGGTGGAACCGCCTGCTGGGCGGCGAGGCCGCGCAGCTGCTGAACCTCAAGAAGGAAGGCATCTTTCCGCTGGTGCATGGCGTGCGCAGCATGGCGCTGGCCGCGCGCCTGCCGGACACCGGCACGGTGGCGCGCATCGAGGCGCTGGTGCAGCGCGGCGAGCTGAGCGCCGACACCGGGCGCGAGCTGACCGAAAGCCTGCACTTCTTCCTCAGCCTGCGCCTGAAGGCCGGGCTGGCCGAGCTGGACCGCCAGCAGCCGGTGACCGGCGCGGTGGACTTCAAGAGCCTCAACAGCCTGGAGCGCGACCTGCTGAAGGACACGCTGGACGCCGTCAAGCGCTTCAAGGCGCAGCTGCGGCACCGCTTCCGGCTCAACGCGCTGTGACGCCATGAGCGGCCTGATCGAACGCCTGCGCCGCGGCTGGCAGCGGCGCCAGCTCACCGACCCGCGGTGGCGCTTTCTGCTGGACGAGCCGCCACCCAACGAGTGGGTGGCGCTGGATTGCGAGACCACCGGCCTGGACACCCGGCATGACGAAATCGTGGCCATCGGCGCCGTGCGCATCGTCGGCCAGCGCATCCTGACCAGCGAGCGGCTGGAGCTGCTGGTGCGGCCCGAGAAGGGCGTGTCGGCCGAGAGCATCCGCGTGCACCGGCTGCGCCAGCAGGACGTGGAAGCCGGCGTGCCGGCCGAGGAGGCCATGCGCCGGCTGCTGCGCTTCATCGGGCCGCGGCCGCTGGTGGGCTATTACCTGGAATTTGACGTCGCCATGATCAACCGCGCGCTCAAGGCCACGCTGGGCCTGACGCTGCCGCAGGAGAAGATCGAGGTCTCGCGCCTGTACTACGACCACCAGTTCCGCCAGCTGCCACCCTACCGGCAGCACGACCAGGCCGACATCGACCTGCGCTTTGCCACCATCATGTCCGAGCTGGGCCTGCCCACGCGCGACGCCCACGACGCCCTCAACGACGCCGTCATGGCCGCCCTGGCCTTCATCAAGCTGCGCGTGCTGCGGGGCGAGGTGGGCTGATCAAGAACTTCAAAAATAATAGCTGCTTGCGCTTATCCAGTAAGCGCAAACGGCTGATTTTGTTCGTATTCTATTCGGCGCCCGCCGGACCGTCCGGCGATTTCGTTAGCAACGAAAAAGCCGGACCCGAAGGCCCGGCTTTGCACGGGGCGCGTGGCGCGTGGCGTCAGTGCGCCGATGCCTTGGCGGCGCCCAGGCCGGTTTCGGAGCGCACCTGCTGCGCCGGGAAGGCGGCGCGCTCGGCGGCGGCGTTGCTGCTGCGATCCAGGATCGAGAACAGCCACACGCCGACGAAGCCGATGGTCATCGAGAACAGCGCCGGCGAGGTGTAGGGGAACCAGGCCGAGCCCTTGGGGTTGCCCAACGTGGCTTCCCACACCGAGGGCGACACCACCGTCAGCGCCACCGAGGAGATCAGGCCCAGGAAGCCGCCGATCACCGCGCCCTTGGTGGTGCAGTCCTTCCACAGCACCGACAGCAGCAGCGGCGGCAGGTTGGCCGAGGCCGCCACGGCGAAGGCCAGCGACACCATGAAGGCGATGTTCTGGCGCTCGAACAGGATGCCCAGCAGCACCGCGATGACGCCCAGCACCAGGGTGGTGATGCGCGATACGCGCAGTTCCTTGGCGCTTTCGGCCTTGCCCTTCTTGAACACGGTCGAGTACAGGTCGTGCGACACCGCCGAGGCGCCCGACAGCGTCAGGCCTGCGACCACCGCCAGGATGGTGGCGAAGGCCACCGCCGAGATGAAGCCGTAGAACACGTTGCCGCCGACGCTCTTGGCCACCAGCACCGCCGCCATGTTGGCCGTGCCGGCACCGCCCTTGATCACGCCCTTGGCGGTGTCGGAGAACTCGGGGTTGGTCAGCACCAGGGTGATGGCGCCAAAGCCGATGATGAAGATCAGGATGTAGAAGTAGCCGATCCAGGTGGTGGCCCAGAACACGCTCTTGCGCGCTTCCTGGGCGTTGGGCACGGTGAAGAAGCGCATCAGGATGTGCGGCAGGCCCAGCGTGCCGAACATCAGCGCCATGCCGAAGCTGATGGCCGAGATCGGGTCCTTGATGAAGCCGCCCGGCCCCATGATGGCCAGGCCGGCCTTGGCCGCCGCCTCCGGGGTGGCGCCGCCGTTGGCGGCGATCTCGGTGCGCACGCGCACGCCTTCGGCGAACAGGCGCTCGGGGCTGAAGCCGTACTGGGCCATCACCATGAAGCCCATGAAGCTCACGCCCGACAGCAGCAGCACGGCCTTGATGATCTGCACCCAGGTGGTGGCCGTCATGCCGCCGAACAGCACGTAGATCATCATCAGCACGCCCACCAGCACTACCGCGATCCAGTAGTCCAGGCCGAACAGCAGCTTGATCAGCTGGCCCGCGCCCACCATCTGCGCGATCAGGTAGAAGGCCACCACCACCAGCGTGCCGCTGGCGGCGAAGGCGCGAAACGGCGCCTGCTGGAAGCGATAGCCGGCCACGTCGGCGAAGGTGAACTTGCCCAGGTTGCGCAGGCGCTCGGCCAGCAGGAAGGT
>JADLIA010000150.1 GCA_020848515.1 Rubrivivax sp. | reverse complement strand
GCCGGTGTGAAGATGGTGCACGTCCCTTACAAAGGCAGCGCCCCGGCGCTGACGGACCTGGTGGGTGGCAGCCTGCAGGTGATGTTCGACGCCTGGGCCTCGTCCGGCCCCTTCGTCAAGGACGGCAGAACGCGCCTGCTGGCCGTGACCACGGCGCAGCGCTCCAAGATCCTGCCCGACGTGCCCACCGTGGCCGAGTCCGGCCTGCCCGGCTACGAAGCCATGCCCTGGCTGGGCCTGCTGGCCCCGGCCGGCACGCCCGACGCCGTGGTCAAGAAGTTCCACGACGAGCTGATGGAAGTGCTCAAGGAGCAGGCGGTGCAGGACAAGTTCCACAGCCTGGGCCTGGACATCATCGGCAACACGCCGCAGGAGTTTGCCGACTTCATCAAGAAGGACATCACCAAGTGGGCCAAGGTGATCCAGGAAACCGGCGCCAAGGCCAACTGAAGCCAGCTCCACGAATGCAATCATTTTGATAGCTGTTAGCGCCTGCCCAGCGGGCGCTGCGGCTTGAAAGCAAAGGAACTCTGATGCAGGTCGGCTACGCCGCCGAGGACGAAGCCTTTCGCGCCGAGCTGCGCGCGTGGTTCGAGACCCACTACCCGCGCTTCGTCGCCGCCTGGCCCCAGGCGCCCGACCCCAACGCCCTGGACTGGCGTCGCGCCTGGGAAGACTACGTCTGCCAGGCCGGCTGGTCCGGCCTGGGCTGGCCGCTGGCCTACGGCGGCAAGGCCTGGTCGCTCACGCGCCAGGCCATCTTTCACGAGGAGCAGGCACGCATCGGCGCGCCGCTGGGCGTCAATCTGATCGGCCACGGCATTCTGGCGCCCACGCTAATCCACTTCGCCAGCGAGGCGCAAAAGCACCGCTACCTGCCCGGCATCCTGTCCAACCGCGAGGTCTGGTGCCAGGGCTATTCCGAACCGGGCGCGGGCTCCGATCTGGCGGCGCTTGGTACGCGCGCCGAGCGCCGCGGCGACCACTACCTGCTGAACGGCCACAAGATCTGGACCTCGTTCGCGCACATCGCCGACTACTGCTTCGTGCTGGCGCGCACCGACCCCGCAGCCCAGCGCCACAAGGGCATCAGCTTTCTGCTGGTGGACATGAAAAGCCCCGGCGTGCGCGTGCAGCCGATCCGCCAGATCACCGGCGAGGCCGATTTCAACGAAGTCTTCTTTGAAGACGTGCGCGTGCCGCTGGACGCGCTGGTGGGTGAGGAAAACGGCGGCTGGCGCCTGGCCATGGCGGCCGCCAGCTTCGAGCGTGGCACCTATTTCATTCCGCGTCAGGTGCGCTTTGCGCAAGAGGTCAAGGCGCTGCAGCGCCTGGCCATCGACACCGGCGCCGATCGCGACGCGCACCTGCGCCGCGAGGTCACGCGCCTGGCGCTGGACAGCCACCTGCTGCGCCTGAAGGGCTTGCGCGCGCTCACGCTGGCGCTGCGCGGCGGCCCGCCCGGCGCCGAGGGCTCGGCCACCAAGCTGCACTGGAGCGAGGCGCACCAGCGCCTGACCAGCACCGCGGCCGAGCTGCTGGGCGAGCGCGCCCTCGCTGGCCCCGCGCCCGGCGGGCACGACCCGGCGGCCGCCCTGTGGGCGCGCGAATTTTTGTGGACGCGCGCCGAAACCATTCTGGCCGGCACCTCCGAAGTGCAACGCAATATCCTGGCCGAGCAGATGCTGGGCCTGCCCAGGTAAGCCCATGGACTTTGCCCTGAACCAAGCGCAGCAGATGCTGCAGGCGTCGGCGCGCCGCTTTTTTGCCGACCACCACCCCCTGACCCGCGCGCGCCAGGCCCTGCCCTGGAGCGACGCCGCCCAGCAGCGCCTGTGGGCCGACATGGCCGACATGGGCTTTCTGGCCCTGCTGCTGCCCGAGGACCAGGGCGGCCTGGCCCTGGGCCTGACCGAAGCCAGCCTGCTGGCCGAGGAAGCCGGCCGCCAGCTGCTCAACCTGCCCTGGGCCGCCAGTGCCGTCTGGCTGGCGCTGGCCTGCCGCGCCGCGCCCGCCAGCGCGCCCGCGCCCCTGCGCGATGCCGTGCAGGCCATGCTGGCCGGCCGGCGCGCCCTGCACGTGGTCGATGCGGGCGATGGCTGGTGGGACCACGCCGGTCAGTGCAGCGACATCGTCGTGATTCGCGAAAGCCCCGCGCCGGGCGAGCCGCTGCAGCTGGCGCTGATCGATGGCGCCGCCGTGAGCGCCGCGCCCGCGCTCGACCCCACGCTGCGCCAGGCTCCGGCGCTGGCGCCTGCCGGGCCCTGGCACGACTGGGCGCTGGACGCTGCCACCCGCGCCCAGGCGCGCACCGGCTACCGGCTGATGCGCGCGGCCGAGCTGGTCGGCGTGGCTCAGGCTGCGCTCGAACTGGCCGCCGGCTACGCCAGGGAGCGCGTGCAGTTTGGCCGCCCGATCGGCAGCAACCAGGCCATCAAGCACCAGCTGGCCAACGCCTGGATGGGCGTGGACAACGCGCGCCTGGCCGTGCTGTACGCCACCGCCGCGCTGAACGAGCGCCTGCCCGACGCCCGCTTGGCCTGCGCCGCCGCCGAGGCGAGCGCCATCGAGGGCGCGCTGCAGGCCACCCGCAGCGCCCTGCAGGTGCACGGCGGCATGGGCTTCACCTGGGAGAGCGACGTGCACCTGTACCTCAAGCGCGCCCAGCACCTGGCCACCCGCCTGGGCGGCGCCAGCCGCGCGTTGCAGCAGCTGGAGGCGCAGGTCTGGGATGCCGCGGCGAATGCGCCATCTGCGACACCGGTTTGAAGGCGTGGACCCGTGTCGCGCCGCCGATGGTCGAAAACCCGACCTCGGCGCTGACATGACTACAGCATCGCACTCGAATTGCCATTGTTTCGATAGCGTTCGGCGCAGTCCAGAAAAGCGCCAGAAGCCAATTTCAATCGGATTGTCGGTCACCGCCCGGCACCACACCGGCCCCTTGCGGTGGTAGGCCGCGCTCCGACCCAAAGCCCCCGCGTCCGCGCTATCGTGCCTCGCCCGCCAGCGCCAGCTGCCGTGACGAAGCCTGTCGCGCGGCCTGCACCACCAGTTCCGCCAGGCGCTTGACGCCACGCGCCCGGATGCGCTCTGCCGGGCCTGAGATGCCGAGCGCCGCCACGACGCGCTGGCGCTCATCGAACACCGGCGCCGCAATGCCCCAGACGCTGGCGCGCCATTCGCCTCGGTTGACGGCGTAACCCTGCTGCCGCACGCGATCGAGCTCCATCGCCAGCGCCGAAGTGTCGGCCAGCGTGGTCGGCGTGTAGACCTGCAGGGGCCGCACGGTCATCAGCTGAACCGCCGGCTGTTCGCGCCAGGCCAGCAGCGCCTTGCCCGTGGCCACGCAATAGGCCGGTGCGCGGCCCCCGATGACGCTGTAGGCGCGCACCGGCTCAGGGCTGTCGAGCTTGTCGATGTAGATCACCTCGTCGCCACTGAGCACCGACAGATGCACCGTTTCGTTGGTTTCCGCCAGCAGCATGCGCATGGCCGGCGCTGCGGTTTCACGGAAATCCAGTTTGTGCAGCGCCTGCGCCCCCAGCTCCCACACCTTGAGCGAGGCCCGATAACCACCACGCCCGCCCTCGTTGACGGCATAGCCGAGCTCGACCAGCGCCTGCAGCAAGCGGTGCACGTTGCTGGCGCCCATCTCCAGCTCCTGGGCCAGCTCGCTGATTCCCACGGGCTGTGCGCGTGCAACCAGCACCTCGAGCAAGCGCAGCCCCTTGATCAGAGTGTTGTTCATTCGATCACCGCCCTCAATTTCTATATGTCGGAACAATTATCTCATTTACAGAATTTTTCAACACAGCTTCCGAATCGGCAACGGGCACCCGCGATCCGCATGTTGTGGCCGTCACCGCTCCCGCATGGCCACGCCAACCCGTGCCATCGCCCCTGACCTGCGCACATTGGCCGCGGGAGTGCGCCTTCCAGCCCCCTGCGCGGCAGACACATGGCACCGGTCACGGCATCAACGGGCCCGGGACCGCGCTGAACGCTGGCGCTCACGGCCCGGTGCAGCCCGATAGGTCTTGGGGCTGCATCCCATTTCGCGCGTGAACATGTAGGAAAACGCGGACGGTGAACCGTAGCCCAGTTCGAGCGCCGTCGCCGTCACGCTCATGCCGGCGCCCAGCAGTTCCATCGACTTGAACAGGCGCAGGCGCCGCTTCCATTCGCGAAAGTTCATGCCCAGTTCGGCCTGGAAACGGCGCGTCAGCGTGCGCTCCGACGCACCCAGGCGCGCGCCCCATGTGGCGATGTCATCGGCGTCGGCCGGCGCACGATCGATCGCCTCGCACAGCTTGCGCAACATGGGAGACTGCGGCCAGGGCAACGGCGCCTGAACGCGTTCCAGCCGCGGCAGTTGATCGAGGATCAGACCGTGCACCCGTTGCGTATAGGCCAGTGTGGCGACGCCCGCCACACGCTGCTCGCCCAGCCACGCCGCCTCACGGATCAACTCGCGCAGCAAGGCAGACACCTGCAGCAACGCATAGCGCGCCGCCATGCCCCGACCCACGGAAGTGCGCAAATACAGACTGCGAAATTGCGCGCCGTAGCGCGACGCGACCGCGTGCACGGTACCGGTCGGAATCCACACCGCCTGCTCGGGCCCGCAGACCACGCGCTGATGGGCGGCCTCGACGACCAGTGATCCGCTGATGGCATAGATGAGTTGATGCCATGGATGCGAGTGAGACGGGAATCGGTAGCCCGGCGGGATGTCCTGCGCGCGCACGAACACCGGCCCGGGCAAGGTCTCGATTTCCGGCACCTTCAGCGTCTTCCACAGCATCGCAAGCCTTGAGCAACCCCTTGTCGCTTCATCGACATATTCTGTCTCTTTATCGAAAGCGCACAAGCCGGCCGCTGCCTACAGTCTCCACATGCGAGACACAGAAGCTTGGTCGACAACGCCTCGCGCGATGCCTGCGGATATCGAACCGCCGCGCCGCATCGGGTTTGCGGCCACTGCGCTGTTCATTTACCTGATCCTGCTGGCCGGCTATGTGCTGTCCTACGTGCACCGCACGGCGCCGGCGGCGATCGCAGGCGAGCTGACCCAGGCCTTCCAGGTCAGCGGCGCGCTGCTCGGCACGCTCGCCGCGACCTACTTCTACGTCTACACCTTATTGCAGGTGCCGGTGGGGGTGCTCGCCGATACCGTCGGCCCACGCGTTGTGGTCACTGCCGGCGCAGTGGTGGCCGCCGTCGGCTCGATCCTGTTCGGGCTGGCGCCCGGCTGGGAACTGGCCGCCGTCGGCCGCTTGCTGGTGGGCATGGGCGTGGCGGTGACCTTCGTGGCCCTGCTCAAGGTGTGTGCCAACTGGTTTCCACCACAACGCTTTGCAACCTTCAACGGCATCACCCTGCTTGCCGGCAACCTGGGCGCCGCGGCCGCCGGCGCACCCCTGGCCTGGCTGGTGACGGTGGCGTCCTGGCGATCGGTGTTCGTCGGCCTGGGCCTGGCCTCGCTCGCGCTGGCCGTGCTGACATGGATCGTGGTGCGCGACAGTCCCCGCGAGTGCGGATTCGAGGTGTCTTACGCCCCGCCGCCCGCGGTCGCAACGCACTGGGCACAGGCGCTGCGCGCCGTGCTGGCCAATCCGGCCAGCTGGCCAGGCTTCTTCGTCAACGTTGGGGTGGCCGGCAGCTTCTTCGCCTTTGCCGGCCTGTGGGTGGTGCCCTACCTGCGCGAAGGCCGCGGCCTGTCGCAGGCGGTGGCCAGCCATCACGCCAGCCTGCTGGTGCTCGGCGTGGCGGCCGGCTCGCTGGTGGTTGGTCTGCTGTCCGATCGTCTGCGCAGCCGCATCGGCGTGATGCGCTTGTTCGCCCTGATGTACGCGCTCTCGTGGCTGCCCCTGGTGCTGCGATGGGAACCGTCGCTGGCGCTCAGCTACGCCTGGTTCTTCGTCATGGGCCTGTTCGTGCCGGCCTTCGTGTTGACGTGGACTGTAGCGAAGGAAATGAACCCGCCTGAACACGCAGGCATGGCCGTCTCGCTCGTCAACGTCGGCATTTTCCTGGGGGCCGGGATCCTGCAGCCGCTGGCCGGTGCTCTGCTCGACGCGGTCAGGCCTGTGCTGGGGCCGACGGCGGCCTGGGACCGAGCGATCTGGTTGTTCGCAGCCAGCGCCGCTGCCGGCGCCTTGTGCACCCTGTTCGTACGACACGAGTATCCAGCCCCTGCGCCAGCGCATTCACGCCGTCAGACCGGGGCGGCAGCAACGGCGGCTCGACCCGGCGCAGGCCACGGATCAGTGTGTCACTCAAAAAGAGGGAATCCTTAATTCCCTTATTTGGAATCATAGTGTCATTTTACGGAATCACTTAGGATGCCACGCCTGCCGCCGATCCAAGCCATCCCTGGACCATGATGACCCCCGTCACGCCCCCCACAGCCATGCCCTTGACGGCTTCCCACTGGGGGGTCTATGAAGCCACGGGCCAGGGCGAGGCGTTGCGACTGCAGGGATTTGCACGCGACCCCTCGCCCTCGCCGATCGGCCTGTCGATGCTCGACGCCGCGCGCGGTCCGGTGCGCGTGCGTCGACCTGCGGTACGTCGCAGCTGGTGGCAGGCCATGTGCGGCGATGCGCCGCACGCGGCACCACAGCTGCGCGGCACCGACCCGTTCGTCGAGGTGGGCTGGAACGAGGCGATCGACCTGGTGGCGCGTGAGCTCGATCGCGTGCGCCTGCAGCATGGCAACGAAGCGATCTTCGGTGGCTCCTACGGCTGGTCCAGCGCAGGGCGCTTTCACCACGCGCAGAGTCAGGTGCATCGGTTTCTCAACGCCATCGGCGGCTACGTCCGACACGCCGACACCTACAGCCTGGGTGCGGCCCGGGTGCTGCTGCCGCACATCGTGGCACCGATGGAAGAGCTGTTCACCCAGCACACCAGCTGGCGCGTCATGGCGCGGCACACCAGGCTGTTCATCACCTTTGGTGGCGTGCCGGCCAAGAACGCGCAGGTCAGTTCGGGCGGGGCCACCGAGCACGCGGTCCCCACCGGGCTGCGCCGCATGGCCGCTGCGGGGGTGCGCTTCATCAACATCAGTCCGGTGCGCGACGACATCGACACCGGCGGCGAGGTGGAGTGGATCCCCATTCGCCCGGGCACCGACACCGCCCTGCTGCTGGCCATGGCGCACACGCTGTGGACGGAAAAACGTCACGACGCCGGCTTCCTGGCCAGCCACTGCGTCGGCTTTGAACGCGTTGCCGCCTACCTGCGGGGCGACACCGACGGACAACCCAAGAGCGCCGACTGGGCGGCCCGGATCACCGGCGTGCCGGCCGAGCGCATCGTCCGCCTGGCACGGGAAGCGGCCGCCACGCGCAGCATGCTCAACATCGCCTGGTCGCTGCAACGCTCCCACCACGGCGAGCAGCCTTACTGGGCCCTGATCACCGTGGCCGCCATGCTGGGCCAGATCGGGCTGCCCGGCGGCGGCTTCGGTGTGGGCTATGGCAGCACCAACATGATGGGCAACGACAACGCCAAGTTCTCCGGCCCGACGCTGCCGCAGGGGCACAACGCGGTCCGCGCCTTCATTCCGGTGGCGCGCATCACCGACATGCTGGAGCAGCCCGGTGCCAGCTTCGACTACAACGGCCAGCGCCACACCTACCCCGACATTCGCCTGATCTACTGGGCCGGCGGCAATCCGTTCCACCACCATCAGGACCTCAATCGCCTGCTCGCCGCCTGGCAGTCCAAGCCGGAAACCATCGTCGTCCACGAGCAGTACTGGACCCCCACCGCGAAGCTGGCCGACATCGTGCTGCCGGCCACCACGGCGATGGAGCGCGAAGACATCGGCTACGCCACGCGCGAGCGCTACATGGTGGCAATGAAGCGGCTCATCGCGCCGGTGGGCGAGGCGCGCGACGACTACGCCATCTTCAGCGATCTGGCCGAACGCCTGGGCGTGCGCGAGGCGTTCACGGAGGGACGCGACGCCCGCGACTGGCTGAGCCTGATGTACGAACAGTCGCGGCAGCGCGCGGCTCAGGCCGGCATCGAGCTGCCCCCGTTCGACGACTTCTGGACCCGGGGCCTGCTTGACCTGGCACAGCCCGAGGCCGAAGTCGTGATGCTCGACCGCTTCCGCGCCGACCCGCAGAGCCACCCGCTGGCCACGCCCAGCGGCCGCATCGAACTGTTCAGCGCGCGCATCGCCAGCTTCGGCTACGACGACTGTCCCGGACACGCCTGCTGGCTGGAACCGCTGGAATGGCTCGGCAGCCCAGCCGCAGTCCGGTTTCCGCTGCACCTGATCAGCGATCAACCCCACACCAAGCTGCACAGCCAGCTCGACCACGCCGCCTGCAGCCAGGCCAACAAAGTCGACGGCCGTGAGCCGCTGACCCTGTGCCGCACCGACGCCGAGGCCCGCGGACTCAAGGCCGGTGACCTGGTGCGCGTGTTCAATGCCCGCGGCGCCTGCCTGGCGGCACTGCGCATCTCCGACGCGCTGCGTCCCGGCGTCGCTCGCATGTCGACCGGGGCATGGTTCGACCCGACAAGCTGGCTGGCCAGCGGCCCCGGCAATGTCGAACGACACGGCAACCCCAACGTGCTGACGCCGGACATCGGCGCTTCGCGACTGTCCCAGGGCTGCATGGCCCAGACCTGTCTGGTCGAAGTGGAGCGCTGCACGTCCCCGGAGACCAGGCCAACGCCTTACCTGCTGCCTGAATTCGTCGGCACCGCACACCCTCATGAGCCGGCCTGCACCTGAAACGCTGGAACTCAGGGCACCACCACCTCACCCATCGAAACAGACGAGATGAATACCCCAGTTTGCGACTACCTGATCGTCGGCGGCGGCACCGCCGGCTGCGTGCTCGCCAACCGGCTGTCGGCCGACCCGTCGTGTCGCGTGATCCTGCTGGAAGCCGGTGGCCCGGACGACGACAAATGGATCCACATCCCGGCCGGCATCCGCTACCTGCTGCGGGAAAAAAAGCACAACTGGTTCTACATGACCGAGCCCAGCCCGCTGACCAACGGCCGGTCGGTGTACTGGCCGCGCGGCAAAGTGCTGGGCGGCTCGAGCAGCATCAACGGCATGGTCTACATCCGTGGCCAGCGCACGGACTTCGACCGCTGGGCCGCATCGGGCGCCACCGGCTGGGACTGGGACAGCCTGTTTCCGTACTTCCTGAAGATCGAAAACCAGACCCGGGGCGCCGACGCCTACCACGCGGTCGGCGGCCCGCTGACGGTGTCGGACCGGACCAATCGCAGCGAAGTCTGGACGCGCTTCATCGCGGCGGCGGAACAGCTGGGCATTCCCCGCAACCCGGACTTCAACGGTGCCGACCAGGAGGGCGTCGGCTACTACCAGGCCACGGTAGGCAACGGCCGCCGCTGCAGTGCGGCCGTGGGGTATCTGCGGCCGGTGAAGGGTCGCGCCAACCTGAGCGTCATCACCGGGGCGATGGTGCACCACATCAGCTTCGAGCAGCGGCGCGCCACCGGTGTGCGCTACGAAAAGGACGGCCACTGGCATGAGCTGCACGCCGCGCGCGAGGTGCTCGTCTGCGGCGGTTCGATCAATTCACCGCAGCTGCTGATGCTGTCGGGCATCGGGCCGGCAGCCCACCTTCAGGAGATGGGCATCACGCCACGGGTGGACGCACCGCAGCTGGGCAAGAACCTGCAGGATCACCTGCAGTTGCGCCTGACCTACCGACTCAACCGTCCGATCTCGTTCAACGACCAGTTCCATTCGCTGGCCGGCAAAGTCGGCATGGGGCTGGAATACCTGCTGCGCCGCAGCGGCGCCATCGCCTACCCGACGGCCCAGGTCGGGCTGTTCACCAGAAGCCTGCCCGAGCTTGCGAGCCCCGACATCCAATACCACTTCTCCAACTACACCACCGACGAAAAAACCGGCATGCCGGACCGCTTTCCGGGCATGACCTTCAGTGTCTGTCACCTGCGGCCCGAAAGCCGCGGCGAGATCCTGCTGCGCAGTCCGGACCCGGGCCAACACCCCCGGATCCTGCCCAACTACCTGGCCACGCCGGAAGACTGCCGCGTGGCCGTCGAGGAGGTTCGCCTCACGCGCCGGCTGGCCGCCACGCAACCGCTGGCCGACATCGTCGCCGAAGAGCTGGCCCCCGGCCCCGACGTGCAGAGCGACGAAGCGTGCCTGGATTTCGCCCGCTCGAATGGCACCTCCATCTACCACCCGGTCGGCACCTGCCGCATGGGCAGCGACGCCGAGGCGGTGGTCGACCCGGCGCTGTGCGTGCGCGGCGTCAGTCACCTGCGGGTGGTGGACGCGTCGGTGATGCCGACGCTGATTTCCGGCAACACCTACGCCGCCACCCTGGCCATCGCCGAACGCGCGGCCGACCTGATCCTGAACACCCGCCCGTAGGCGCCAACCCCATACCCACACTGAAGGAGCAAGCCTTGAAACTCACCCCCATCCTCACCGGCCTGTCCGCCTGCCTGATGGCCGCGGCAGCGCACGCCCAGTCGGTCGACAAGTACCCCGAGCGGCCCATCAAGATCATCATTCCGTACCAGGCCGGTGGCGGCACGGATGTGATGACGCGCATCATCGTCGAGAAGGTGCGCGAGCGCACCAAGCAGCCCTTCATCATCGAAACCAAACCCGGAGGCAACACCGTCATCGGCGTCAAGGCCCTGCTGGCCGCGCCCGCCGACGGCTACACGCTGATGATGACCAGCAGCGCCACCTTCCACACCGCACCCATCATTGTCAAGAACCCTGGCTACGACCCCATCGAGTCGTTCTCGCTCATCAGCTACATCGCCTATACCCCAGTGGTGTTCGTCATCAATTCGTCGGTGAAGGCCAACAACCTGAAGGAATTCATCGATCTGGCCAAGGCCGCGCCGGGCAAGTACGCGCTCAGCACCTACGGACGACAGCTGGGCACCGACCTGTTCCAGAAGGTTGCCGGCTTCAAACTCAACTCCATCCCGTACAAGGGCGTGGAAGCGGTCAATGCCGTGGTTGCTGGCCACACGGATGCGATGTTCGATGGCGTCTTCACCGCCCTGCCCTACCTCAAGCAGGGCAAGACGCGCGCACTGGCCGTGATGCAGGACAAACGCACCCGCTTCGCACCCGACATTCCCACGGTCACCGAGCTGGGCTACAAGTCCATGCCCGACATCCCGATCTGGTACGGCCTGGTGGGCCCCAAGGGCGTCGACCAGAAAATCATTGACAAGCTGGCCAACGAGTTCAAGATCGCCATGGAGTCGCCCGAAGTGATCGAGAAGCTGGCCAACCTCAGCGTCGAATCCGTCGGCTCGGGCCCGCAGGCCTTGCGCAAGCAGATCACCGCCGAGTATGGCCACTACCGCAAGATTGCCGACGAACTGGGCATCCAGCCCGAATGACGCCGCGCCGCGCCGATCGACGCCCGGCCCCACGGAGACACCCATGACACACCCCGACCGCCTGAGACTGAGCCTGCCGCTGCTGCTGGCTGCCCCGCAACTGCTGTGGTCCGTGCCCGCACGGGCGCAGGACAAATGGCCGTCCGGGCCGATCCGCATGGTGGTGCCGTTTCCGCCCGGCGGTTCATCGGACATGCTGGGTCGCCTGATGGCAGACAAGCTCAGCGCGCTGCTGAAGTCCAACATCTTCGTCGAGAACAAGCCCGGTGGCACCACGCAGATCGGCACCGAGCTGGTGGCCAACGCGGCCCCCGACGGCCACACCCTGCTGATGGCCTCTGCCACCGGGTTCACGGCCCTGCCCAACCTGCGCAAGCTGAACTACGGCATCGACAGCTTCGAGATCGCCGGCGGCGTGGCCGACTACGTCGCCGTCATGGCGGTGCGCAAGACCTTGCCGATCCGCACCGTCAAGGAGTTCATCGACTACGCCAAGCAGCATCCCGGCAAGCTGTCGTTCGGCTCGGCCGGTGAGGCGTCGGCGGGCCACATCTACGGCCTGACACTGGCGCGCGACACCGGCATTCAGGTGCTGCATGTGCCATTTCGCGGTTCGGCGGCGGCCGTCAACGCCCTGGTGGCCGGCGACGTCGACTTCATCATCGACGGCGCCGTCACCCCCATGGTCAAAGCCGATCGCGTGCAGCCGCTGGCGGTGCTGTATCGGCGTCGCCACCCCGAGCTGCCCGGCGTGCCGACGCTGGAGGAAGCCGGGTTCACCATCAGCTCCACCCGCGGTTCGGGCTGGGGCGTGCTGGCGCCCAAGGGCACACCGGCGGCCATCATGTCGCGGTTGTCCGAGGCGATCCGTCAGGTGCTGCAGCAGCAGGACGTGAAGGACGCGCTGGCACGGGCCAACTCGGTGCCTTCGTGGCAGGCGCCGGACGAGTATCGACGCAGCCTGGATGCCGACCGCAAGCTGTACGCCGAGCTGCTGCCGGCGATCGGCATTCGCGGCAACTGAGGCACCGGTCATGGTCGACGTCTCCAACCCGGCGCCGTGGGTTGCACCGCGCCAGAGCGTCCGCGACATCCTGCACCCGCGCAGCGTGGCCATCGTGGGGGCTTCCGACAGCGAAGACAAATGGGGCGGGCGCCTGCTGCGCTACATGCTGCGGCATCGCCACCCGGGCGCGCTCTACCCCATCAACGCCCGTGCCACCGAGCTCATGGGCCTGCCGGCCTACCCTTCGCTGCGCGACTGCCCCGGCCCGGTGGACCTGGCGATTCTGCTGGTGCCGCGCGCGCATGTCCGCGCGGCCATCGAGGACTGCGTGGCCAAAGGTGTGGGCTGCGCGCTGTGCATCACGGCCGGGTTTGCCGAGACCGGCGCGGCCGGCCGCGCCGACGAACAGGCGCTGGTCGACCTGGCGCGCGCCGGCGGTGTGCGCCTGATCGGCCCCAACTGCATGGGCCTGATGAACACCCACCACGGGCTGTGTGCCACCACCGGCGTGGTGATGGGCACCCTCGACAGGCTGCCGGTCGGCGGCATCGGCATGGCCAGCCAGAGTGGTGCGCTGATGGGCGCGATGATTTCGCGCGGGGTCGACATCGGGGCTGGGTTCTCGACCACGGTCTCGGTCGGCAACCAGGCCGACCTCGACCTGAACGACTTCTTCGAATACCTGATCGACGATCCGAAGACCGAGGTCATCACGCTCTACATGGAAGGCGTGAAGGACGCGCCGCGCTTCACCGCCCTTCTGGAGCGCGCCGCCGCCGCGGGCAAACCGGTGTGCATCGCCAAGTCGGGGCGCAGCGCGGCCGGCGCCAAGGCCGCCGCCTCGCACACCGCCAGCCTGGCCGGCGCCTGGCCCGCCTTCGAGGCGACCTGCCGCCGCTGGGGTGTCTACCTGTTCGAGACCATCTACGATCTGCTGCAGGGCGCGCTGCTGCTGCAACGCGGCAAGCGGGCGGCGTCGGATCAGGTGGCCGTTTTTTCGGGCTCCGGCGGGGGCGGTGCGCTGCTGACCGACGGTCTGGAAGCGCACGGCCTCGCCCCGGCCGAGCTGTCGGACGCCACCCAGCAGGCCGTCGCCGCCGTGTTGCCGTCCACGCACCGCCAGTTGCCGTTCGACTTCGGCATGCTCAACCATGCGGCAGCGCCCGATCCGCAGGTGGCGGGCGGCGCAATCGGCATCGCCCTGGACCGCGCCCTGCACGACCCCGCGGTCGGCGCCGGCATCCTGCTGCTGACCACCCAGCCCGGCCAGGAGCTGGTGGTGCAGGCGGCCATCGCCGCCGCCGACCGCTCCTCCAAGCCCCTGCTGTTCGTCCAGGGCGCCGGCAACCACGGCGACGTGGCGCGCCAGATGTTGCGCGCGGCCGGCCACGGCTACTTCGACAGCCCGCACGACGCGCTGAAGGTGCTGTCGGTGCTGGCGCGGCGCAAGCCGCCACCGCCCAGCGCGCCACCGCAGCCCGGCGTCAGCGTCGCCGCCGATCTGCCGGCCGGTTTCCTGACCGAACCTCAGGCCCGCCGCCTGCTGGAAGGGGCGGGCATCCCGACCACACGCTGGCGGTTCGCCGCCGGCGCCGACGCCGCGGCCCAGGCCGCGCGCGAACTTGGCGGCAGCGTGGCCATCAAGGCGGTCAGCGCGCACATCGTGCACAAGAGCGACATGGGCGGCGTCAAGCTCGGCCTGCAGGGCGATGCCGCCGTGCGCCAGGCCTGCGCCGACATCGCCGCAGCGGCGCGCGCGGCCGGCGTCGATACCCTTGACGGCTACCTGGTCACCGAGATGTGGCGCGCCGACACCGAGTTGATCCTGGGTGTGCAGCGCGACCCCGACTTCGGCCCGCTGGTGATGGTGGGTGCCGGGGGCGTGCTGGTCGAGCTGATGAAGGACGTGCAGCTGGCGCCCGCTCCGCTGTCGCACGCCACGGCGCTGGCGATGCTGCGACAGCTGCGTTGCCTGCCGCTGCTGAGCGGCTACCGCGGCCGCACGCCGGCCGACCTGGACGCCATCGCCGACGTCATGGTGCGCCTGGGCGCGCTGGCGGCCGACCCCAGCGCCCGGCTGCGCGAACTCGACATCAACCCGCTGTTCATCGCCGGGCCGCGCATCGCGGCGGCCGACGCGCGCGCCACGCTGGCCTGATGCACCTACCACCGAACAGCTTGCACCTGAAGCAACCATGACCGCCGTACGCTACGCCTCCGAGGGCGGCATCGCCCGCATCACCATCCACCGGCCCGAAGCCCGCAACGCCATCAACGACGAGGTGGTGCAGGGCATGCAGGCCGCATGGCAACGCTTCGCCCAGGACGCCGACGACCGCGTGGCGGTGCTGCACGGCGCGGGCGAGCAGGCCTTCACGTCGGGCGCCGACCTGAAAGCGCTGCCGCGCGACATCTGGCTGGCCATGCCCAACCTGTCGGTGCCGTGCGACAAGCCGATCATCGCCGCCGTCAGCGGCCTGGCCGTCGGTGCCGGCGCCACCATGGTGATGCTGGCCGACATGGCGGTGGCCGACGAGGACGCCCGCTTCGTCTACCCGGAGGCCCGGATCGGCGCCTTTGCCGGTGTGATGGCTGGTTTTCCGCCCCGCATGCAATACAAGGCCGGCCTGGAATGGCTGCTGACCGGCGACCCCGTGACGGCCCAGCGCGCCTACGAGATCGGCCTGGTCAACCGCCTGGCGCCGCACGGTCAGGCGCTGGAGGTGGCCATGCAGGTGGCCAGCCGGATCGCCGCCAACGCACCGCTGGTGGTGCAGGCCATGAAGTCGATCGCGCGGCGCACGCTGCCGGCTTCGCCGACCGAGCTGTATTACCCGCAGCACCGCATGCTGCAAGGCATCGCCGCCAGCGCCGACCTGCGCGAAGGCGTGGCCTCGTTCAAGGAAAAGCGCGCCCCGCGCTTCAGCGGCCGCTGATCCCCGCACTCAACCCCAAGGAGCATTCACCATGACCCTCACCCGTCGATCCCTGCACCTGCTGGCGCTGGCCGCGCTGTCCGGTGCCGTCGCGCCCGCGCTGGCCCAGACGTCCAAGCCCTGGCCGGACAAACCCATCCGCTTCGTCACACCGTACCCGCCCGGCGGCTCGTCGGACGTCATCACGCGCTTCATCGGCGATGGCGTCTCCAAGATCCTTGGCCAGCCGGTGATCGTCGAGAACAAGCCCGGCGCCGCCGCCACCATGGGCACCGAGTTCGCGTCGCGCCAGGCGCCCGATGGCTACACCTTCCTGGTGGCGCCCACCGCCGCCCTGGCGCTGGCGCCCTACCTGATGAAGAACGTCAAGTACACCTTCGAGAGCTTCGACCCGGTGGCCAAGATCGCTTCCTCCTACGGTCTGGTGACGGCCCGCAAGGACGCGCCGTTTACCGATTACAAGGGCATGCTGGCCTACGCCAAGGCCAACCCCGGCAAGCTCACGTTCGCCACCAACGGCGTGGGCTCCATCGTGCACATGACCGCGGTGCTGCTGCACAAGCACGCCGGCGTGCAGCTCACCCACATCCCGTACAAGGGGGCGGGCGAGTCGGTGATCGACCTGCTGGCCGGCCGCATCGACCTCATGTACGACCCGGCCACGGCACCGCGCGTGAAGTCCGGCGACCTCAAGGGGCTGGGCACCACCAGCGGCATCCGCAACCCCGAACTGCCCAACCTGCCGACGCTCAAGGAGCAAGGCTTTGGCGACGGTGGCTCGTTCAGCTGGTTTGCCATGTTCGCACCGAAGGGCACGCCGGCGCCGGTGGTCAACAAGATGGCCGACGCCGTGCGACAGGTGCTGGAAGCGCCGGAAGTCAAGGCCAAGCTGCAGCTGTCGGCGCTGTACCCCAACTACGAGGACCCGGCGACCTTTGCCAAGTCGGTCAGGAACGACGCGGAAACGCTGCGCAACGTGATCCAGCAGGAAGGCATCAAGCTGGAGTGACCTTCAAAGCGGCCGTTGACCGTTGGTCAGCTTCGCAAAGCTGGGACGAACGCAGGGATGGGCGGCCTGGTGGATCGTCAGCTGGTGAGTCAGGCTCAGCTGCGCCGCCAGACCCTGCAGGGATGCGCCTGCGGACGCACAACAGCCGCAGCCAGCCGCCGCGTTCAGACTCAGCCCAGCGCCAGTCGTGCCGCCCGCACCAGGGCCCGCGCGTCGACGCCGAAGAAGCGCCGCAGCGCCGCACGGGTGTCGCTGCGCCCGAAGCCGTCGGTGCCCAGCGTGAGGTAGCTGCGCCCTTCGGGCACGAACGCCCGCACGCTCTCCGGCACGGCGCACACGTAGTCGGTGGCGGCGATGATCGGCCCCTGGGTGTGGTGCAGCTGCTGGGTGACCCAGGGCGCGCCGGGCGTGTCCGCGCCGGCCAGACGGCGCTGCTGGCAGGCCAGGCCATCGCGCGCCAGTTCGCTCCAGCTGGTGACGCTGAGCACGGTGGCGGCAATGCCCTGACGCACCAGCAGCTCGGCGGCCAGGATCACTTCAGTCAGGATGGCGCCGGAGCCGAGCAAGGTCACCGTTGGGGCCGTTTCTGGCAGTTCGCGCCCGTCCGGCGTGCGCCGATAGCTACTAAATAGATAGCACCCACGCAACACCCCTGGATGGGCATCCGCCGGCAGCGCGGGCTGGGCGTAGTTCTCGTTCATGAGCGTGACGTAATAGAACACGTCCTTCTGCTCCACCATCATCTCGCGCATGCCGGCGTCCACGATGACCGCCATCTCGCCCGCAAAGGCCGGGTCGTAGGCCTTGCAGTTGGGGATGGTGGCGGCCACCAGGTGGCTGGTGCCGTCCTGGTGCTGCAGGCCCTCGCCGCCCAGGGTGGTGCGCCCGCTGGTGGCGCCCAGCAGAAAGCCGCGCGCGCGCTGGTCGGCCGCAGCCCAGATGGCGTCGCCCACGCGCTGAAAGCCGAACATCGAGTAGTAGATGTAGAACGGCAGCATGGCCAGGCCATGCACGCTGTAGCTCGTCGCCGCGGCCGTCCAGCTGGCACTGGCGCCGGCCTCGCTGATGCCCTCCTCGAGGATCTGGCCGTCGCGCGCCTCGCGGTAGGACAGGATGGAGCCGATGTCCTCCGGCGCGTAGCGCTGGCCGACGCTGCTGTAGATGCCCACCTGTTTGAACAGGTTGGCCATGCCGAAGGTGCGCGCCTCGTCGGCGACGATGGGCACGATGCGCGGCCCGAGCTGTCCATCCTTGAGCAGGTTACCCAGCATGCGCACGAAGGCCATGGTGGTGCTCATGTCCTTGCCGTCGGCGGCCACGGCAAACTGCGCGTAGCTGGTCAGGGCCGGTACGGCCACCGCCTCACACAGCGTCTGACGGGCCGGCAACCACCCGCCCAGGGCGCGCCGGCGCTGCAGCAGGTACTGCAGCTCGGCGCTGTCGACCGCCGGCTTGAGGAACTCCAGGTTGGCGGCCTGCGCGTCGGTCAGCGGCAGGTTGAAGCGGTTGCGAAACGCGATCAGCTCCTGCTCATCGAGCTTCTTCTGGCTGTGCGTGGTCATCTTGCCCTGTCCGGCCGCGCCCATGCCGTAGCCCTTCTTGGTGTGCGCCAGGATCACGGTGGGCTGGCCGCGGTGGGCATGGGCGGCCGCATAGGCGGCATGGATCTTCACCAGGTCGTGGCCGCCGCGCTTGAGGCGGTCGATCTGCTCGTCGGTCATGCCCTGGGCCAGTTGCTGCAGCTCGGGGCTCTGGCCGAAGAAGTTGTCGCGGTTGAAGCGCCCGTCCTTGGCGGCGAAGGTCTGCATCTGGCCGTCCACGGTCTCGCCCAGGGTGCGCACCAGCGTGCCCGTGAGGTCGCGCGCCAACAGGCCATCCCAGTCGCTGCCCCAAAGCAGCTTGATGACGTTCCAGCCGCTGCCGGTGAACAGGCGCTCCAATTCATCGACGATGCGGCCGTTGCCGCGCACCGGGCCATCGAGCCGCTGCAGGTTGCAGTTGACCACCCAGACCAGGTTGTCCAGGCCCTCGCGCGCGGCGAGCGTGAGGGCGCTGGTGCTCTCGGGCTCGTCCATCTCGCCGTCGCCGAACACGCCCCACACCTTGCGACCGGCACAGTCCAGCAGACCGCGGTCGGTCAGGTAGTGCATGAAGCGGGCGTGGTAGATGCTGCTGATCGGGCCGATCCCCATCGAGCCGGTGGGAAACTGCCAGAAGTCCGGCATCAGGTAGGGGTGCGGATAGCTGCACAGGCCGCGCGCGCCGGCGCCGGGCGCCGTCAGCTCCTGGCGGAAGTGCAGCAAATCCTGCTCGGACAGCCGCCCTTCGAGAAAGGCGCGGGCGTAGACGCCGGGGGCGCTGTGCGGCTGGAAGAACACCAGATCGCCCCGGTGCTGGCCCGGCGCCAGACCCTCGCGGGCGCGGAAGAAGTGGTTGAAGCCGACCTCGAACAGATCGGCCGCGCTGGCGTAGCTGGCGATGTGGCCGCCCAGCTCCCCATAGGCCTGGTTGGCGCGCACCACCATGGCCAGCGCGTTCCAGCGGATCAGCGAGCCGAGCCGCTCCTCGATCGCCAGATCGCCCGGAAACACCGGCTGGTCCTGCGCCGCGATGGTGTTGAGCGCCGGCGTGTTGAGCTCGGGCCGCCAGCCCAGCTGGCGCGCGCGCGCCAGGCGCGCCAGCTCGTCCAGCATGAAACACGCGCGCGCCGGGCCCTGAGTGGCGATCAGCGCCTCGAACGCGGCGCGCCATTCGGCGGTTTCCTGCGGGTCGGCATCGGCGGGCAGGGACGCGGAAGACGCCAGGGCCTGGGAATCGATCGGAGCATGCATGGTGGCGACTCAGTGGACTGCACAGAAAAACCATCGCGGCGCGCCGGCACACACCGTCGCCGACCGCGCCATCGTCGGCATGATCCCGCAGCGCCTGTCGGTGGTCAATGCGGGCCGGCGGCACCGGCTCAGAACACGCTGCTCAGGCTGCGCGCCCCGCCACGGGCGGCGCCCTCCGGCGCCAGCGCGTGGTCCAGCGCCTGACCGATGTCGGCCAGGATGTCCTCCACGTCCTCCAGGCCAATGGACAGCCGTACCAGCCCTTCCGGAATGCCATGCGCGGCGCGTTCTTCGGGGGTGTAGGTCGAGTGCGTCATGCTGGCCGGGTGCTGCGCCAGGGTCTCGGCATCGCCCAGGCTGACGGCTCGCGTCACCAGGCGCAGGGCGTCCATGAAGCGCACACCTGCCTGCAGGCCGCCGTGCAGCTCGAACGCGATCATGCCGCCCATCTGGCGCATCTGGCGCTGCGCCAGCGCGTGCTGCGCAAAGCTTGGCAGTCCAGGGTAGTGCACCACGGCCGCCGCCGGATGTGCGGCGATCCGCTCGGCCACCTGCTGCGCGTTCTGACAGTGGCGATCCATGCGCAGTGCCAGGGTCTTGAGACCGCGCATCACCAGGTGGGCGTCATGGGCCGACATCACGGCACCGGTCATGTCCTTCAGGCCGTACAGGCGCACGCGCTCGGCCAGTTCGGCGTCGGCAAACACGGCCGCGCCGGCCATCAGGTCACCGTGGCCGCCCAGGTACTTGGTGACCGAATGCAGGCTGACGTCGGCCCCCAGCACCAGCGGCTGCTGCAGGTAGGGCGAGCAGTAGGTGTTGTCCACCACCACCCGCGCTCCGCGGGCATGCGACAGACGCGAGATGGCGGCGATGTCGGCCAGTCGCATGTTGGGGTTGGCGGGCGATTCGATGTAGACCACGCGTGTGCGCTCGGTGAGCGCCGCCGCCACCTGCTCGGGATCGGTCATGTCGACGTGGCGCACCGTGACGCCGAAGTGCCCGATGCCGTGGTGCAGGAACGAAAAGGTGCAGCCGTACAGCGTCAGGTCGGCAAGCACCTCGTCACCCGGCGTCAGCATGGACCACAGCGTGGCCGTGATGGCGCCCATGCCGGAGGCGAACACCACCGCACCCGCGCCCTGCTCCAGGCTGGCCAGACGCGCCTCCAGCAGCGCCAGCGTGGGGTTGGCGATGCGGCTGTAGATGTAGCCCTTCTCCTCGCCGGTGAAGCAGCGCGCGCCGTAGCCCGTGTCGGGAAAGGCGTAGGTGGCCGAGGTGTGGATGGGCGGCACCAGCGCACCCAGATGCTCGGCCGGGTCGTAGCCGAAGTGAATGGCGCGGGTGCTGAACCCACCCGCTCGATCAAGGGACCTGGTCATGAAAGAATCTCCTGCAGCGTCAAATCAGAAGCGTATTTTTTCCTTTTACGACGGGCAAGAATTGGCTATCTTGATGCTTTTATGGCAGCACGATAGCAGTTTGTTTTTTTTTCATTGTTGTTTGGGGCAAATCATGTCTTCACCCTCCGGCTCCTTCGATCATGTGGATCGCGCCCTGCTCGAAGTGCTGCAGCGCGACGGCCGCGCCACGGTGGGCCAACTGGCCGAACGGGTCTCGCTGTCGCCCTCGCCCTGCTGGCGGCGCGTGCGCCAGCTGGAAGAAAGCGGCGTCATCAGCGGCTACCACGCCCACCTCGACCGTCGGCGCATCGGCTATGGCGTGCTGGGCTTCGTCCAGTTGAACCTGCACGATCACACGTCCAGCATCTGCGCCGCGTTCGAGCGTGAGGTGCTGGCGCTGCCGCAGGTGCTGGCCTGCCACAACCTGTCCGGCCGCCACGACTACCAGCTCGAAGTGGTGGCGCCCGATCTGGAGTACTTCGCCGAGTTCGTGCGCAGCCGCATCCGCAGCCTGCCTGGCGTGCGCGAGATTTCCACCAGCTTCTCGCTCAAGGAGATCAAACGCACCATTGCCCTGCCGCTCGACCACTGAACCCAGGCTGAATTCCACCCTGCATACACTGCGGCCATTCAAGGCGTGCAAGGACCACAAACACCATGACGGACTTCGACTTCGACCTTTTCGTCATCGGCGGCGGCTCGGGCGGCGTGCGGGCGGCGCGCTTCGCGGCGCAGCGCGGCGCTCGCGTGGCGCTGGCCGAAAGCGGTCGCATGGGCGGCACCTGCGTCAACGTGGGCTGCATCCCCAAGAAGCTCTACAGCTATGGCGCGCACTACGCCGAGGCCTTCGAGGAGGCGCGCGGCTACGGCTGGCAGCTGCCCGGCGCGCCACGGCTGGACTGGGACGCGCTGAAGGCCCGCCGGGCGCAGGAAATCTCGCGCCTGAACGGCATCTATGAAAGTTTGATGACCGGCGCCGGCGTGCGGCGTCTGCAAGGGCATGGGCGGCTGCTCGACGCCCACACGGTCGACGTGACGGCGCCGGACGGCGGCCGCAGCCGCCACCGCGCGCGCCACATCCTGCTGGCCACCGGCGGCACGCCGGTGCGACCCGAGCTGCCCGGGCACGAGCTGATCGTCACTTCGGACGACATGTTCGACCTGCCGCGGTTTCCGCGCCACCTGGTGGTGGTGGGCGGAGGCTACATCGGCTGCGAGATGGCCAGCATCTTCCACGGTCTGGGCGCGCAGGTCACCCTGCTGTACCGGGGCGAGCAGATACTGCGCGGCTTCGACGACGAGGTGCGCGACTTCACCGCGGCCGAGCTGCGCAAGGCCGGCATCGATCTGCGCGTGCGCACCGAGGTCACGCGCATCGAGGCCGCGCCCGACGGCACGCGCCGCCTGACCCTGAACGACGGCGGCGTGCTGCAGGCCGACGTGGTGCTCTATGCCGTCGGCCGCCGGCCCAACGTGGCGGGCCTCGGCCTCGAAGCCGTGGGCGTGCGGATGACCGCCAGCGGCGCCATTGCGGTGGACGAGCACTTCGCCACCGCGGTGCCCGGCCTGTACGCCCTGGGCGACGTGCGCGGCGGGCTGGAGCTGACCCCGGTGGCGCTGGCCGAGGCGATGGCCCTGGTCGACCACCTGTTCGGCCCCCTGCCCGGCCAGGCCAGGCGCACCATGGACTACGAGCACATCCCGACCGCCGTGTTCACCCATCCGCCCATCGGCACCGTGGGCCTGACCGAAGCCCAGGCGCGCGCGCGGGTCGGCACCATCCGCGTCTATCGCAGCGACTTCCGGCCGCTCAAGCACACCCTGTCGGGGCGCGATGAGCGCTGTCTGGTCAAGCTGATCGTCGATGACGCCAGCGACCGCGTGCTGGGCCTGCACATGGTCGGCGCCGACGCCGGCGAGATCGTGCAGGGCTTTGCCGTGGCCCTGAAATGCGGCGCCACCAAGGCGCAGTTCGACGCCACCCTGGGCATCCACCCCACCAGCGCGGAAGAATTCGTGACGCTGCGGGACGTGACGCGCACCTGAGCAGTGCGCATGAACCCCTCGTGTCCATCTTCTGAACCGGCCAGCGCTCAGCGTCGACCGGCCAGGCGCCGGCCATCGCGCAGGTTCAGCGCCAGCAACGTGATGTTGGTGGCCCCGGCCACCAACTCCAGCCCCTGCAGCGCATAGAAGCCAGCGTCCAGCCGGCCCGCGCTGGCCCATCGCGCCAGCAGCAAGGCACTGGGCAGCAGCACCAGCAGGCCGTTGACCGCCACCATCTTCATGCGCCGCTGCTTGGCTTCGACCAGCCGGCCGCGCCGCGAGCGCGCCAACGAGAAGCCACTGCCGCCGGTTGCGGCCATCGCCGGGATCAGCACCCACATGCCGGCCACCACCATGTTCTTCACGAACACCACGCTGGCCTGGTCGAGCAGCAGCTCGGCGACGACCGTCGACAGCCAGAACGTGACAATGCACAGCAGCGCCACCAGACCGAACACACCATGCAGTTTCGCTTTCATGTCGCATCCTCCAAGTCGGCGGTGGCGCTGCCCAGCACGTGCTCGATGTGCTGCAGCACCTCGGTGGCTTGACGCGCCTGCGTTGCCGAAATCTGTCTGGCCAGCTGCGCGACCTGATCGCGCCACAGCGCATCGGCCTGCTCGTAGCACTTGCGCCCGTGTGGCGTAAGGCAATAGAGCGGCGAGCGCCGGTGCGCCGGGTTGGGATCGACCTGCACCAAGCCCAGCCCCTGCAACACGCCCAGTTGCTTGAGCGCGCCCTGGCGAGACACGCCCATCGCCGCACCCACCTGGGGCGCGCTCAGAGGCGAGTCCGCCAGCGCCAGCGCACCCAGCATCTGCCAGCGCGCGCTGCTCAGCCCCAGCGTCGCCACCCGTCGATCACCCCAGTGCAGCAAGGCGCCATTCAGGCGAAACACCGCCAGCGCAAGTGCGCTGATCGCATCGATCTGCGGCAGGGCATTCATGGTTCAGGCTTCGGCCGTGATATTGACAACCAGTTTACCCATTTGGGAAACCGGTTGTCAATGCGTGACGGAGACCGAAGCCGCGGCGCGCCGGCTGACGCGCCCCAGCATCAGCCAGACCAGCAGCGCCACCACGATCAGCGCGCCGCCGCCGGCCTGCCAGAAGGCCACCGGCGAATGCTGCGCGGCCAGCGGCCCGACGCCGTGGTACGCCAGCAGGTAGCCGCCGGCCAGGCCCACGCCCCACAGCAGCACACCGTAGACCACGAACGGCGCCAGCGTGACGCGGTAGCAGCGCAGCAGGAACATGGCCACCGTCTGCAAGGCGTCGGCCGCATGCAGCAGCGCCACCCAGCCCAGCAGCCGCGCCGCCAGCAGCACCACCCCGGCCTGCGCCGAATAGACCGCCGCGATCCACGGTTTCGCAACAAAAACCATAGCTGCCAGCGCAATCCCCAAGCCGCCTGCAAGCCAGAATGACTGCATGACGACGGCACGCGCCCGGGCCTCGTCGCCGGCCCCGCGCCACCAGCCCACGCGGGCGCTGGAGGCCACCGCCAGCGACAGCGGCGCCATGTACATCAGCGCGGCGACGTTGGCGGCGATCTGGTGCGCCGCCGTCGCCGTGGTGCCCAGCCGCGCCACGAACAGCGCCATCAGGGTGAAGGACGTGATCTCCACCAGCATGGTCAGCGCCGCCGGCACGCCCAGGCGCGCAAAGGCCGCCAGCGTCGGGCCATGCGGCGGTTCGGGGCGCCGCCACAGTTGCAGCGGCTCATACAGCGGCTGGGTGCGCAGCAGCCACAGCGCCAGCCCCAGCAACAGGCCATGAACGGCGAAGGTGGCCCAGGCGCAGCCCACCACGCCCAGGGCCGGCACACCGGCGCCGCCAAAGGTCAGCCACACCGACAGCGGCAGCTTGACGGCCAGCGCCAGCACCTGCAACCAGCTCACCAGCTGCGGCCGGCCCAGCGCCTGGTTGAGCGTGCCGAAGGCACGAAACAGCAGCGCCGCCGGCAGGCTCCAGCCCAGGACGGCCAGGTAGTCGACCACCACCGGCTGCAACCCGGCCGGCACGTCGGTCCAGCGCAACAGCGGCTCCGGTTGCAGCAGCACCGCCAGACCCAGCAGACTGGCCGCGGCCCAGATGTACAGCGCCTGCCGCACCGAGCCGCCGACCTCGCCCAGCCGGCGCGCGCCGCGCAGCTCGGCCCAGATCGGCAGCAGCGCCGTGAACAGGCCCATCAGCGACACATGCACGGTGACGAACACGGCCGCGCCGATCGACAGCGTGGCCAGCGACAGGTCGGAATGCCGCCCCGCCACGATGGTGTCGACCACCGCAAAACCCATCACCGCGACCTGGCCGACGAACACCGCCCAGGCGTCGCCGGCGATCACCCGCAGATCGCTTCGGTCGGCACGCGCGGCCGGCTGGCAGGAGTCGCTGGCGGTCGTCACGGCGCGCATTGTGGCAGTGACCGTGCGCCGCAGCCGGACGGCGAGCCACCCGGGCGACAGGGCGGGCGCGCTGCGGCGCCAGGCCATCGCCGGCGCACCCAGGCGCTACGATGGTGCCTCGCGAGGAGAGCACCCCATGACCGACCTGAGCAAGATCACCTGCATCGAAGACCTGCGCGTGCTGGCCAAGTGCCGCGTGCCGCGCATGTTCTACGACTACGCCGATTCCGGCAGCTGGACCGAAGGCACCTACCGCTCCAACCAGGCCGACTTTGCACCCATCCAGCTGCGCCAGCGCGTGGCCATCAACATGGAAGGGCGCAGCACCGCCACCACCATGATCGGCGAGCCGGTGGCCATGCCGGTGGCCCTGGCCCCCACCGGCCTGACCGGCATGCAGCACGCCGACGGCGAGATCCTGGCGGCGCGCGCGGCGCGGGCGTTTGGCGTGCCCTTCACGCTGTCGACCATGAGCATCTGCTCGATCGAGGACGTGGCTCAGCACGCCGGTCCGGGCTTCTGGTTTCAGCTCTACGTGATGCGCGACCGCGACTTCATCGAGCGCCTGATCGACCGCGCCAAGGCCGCCGGCTGCGGCGCGCTGGTGATCACGCTGGACTTGCAGATCCTCGGCCAGCGCCACAAGGACATCAAGAACGGCCTGTC
>JADLIA010000149.1 GCA_020848515.1 Rubrivivax sp. | reverse complement strand
GCCCCCACGCTCCCCCGCTGCGCGAGGTGCGCTGCCCCCCGAGGGGGCCGCTTCCGCCTTGGGGCGGCCCGGCGGCGGAAGGGGTTTGCCCCCACGCTCCCCCGCTGGCGGTGTCGCTCCCTCGCCCCCCCGGGGGAGAGGGCAGGGGTGAGGGGGCGCGCCAGCGCGGCTTTTCGCTGCTCGAAATCCTGGTCGCCTTCGCCATTGCCGCCATGGCGCTGGGCCTGCTCTACCAGGTCAGCGGCAACAACGCGCGCCAGGCGGGCGGTCTGCTGCAGCACGAGCGCGCCATGGCGCTGGCGCAGTCGCTGCTGGCTGCCCACGAAACCGTGCCGGCGCGTGGGCTGGACGAGCGCGGCGAAGGCGCCGGCTACGGTTGGTACGTGCACAGCCGCCCCTACCCCACGCCGGCCGGCAACGCGGCGCCGCAGGCGGCGCGCCTGCACGAGCTGCGGATCGACGTGCGCTGGCACGACGGCACCGCCGAGCGCAGCTTCGAGCTCAGCAGCCTGCGCCCCGAGCGACGGCCGCAGCCGGGTGAGGTGATCCGATGAACGCCGCGCTCGGCCGCCGCCGCGGCTTCACCCTGGTCGAGGTGCTGATCGCCCTGGTCTTGCTGTCGCTGCTGATGCTGGTGCTCACCAGCGCGCTGCGCAGCATGGGCCAGGTCGAAGCGCGCGTCGAGCAGCGCATCGAGGCCGCCGACGACTTTCGCCTCGCCACCCAGTTGCTGGGCGAAGTGCTGGGCCAGGCGTCGGCGCGCCGCCACCTGGTGCAGGCGGCCGGCGGCCCGGCCCAGGCGCCGTTCTTTGAGGCCGGGCCCGAGGCGCTGGCCTGGATCGGCGTCATGCCGGCGCGCTTCGGCCTGGGTGGCAGGCATTACCTGCGCCTGGCGCTGGAGCCGGGCGAGGGCGGCGCGCGCCTGGTGCTGCGCTACGCCCCCTGGAACGGCGCGCCCGCCTTCAGCGCCTGGGGTCAGGCCGAGGCGCGCGTGCTGGCCTGGCCGGTCAGCGCGCTGGCGCTGCGCTACCTGGAGCCGGCCAGCGGCCAGTGGAGCCCGCAGTGGCCGCCGCCCGGCCTGACCACCAACGCCCTGCCGCCCAGCCTGCTGCCGGCGGCCATAGAGCTGCGCCTGGACGGCCCGGCACCGGCCTGGCCGCCGCTGGTGGTGGCGCTGCGCGCCAACTACGCCACCGATCCCTCGGCCGTGCTGGGCGGCTTCGGTGGCGGTGCCCCGCGTTGATGCCATGAAGGTCCGCCTCCTGCACCCCCCATCCCGGACCGCCGCCAGCGCCGGCATGGCGCTGATCGCCGTGCTGTGGATCGTCGCTGCCCTCAGCCTGCTGGTGGTCGGCGTCAGCGCCACCGTGCGCCAGCAGATCCGGTTCGTCGGTGCCGAACGCGACCAGGTCAGCGGCCAGGCGCTGGGCGAAGCCGCCATCGCGCTGGCGCTGCAGCAGCTCCAGGTCGCGCCCGAGCGCCCGCGCGGCATCGTCAGCGCCAGCGTCGACTACGCCGGTGTGCCCATCACCGTCGAACTGGCGCCGCTCAGCGGCCTGATCTCGCTCAACGGCGCCGCGCCCGAGCTGCTGGCGGCGCTGCTGCAGGTGGCCGGCGGCCTGCCGGCAGCCCAGGCCCAGGCGCTGGCCGCCAGCCTGGTCGAATGGCGCGAAGGCCGACCCGAGCTGGCCCTCACCACCGACCCCGCCGCCCGCCAGCCGCGCCGCTTCGAAGCCGTCGAGGACCTGCTGCTGGTGCCCGGCATCGACTACGGCCTGTACGCCCGGCTGGCGCCGCTGGTCAGTGCCGACCTCGGCAGCCTGGCCCGCGTCAACCCCGAAGCCGCGCCGCCTGGCGTGCTGGCGGTGCTGGCGCAGGGCCAGGGCGGCGCCGCCCAGCAATTCCTGCGCCAGCGCGCCGGCGGTCAGCCCGGGGCCGACACCAGCGGTTTCAATCAGGCGTTCATCGGCACCGCAGGCACGTCTCTTTACCGCCTCACGGCCGGCGTGCCGCTGGAAGCAGGCAAAATGCTGCACCTCGTCCAGGACGTGGCCCTGGTGGCCGGCGCATCGCGCGGCGCGCCCTGGCGCGTGCTGCGCAGCCGCCGCCAGATCGTCCTGACACCCGGATGAGCCCGGACCTTTCCCCCGCATGACCTCCACCACCGCCGACCGCCACCGTCCCTTCAGCTTCGACCCCGCCCAGTGGCCGCGCCAGTGGCGCGCCGCCGCCATGCTGGCGCTGGACGGCCCGCTGCTGCGCAGCCTGCGGCCGGCCAGCCGCGTGGCGCTGCGCCACGCCGACGGTCAGACCCGCGTCTGGCGCCTGGTGCGCGGCCAGGCCCATGCCGTGCCGGGTGCCCCCGGCGGGGCCGAGCTGCCGGCCCTGCAACTGCCGGCCGAGCGCGTGCTGGAGCGCCGCCTGCTGCTGCCCCCCCTGGCGCCCGACGATCTGGCGCAGGCCGTGCAGCTGGACGTGGCCGCCTCCAGCCCGTTCGGCGCCGCCCAGACCGTGCACGGCTGGTCGGTGCGCCGCGCCGCCGATCAACTCGTCCAGGTCGACGTCGCCATCGCCTCGCGCCCGCAGGTCGAGCAGGCGCTGCAGGCGGCCGGCTTCGACCCCGCGCAGGCGCCCGAAGTCTGGGTGCTGCCGCCGGCGGCCGACGGCGCCGGCGTGCAGCCGGTGGTGCTGCGCGGCTTCGGCGAAGACCGGCGCGAACGCCTGGTGCGCCAGGGCCTGACACGCCGGCTGTGGCTGCTGGCGCTGCTGCTGGCGCTGCTGGCGGCCCTGGTCATCACCCCCACGGCGCTGGTTCGGGCGCGCGCCCAGCAGGCCCAGCAGGCGTTTGCCGCGCTGCAAAAGCAGGCCGCGCCCCAGCTGGCCCAGCGCGAGGCGCTGATGCAGCGGCTGGCGCGCCTGCAGGCCGTCGGCCAGGTCTACCAGCAGCAACTGGCCCTGCCGCCGGTGCTGGACCTGCTCACCCGCGCCCTGCCCGACGGCGCCTGGCTCACCGGCCTGCGCCTGGAAGGCACCAAGCTGGTGCTCAACGGCCAGGCCGACGACGCCGCCGCCCTGGTGCAGCGGCTGGCGCGCGAACCCGGCGCCCACGACGTGCGCCTGGCCTCGCCCGCCACCCGCGGCGCCGGCGCCACCAAGGAGACCTTCATCATCGAACTCCGGCTCGAACCGCGCCGCCATGGCCCGGTGCAGATCGGGGAGGGCGCCGCCTCATGACCACCCCGCTCGCCCGCCCACGCCCCGAAGCCCTGTGGCTGCTGATCGCCGGCGCGCTGCTGCTGGCGCTGCTGGCCTGGGCGTCCTGGACCGTGGTGGCCAAGTACCGCCAGGCCAGCGCCGTGCTGGCCGAGATCGAACCGCGCCATGCCCGGCTTGCCGGTTTGCTACAAAATCAAGAGCTGCTGGCGCAGACTGACAGCGCGCTGCAGGCCAATTTGATTGAACATGTCGGCACGGCCGAGGAAGACCCTGGCCAGACCGGCAACGCCGCCCTGCAGCGCGTGCGCGAACTCGCCGGCGGGCGCGGCCTGCGTGTGGCCAGCAGCCAGACCACCGCCCCGCGCGACGACAACGGCTTCGACCGCATCGGCCTGTCGCTGCGCGTCGAAGGCGACTGGCCGGCCCTGGTGGCGCTGCTGCGCGAGCTGGCGCAGCAACGCCCCGCGCTCTACATCCACAGCGTTCAACTCGGCATCCAGGGCTTTGGCCACCAGGGCGCGCCCCAGACCCTGTTCGGCAACCTGGAGCTCTACGTGCTCAAGGAGCGTCGGCCATGAACCGCGCCGGCACCATCGTCTACCTTGCCGCCGTCGGCCTGCTGACCTTCGTGCTGGCGGCGCTGTGGCTGGCGCCCGGTCCACAGGCGCGCTGGCGCCAGTGGCAGGCGCCCGCACCCCAGGCCCCCCAGCTGGACGACGTGCAGGCCGCCCAGCTGCGGCCCAACCCGGCGGCGACCGCCAACTACCCCGGCGTCGTCCAGCGCCCGCTGTTCAGCCCCGACCGCCGCCCCGTCGCCGCCGCCAGCGCCGCCGCGCCGGCGGCGCCCCCCGTGGCCATTGAACAGGTCCGGCTGCAAGGCCTGGTGGCCGGACCATCCTTGACCGGCGTCATGCTGGAAGAGCAGGGCAAGACCCGCTTCGTGCGTGTGGGCGAAACCGTCGCCGACTGGAAGCTCGAGCGCGTGCAGGCCCGCGCCGCCCTGTTCAGCCGTGCAGGCCAGCAGCGCGAGATCGCCCTGAAGGCGGTCAGCCCCGAGCCGTCGTCCGGTGCCGCCAATGCGCCAGCGCAGGGACGCCCGCGCGCGCCCGCCGCGGCGCCCCCAACCGCTGCCGCCCCTGCCGCCCCTGCTGCTGCGCCGGCGGGGGTGTCCGCCCCTCCCGGCGACGCCACTTCGGCGCCCCGCGCGCCCCAGCCCGCTGCCGCGGGTGCGCCGGCCGCCCGCGGCGGCTTCGGCGGTGGTGCCGGCCGCCCCAGGCCCGCCGCGCCTGCCGGCACCACCAACCCGGCGCGATGATCCTGGACCGCCCCTGCCCATCCTCACCCACCGCTTCGTACTGCCATGCGCCTGCTTCGCCCCTTCGTTCCGCTCGTGTTGCTGATTGGTACCGCCCTGGTGGCCTGTGGCCAGCGTGACGCCCCCGCCTCCGATTCGGCCGCGCCCGCCAGCCCGCCTTCCAGTGCCGCCCAGCGCGGCAGTTTCGGCGGCGGCGCGCCCAAGGCGCCCGCCAGCGCCGCCAGCGCGGCGCACTGACCTGCGCAGCCCCCGCCCCGTCTTCGCGACCCCATCGACACCGAAGCCCATGCCCCGTTTCACCCCTTTGCCCCTCGTGCTGGCCTGCGCCGGCCTGCTGGCGTCCTGCGCCGCCACCGATGCCGGCCCGGCCCACGCGCCCGCGGCCCAGGTCGCCGCAGCGTCGCCCGTGGTCGTCGCCCCGGCCCCCGCCAGCGCGCCGCCCGCCCCTGCCGCCGCCGCGGCCGACGGTGACACCGGCAGCGAGCCGATGCTGATCCGCGGCACCGACCGCGTGGTGGCGCCGCCGCCCATTGCGGTCAACGCCCCGGCGCGCG
>JADLIA010000148.1 GCA_020848515.1 Rubrivivax sp. | reverse complement strand
TGATGTTCTGCGCCACGAAGTCGACCTTGCCGGCAAAGTCCTTCTCGACGATTTCCTGCACGCGCTTCATGCCCAGGGTGAACTCGAAGTGGCCGGTCATGGCGTCCACGCCCAGCAGCTTGCAGGCGTCCACCATGTCCTGGCCATTGGTCCACAGCGCGGTGCCGCTGCCCTGCCAGGTGTCGCCGCCGTCGACCAAAAGGGAGCCCGGGCGGCTGGCGCGCACGCGCTTGACCAGGGTGGCCAGGTGGGCAAAGCCGCCCACCTTGCCGTAGCGCTGGGCGGCCTGCTCGAAGTCGAGGTAGGTCAGCGCGTGCGCGCCGGCCCCCCCGGCCGGCACGCCGGCGGCCTTGAGCAGGTGCTCGCCCACCAGGTGCGGCAGGCGGCCCTTCATGTCGCCCACGCCCAGGTTGACGCTGGGTTCGCGGAAGTAGATGGGCCGCAGCTGCGCGTGGCAGTCGGTGATGTGCAGGAACGACACGTTGCCGAACCTGGGGATGTCGTACAGCCCATCGGCGGCGGTCTGCGCGCTGGCTTCGGCAAACCGGCCGAGCCCCATGCCGGCCACGCTGGCGGCGCTGAGCACCTGCAGGAATTCGCGTTTGGAGAGGTTCATATATCAGCAACCACTGAATTAAAAGAAGCAAAAAAGCCCGGCAGCGCCGGGCTGGGGCCGGTCACTTGTTGACCGGCGAGTTGGGGTCGAGCAGCAGCGCCACCAGGTCGGCCACCTGCTTTTCGGTCAGGATGCCCTTGTGGCCGGCGCGCGGCATGTTGGAGCAGGCGTTGTAGGCCTTGCTGTTCCAGATCTTGCCCCAGGTGTACTTGACCATTTCCTGCGCCTGCGGGCTGTTGGGGTCGGTCACGCCACGCAGCTTGCCGTAGTTGTACAGGCTGGTGCCGATGGTGCCGAAGGAGATTTCCTTCTTGTCGATCTGGTGGCAGTTGTAGCAGTTGCCGCCGTTGGGGGTGTCGGCCTTGTCGGTCCAGGTCAGGCCGCGGCCGCTTTGCGCCAGTTTTTCGCCTTCTTTCCAGTCGCCCAGGTACTTGCCGTTGGCGGGCCACTTGATGGTGGCCATGTTGAGCGCCTCGATGCGCTTGGCGGTGGCGTCGTCCAGCGGCTTGCCGGACACGTCGGCGGCGTTGCACACACGCATGGTTTCGTCGTCGGTGAAGGCCTGGCTGACCTTGACGATGCCCTTGTCGTGGAAGTCGCGCTGGACGATCTGCTGCGTCAGGGTGTCGAGCTCGGCCGCCGAGGGGACGCCGGCGGAGCCGCCGCCGGCGCAGCCGGTCAGGGTCAGGGCGCCGGCGATGGACAGGGCGAGGATGGATGTGCGGTGGGTCATGGTGCGGGCCTCCGGTTCAGCGCTTGATGGTCGGGGCGGCGGATTTGTCGCCCTTGGCGTTGACGCCCAGGAACACGCCCAGGGCCACGGTGACGTCGCTGGCGAACGTCGGTTCGGGGAAGCGCTGCTGACGGTAGCAGTCGTTCAGGCGGTGCTGCATGGACCACATCTGGCCGTTGGAGACGCGGTAGGCCGGCCAGGCGGCAAAGCCGATGCCGTCGCCCGGGGCCTTGCGCAGATCGGGCAGGTCCTGCAGGCGAATGCGCTTGCCTTCTTCGCCGTGGCAGGAGGCGCAGGCGAAGTCGTGCGCGCCACCGCGCTGGTAGAACAGGCGCTTGCCCACCTGGTACATGATGCGTTCCTGCGCATGCGACTGCGGCAGGTTGAAGGCCATGCCCTTGGATTCGGCGGCGATCCAGGTGGCCAGGGCGGTGGTGTTGGCGCGTTCGCCCTTGCCCCACTGGCCGTTGATGATTTCCTTGGGGTCGATGCCCTGCAGCGTGCTCATGCAGGTGATCAGACGCGATTCGAGGTCCTGCACCTTGCCGGTGTCGGCAAACCAGCGCGGCAGTTCGACGAAGGCACCCTTGACCACGCCCGGGCCCTTGCCCAGGTCACAGCGTTCCAGCGACGCGTTCTTGGGGCCGCGCTTTTTCTTCCAAAGGTCCTCGCCCTTGGCTTCGAACAGGTCGGCCGGGTTGCCGTCCTGCAGCATCTCGCGGTATTCCTCGATGGCCTGGATCGACGTCTTCTGCGCCAGCGCGCCGCCGGCCGACGCGATCAGGCCCAGTGCTGCGACCACCGTGGCGATGGGTTTGCCTCTCATCGTGCTTGTCTCCTGTTTCGGATGAAAAGAAAACGGCGGGCAGGTCCTTCAAGGGCCGTGCCCGCCGTGGGGGCGATCACCGGGCGATCAGGACACCGTGGCCTCGTCGGTGCGGCTGTCGCCCTTGTTGTCCTTCCAGGTCACGCTGACCTTGTCGCCCGCCTTGGCGCCCTTGATGGCGAACTGCAGGAACGGGTTCTTGGACACCGCCGGGCCCCATTCGCACGAAAACACCGGCTTGCCGTTGAGCGAGGCGGTGACGTCCTGAATGTGCCATGCGGGCACCAGCTTGCCGGACGCGTCCTTGCGCTGACCGGATTCCATTTCGTGGCTCATGAGCACGCGCACCGTGACCTTGTCGCCGGACGCCTGCGCGCGGATTCGCATTGGATCTGCCATGTCTGTT
>JADLIA010000147.1 GCA_020848515.1 Rubrivivax sp. | reverse complement strand
TGAGCGAGCTCCCAGCAAGCGCCAAGAGCTATAAAAAATATAGCTTATGAGGCGCCGCCGCATGCCTGACGGCATGGCGCCCGATCGCCAGGGCAAAGTCCCGGCTTGTCCCGCGCGCCAGGGCAGGTTATCCACAACCTGGATCGATCTGACTTTCACTATCCGATCTAAGTCGCTCATTTGAAAGAGTTTTCGCCTTGGATAACCAGTGAAGAAGTTGGCTAACGCGTTGATTTCATTGAAATAATTTGTTGACCCCTGTTGTGGCGCGGCCGATTCCTGCTACAGTGCAAATAAGTGCAGTTAAGTGGGGGAAAGTGCCATTTCTTCCCGGTTGCTGCCTTTGCCACGGGGATAGAGCGTGTTTCAAGGGGCGTCATCGTTGAGTCTGGATGCAAAGGGGAGGCTGTCGGTGCCGACCCGGCATCGTGACGTCCTGGCGGCGACCGCCAGTGGTCAGCTCACCATCACCAAGCACCCGGACGGCTGTCTGATGGTGTTTCCGCGCCCCGAATGGGAGAAGTTCCGTGAACGCCTGATCCAGCTGCCCATGTCGGCGCAGTGGGTCAAGCGCATCTTTCTGGGCAGTGCGATGGATGTGGAGCTCGACGGCACGGGCCGCGTGCTGGTGTCGCCCGAACTGCGCCAGGCCGCAGGGTTGACGCGCGAGGTGATGCTGCTGGGCATGGGGCGGCATTTCGAGCTGTGGGACAAGCTCACCTACGAAGCCAAGGAAGCCCAGGCCATGCAGGCCGGGCTGCCCGGCTCGTTCGAGGACTTCACCTTCTAGGGGCGGGGGCGAGTGAGCGCATGGTCACACACCACGGTCCTGTTGAACGAGGCGGTCGATGCCCTGGTCACGGACCCGCGCGGCCGCTACGTGGACGCCACCTTCGGCCGCGGCGGGCATGCGCGGCAGATCCTGCGGCGGCTGGCGCCCGAGGGCCGGTTGACGGCCTTCGACAAGGACCCCGAGGCGCTGGCCGAGGCGGCGCACATCCGGGACGCGCGTTTTGCCATCCGCCATCAGGGGTTTGCTGCGCTGGGCGAGTGGCCACCGCACAGCGTGGCGGGGGTGTTGATGGATCTGGGCATCAGCTCTCCGCAGATCGACAACCCCGCACGGGGTTTTTCTTTTCGTGCCGATGGGCCGCTGGACATGCGCATGGATCCCACGCGCGGCCAGAGCGCGGCCGACTGGCTGGCCCATGCCGACGAACGGCAGATTGCGCAGGTGATCCGTGACTACGGCGAGGAACGGTTTGCTGTCGCCATTGCAAAGGCGATTGTCGCTCGCCGACAGGCGGGGCGCGCTGTTGCATCCACCCTCGAGCTGGCCGAGCTCGTGGCTGGCGCGGTCAAAACCCGCGAGCCGGGCCAGAACCCTGCAACGCGCACATTTCAGGCTGTTCGGATTTTCGTCAACGCCGAGCTTGAAGAGCTCGAACAGGCGCTAGAGGCCGCTGTGCAGGTGCTGCAACCCGGGGGCCGGCTGGTGGTGATCAGCTTCCACTCGCTGGAAGACCGCATCGTCAAGCAGTTCATCGCACGCCACGCGCGCGCGCCGGTGGATCGCCGCGCGCCGTTTGCCGAACCGGCGCCCCCACGGTTGCGCGCGCTGGGCAAATCGCGCCCCGGTGCGGCCGAACTGGCCGCCAACCCGCGCGCCCGCAGCGCCATCATGCGGGTGGCCGAGCGCACCGCGGCGCCCGCGCCCACGCATCACGGGGGCCGGGCATGACGCGCCTGTCCATCGTGCTGCTGGTGGCCGTCATGGTGTCGGCGCTGTACGTGGTGCGCGTGCAGTACGACTCGCGCCGCCTGTTCACCGAGCTCGACCGGGCCAGCGCCGAGGCGCATCGTCTGGAGACCGAGCGCGCCCGACTGGAGGTGGAAAAGCGCGCCGAGGCCACCTCGCTGCGCGTCGAGAAGCTGGCGCGCGACAAGCTGGCCATGCGCAGCATCACGCCGGCCATCACCGAGTACGTGAGCTCGCCGCTGGCGCTGCCGGCGGCTTCGGCGCCTGCGGCGGGGGGGCGGCCATGAGGGATATCCGCTACACCTCCAGCCCGCTGCTGGCGTCCAAGACGCCGGTGTGGCGCAGCAAGTTCATCGTCGCCATGCTGGCGCTGGCCTTCCTGGTGCTGATCGGGCGCGCCGCCTATGTGCAGGTGTTCGGCAACGCCTTCTTTCAGCGCCAGGGTCAGGTGCGCTTTGCCCGCACCCTGGAGCTGCCGGCCAGCCGCGGACGCATCCTCGATCGCAACGGCCTGCTGCTGGCGTCCAGCGTGGTGGCGCCCAGCATCTGGGCGATTCCGGAGGACGTGGATCGCGACCCGGCCAGGCTGCGCGAGCTGGCGCGCCTGTTGAGCATGCCGCTGGCTGAGCTGAACAAGAAGCTGTCCGATGAGGACAAGACCTTCGTCTGGCTCAAGCGCCAGGTGGACGAGTCGGTGGCGCGGCAGATCGCCGAGCTCAAGCTGGCCGGCATCTATCAGCGCAAGGAATACAAGCGCAAGTACCCGGAGGGCGAAGCCGCCGCCCACGTGGTGGGTTTTGCCAACGTGGAGAACCAGGGGCAGGAGGGCGCCGAGCTGTCGTTCGAAAAGCGCCTGGCCGGGCGCGCCGGCTCGCGCCGCGTCATCAAGGACCGGCTGGGACGCGTGGTCGAAGCGGTGGGCGAGGAAGTCCCGCCGGTGGACGGTCAGGACGTGCAGCTGTCGATCGACTCCAAGGTGCAGTTCTTCGCCTATCAGAAGCTGCGCGACGCCGTCACATCGAACAAGGCCAGGTCGGGCAGCGTGGTGGTGCTCGACGCCCAGACCGGCGAAGTGCTGGCGCTGGCCAACTACCCCAGCTATTCGCCCGACAACCGTCGCCACCTGAGCGGGGCGCAGCTGCGCAACATCGCCGTCACCGACACCTTCGAGCCCGGCTCGACCATGAAGCCGGTCACCGTGGCCATGGCGCTGGAGGCCGGCAAGGTGACGCCGCAGACGTTGATCGCCACCGCACCGGGCAGCTACAAGCTGGACAAGTTCACCATCCGCGACACCCACAACTACGGCACCCTGACCGTCGAGGGCGTGGTGCAGAAGTCCAGCAACGTCGGCTCGCTGAAGATCGCCCAGCGCCTGAGCGCGCAGGAAATGTGGGAAACCTACACCGCGCTCGGTTATGGCCGCAAGCCGGAGCTGGCCTTTCCCGGCGCGGCGGCAGGCCGGGTGCGTCACTGGAAGAGCTGGCGCCCGGTGGAACAGGCCACCATGTCCTATGGCTACGGCCTGTCGGCGTCGCTGTTCCAGATGGCGCATTCCTACACCGCGTTCTCGCACGACGGGCGGGTGATTCCGGCCACGCTGCTGAAAGCGCCCGAAGGCGCCAGCGTGGAGGGGGT
This sequence comes from Rubrivivax sp., assembly GCA_020848515.1. Classification (GTDB taxonomy): domain Bacteria; phylum Pseudomonadota; class Gammaproteobacteria; order Burkholderiales; family Burkholderiaceae_C; genus Ottowia. The sequence continues at coordinate 8,099 of JADLIA010000147.1, read as the reverse complement.
GCGCGTGTTTTCCGAAAAGAACGCGCGCGCCGTGCGCAAGATGTTGGCACTGGCCGCCGGCCCCGGTGGCACTGGCCAACGGGCGCAGACCGTCGGCTATTCGGTAGGCGGCAAGTCGGGCACGGCGCGCAAGCAGGTCGGCAAGGGTTATGCCAGCAACCGGTACCGCGCCTGGTTCACCGGCATGGCGCCGATCGAGCAGCCGCGCGTTATCGTCGCCGTGATGATCGACGAGCCCAGCAACGGCGTGTACTACGGCGGCGCCGTGGCGGCGCCGGTGTTCAGCGAAGTGGTGCAGCAGACGCTGCGCATCATGGGCGTGCAGCCCGACATGGCGGTCAAGCCCGCCATCGTGGCCGAGCAGGTCGAGGAGTCGTTCTGACATGGCCCTTGCCCAGTGCCACCACCCGACCGAAGCCGCCCGCTGGCTGCGTGCCCGCGTGACGGGTCGGCTGCACGCCGACAGCCGCCAGGTGGAGCCCGGCGACGGCTTCATCGCCTGGCCGGGAGCGGCCGTGGACGGCCGGCGGTTCGTGGCCGCGGCGCTGGCACAGGGTGCACGCGCCTGCCTGGTCGAACACGAGGGGGTGCAGGCGTTCGGCTTCGAACAGCCACAGGTGGCCAGCTACGCGCACCTGAAGGCCGACACCGGTCCGATCGCAGCGGCCTACTACGGCGAGCCGTCGCAGGCGCTCCAGGTGGTGGCGGTGACCGGCACCAACGGCAAGACCTCGACCGCCTGGTGGACCAGCTGGGCGCTATCAAAAACAGAGCTTCCGACGCTTTCCCCGTGCGCGCTGGTGGGTACTTTGGGTGTGGGTCTGCCGCAGGCGCTGCAGGTCACCGGCATGACCACGCCCGACCCGGTGCTGCTGCAGCGGAACTTTCGTGAGCTGGTCGACGCGGGGGTGCGCGCCTGCGCCATCGAGGCCTCGTCCATCGGCATTGCGGAGCGGCGCCTGGACGGCACCGCGATCCGCGTGGCGGTGTTCACCAACTTCACCCAGGACCACCTCGACTACCACGGCAGCATGCAGGCCTACTGGCAGGCCAAGGCTGCGCTGTTCGACTGGCCGGGTCTGCAGGCGGCGGTGATCCACGCCGACGACCCGCGGGCCGGCGAACTGGTGGCCAAGGCACAGGCGCGCGGGCTGGACGTCTGGACCGTGGCGCGGGAGCGCCCGGCGCGCCTGCGCGCCACCGACATCGCCTATGCCGACGCAGGTCTGCACTGGGTGGTGTGCGAGGGCGAGCAGCGCGCCGCCCTGCGCACCACTTTGGTGGGCGAGTACAACATCGACAACCTGATGGGCGTGCTGGCCACGCTGCGGGCGCTGGGCGTGCCGCTGCAGCAGGCCGTGGCCGCCTGCACCGACCTGCCTGCGGTGCCGGGGCGCATGGAGCGCATCGGCCTGCCCGGTGCGCCGCTGGCGGTGGTCGATTACGCCCACACGCCGGATGCCATCGACAAGGCCCTGCGCGCCCTGCGACCGCTGGCGGCGCAGCGCGGTGGGCGCCTGTGGTGCGTGTTCGGCTGCGGCGGCAACCGCGACGCCAGCAAGCGCCCGCTGATGGCGCAGGCGGCCGAGGCGGCGGCCGATCGGCTGGTGGTGACCAGCGACAACCCGCGCCACGAGGACCCGCAGGCCATCATCGACGTCATCGGCGCCGGCCTGCGCCGCCCGGGCGCGGCACGGTTCGAGGTGGACCGCGCCCAGGCCATTGCGGCGGCCCTGACCGAAGCGCAGCCGGCCGACGTGGTGCTGATCGCCGGCAAGGGCCACGAGGACTATCAGGAGGTGCGCGGGCAACGCACGCCGTTCTCCGACCAGGCCGTGGCGCGCCGGGTGCTGCAGCGGCGCGTCGCCACGGGGGAGGCGCCGGCATGAGTGCCATGGCACTGAGCCTGCAGGAGCTGGCCGGCTGGCTGACCGGCGCACGCCTGGTCGGCGACGGCGCCGTGCGCTGCGCGCGCGTGCATTCCGACACCCGCAGCCTGCAGGCCGGTGACCTGTTCGTGGCGCTCAAGGGCGAGCGTTTTGATGCCGCGAGCTTCCTGGGCGAGGCGGCGGCGCAGGGGGCGGTGGCGGCGTTGTGCGACGAGCGCGCCGAGGCCCGGCTGGTGGCCGCCGGTCTGCCGGGCGTGCTGGTGCCCGACGTCCGCCTTGCCCTGGGCGAGCTGGCGCACCGGTGGCGCCGCCGTTTCGACGGCCCGCTGATCGCCGTCACCGGCAGCAACGGCAAGACCACGGTGACGCAGATGGTCGCCTCGATCTTCCGCGCCTGGCAGGGGACAGCCGCGCTGTCGACCGAAGGCAACCTGAACAACGACATTGGACTGCCGCTGACCCTGCTGCGCCTGCGCCCGCAGCACCGGGTGGCGGTGGTGGAGCTGGGCATGAACCATCCCGGCGAGATTGCGCAACTGGCGGCCATCGCCGCACCCACCGTGGCGCTGGTCAACAACGCCCAACGTGAGCACCAGGAATTCATGGCCAGCGTGGAGGCGGTGGCGCGCGAAAACGGCGCCGTGCTGACCGCGCTGCCGGCCGATGGCGTGGCGGTGTTCCCGGCGGCCGATGCGTTCAGTCCGCTCTGGCGCTCACTGGCCGGTGGCCGTCGTGTGCTCGACTTTGGCGCCGGCGCTGCCGTGCACCTGTCCCAGGCCACCTGGGCGGTCGACCACTGGGCGGTGAGCGTCGCCACGCCGGTCGGCCAGTTCGACGGCGCCCTGCATGTGGCGGGCCGTCACAACCTGCACAACGCGCTGGCAGCCACCGCCTGTGCGCTGGCCGCCGGGGCACCGCTGGCGGCCATCGCCCGCGGTCTGGGCGAGTTCCGCCCGGTCAAGGGCCGTTCGCGCACCGTGCTGCTGCGCCAGCGTGGTCGTGCCATCACCCTGGTCGACGACACCTACAACGCCAACCCGGACTCGGTGCGCGCCGTGATCGACGTGCTGGCCGAGCTGCCCGGCCCGCGCCTGCTGGTGCTGGGCGACATGGGCGAGGTGGGCGAGCAGGGCCCGGCCTTCCACGCCGAAGTCGGCGCCTACGCCCGCCAGCGCGGCGTGGAGCACCTGCTGGCGCACGGGCCGCAGGCCATCCACGCCGCCATGGCCTTCGGGGGAGGGCGGCATTTCGACGACATCGGCGCGCTCATCGACGCCGTGCGCACCCACCTGCCGCAGTGCGCCACGCTGGCGGTCAAGGGGTCGCGCTTCATGCGCATGGAACGCGTGGTGGAGGCGCTGTCGGCCGCCACCGGCCCAACCGCGGAGGACGCCCATGCTGCCTAGCCTGGCCACCTGGTTGCAGACGCTGTCGCCGGACTTCGGCTTCTTCCGCGTGTTCCAGTACCTCACCTTCCGCGCGCTGATGGCGGCCATGACGGCGCTGGTGATCGGCATTGCGCTGGGCCCCTGGGTGATCCGCCGTCTGACGGCGCTGAAGATCGGCCAGCCGGTGCGCGGCTACGCCATGCAGTCGCACCTGGTCAAGAGTGGCACGCCCACCATGGGCGGGGTGCTGATCCTGCTGTCGATCGCCGTCTCCACGCTGCTGTGGTTCGACTGGTCCAACCGCTTCGTGTGGATCGTGATGCTGGTCACCTTTGGCTTTGGTGCCATCGGCTGGGTGGACGACTGGCGCAAGGTGGTCAACAAGGACCCGGAAGGCATGCGCTCGCGCGAGAAGTACTTCTGGCAGTCGGTGATCGGTCTGGTCGCTGCCTTCTACCTGGTGTTCAGCATTTCCGAGGCGTCCAACGCGCGCGTCTGGGCGCTGTTCGTCAACTGGGTGAGTTCCGGCTTCAGCATCGACCTGCCACCGGCCGCCGGTCTGCTGGTGCCGTTCTTCAAGGAGATCAACTACCCGCTGGGGGTGCTGGGCTTCGTGATCCTGAGCTACCTGGTGATCGTCGGCTCCAGCAACGCCGTCAACCTGACCGACGGGCTGGATGGCCTGGCCATCATGCCGGTGATCCTGGTCGGTTCGGCACTGGGTGTGTTTGCCTACGTCACCGGCAACGCCGTGTATGCGCGCTACCTGCTGATCCCGCACATTCCGGGCACGGGCGAACTGCTGATCTTCTGCGCCGCACTGGCCGGGGCCGGACTGGCCTTCCTGTGGTTCAACGCCCACCCGGCGGAGGTCTTCATGGGCGATGTCGGCGCGCTGGCGCTGGGCGGGGCGCTGGGCACCATCGCCGTCATCGTGCGGCAGGAGATCGTGCTGGCCATCATGGGCGGCATCTTCGTCGTCGAGGCGCTGTCGGTGATGCTGCAGGTGGGCTGGTTCAAGTACACCAAGCGGCGCTACGGCGAAGGCCGGCGCCTGCTCAAGATGGCGCCGCTGCACCACCACTTCGAGAAGAACGGCTGGGCCGAGACCAAGGTGGTGGTGCGCTTCTGGATCATCACCATGCTGCTGTGCCTGGCAGGTTTGTCGTCGCTCAAGCTGAGGTAGCCGATGAACCTGCTGCAAGATCGTCACGTGCTGGTGCTGGGCCTGGGCCTGTCGGGCCTGGCCATGGCCCGCTGGTGTGCCCGTCAGGGCGCCTCGGTCACGGTGGCCGACACGCGCGCCGAGCCGCCTCAGCTGGCCGCGCTGCGCGAGTGCCTGCCGGCCGCCCGCTTCATCTGTGGCGCGCTCGACGCCACGCTGCTCGAAGACGCCAGCGTGCGCGCCGTCTACCGCAGTCCCGGGCTGGCACCTGCCAGCATCGCCACGCTGGTGCAGGCGGCGCGCGAGCGGGGCCTGCCGGTCGGCGGCGAGCTGGAGCTGTTCATGCAGGCGCTGCAGGAGCTTGGGCAGGCGCGCGGCTATCAGCCCAGGCTGCTGGCGGTGACCGGCACCAACGGCAAGACCACGGTGACGGCGCTCACCGGACAGCTGGTCGAGCGCGCCGGCCCGTCGGTGGCGGTGGCCGGCAACATCGGTCCCAGCCTGCTCGACACGCTGCAGGCGCGGCTCGACGGCGAGGCGCTGCCCGAGGTCTGGGTGCTGGAGCTGTCGAGCTTCCAGCTCGATGGCGTGGCCGGCTTCGAGCCCACCGCGGCCACGGTGCTCAACGTCACGCAGGACCATCTGGACTGGCATGGCGACATGGCGAGCTACGCCGCCGCCAAGGCGCGCATCTTCGGCGAGCACGGCGTGATGGTGCTGAACCGCAACGATCCGGTGGTGATCGGCATGCGGCCGGCGGTGCCGGCCAGGTCGTTCAAGGGCCCGCGGCCGACGCCGCGCCGCGTCGTTACCTTCGGCGCCGACCTGCCCGATGCGCCGGGCGACTTCGGCATCGAGATGGTGTCGGGCATGGCCTGGCTGGTGCGCGCGCAGGAGGCCGACGAGACCCAGCGCCGGCGCAAGGACGCCGAGCTCGAACTGCACCTGCAGCGCCTGATGCCGGCCGACGCGCTGCGCATCCGCGGTCGCCACAATGCCGTCAACGCACTGGCCGCGCTGGCCCTGGCCAGCAGCGCCGGCGGCGCGCTCGGCCCCATGCTGTACGGCCTGCGCGAGTACCGGGGCGAACCGCACCGGGTGGAGTCGGTCGGTGTGCTGGAGGGCGTCGAGTACTTCGACGACAGCAAAGGCACCAACGTCGGGGCCACGGTGGCGGCGCTGGAAGGCCTGGGTGCCGAGCGCCGGCTGGTGGTGATTTTGGGCGGCGACGGCAAGGGGCAGGACTTTTCTCCCCTGGCGGCGCCGGTGTCGCGCTTCGCGCGCGCGGCGGTGCTGATCGGGCGCGACGCGCCCCAGGTGCACGCGGCGCTGCAGCAGGCCGGGGTGGAGCTGCTGTCGGCCGAGGACATGGGTGCCGCCGTGGCCCTGGCGCGCTCGCGCGCCCAGGCGGGCGATGCGGTGCTGCTGTCGCCGGCCTGCGCCAGCCTGGACATGTACGCCAACTACGTGGCGCGCGCCGATGCCTTCCGCGCCGCGGTGCGTGAGCAGGCGCTGGCGGCGGGGGTGGAGCTGGAGGTGCTGGCATGAGCGCCACTGCGCCGATGCCGTCGGACGGCGGCAAGAAGCGGCGCGCCGCGCGCGCGCGCCAGATGGACGAGCTGCCGGTGCGCATCGGCGGCATGCCTTATGCGCGCACCACCAGTACGCCCACGCGCGTGCTGGGGTTCGACCAGTCGCTGATCTGGGTGTGCGTGGCGTTGCTGGCCTGGGGTCTGGTGATGGTGTATTCGGCCAGCATCGCCCTGCCTGACAACCCGCGCTTCAGCCGGTATGCGCCAGGCCATTTCGTGCTGCGGCACGCGTTCTGGATCGTGCTGTCCTTCGTCGCGGCCCTGATCGCCTTTCAGGTGCGCATGGACTGGTGGGAAAAAGTCGCGCCCTGGCTGTTCGTCAGCGCGCTGGGGCTGCTGATCGCGGTGCTGATCCCGCATGTCGGCACGGTGGTGAACGGCGCGCGACGCTGGATCTCGCTCGGTCCGATCAATTTCCAGCCGTCCGAGCTGGCCAAGATGGCCGTGCTGCTGTATGCGGCCGACTACATGGTGCGCAAGATGGACGTCAAGGAGCGCTTCTTCCGCGCCGTGCTGCCCATGGGCGTGGCGGTCGGCGTGGTCGGGCTGCTGCTGCTGGCGCAGCCCGACATGGGCGCCTTCCTGGTGATCGCGGTCATCGCCATGGGCATCCTGTTTCTGGGTGGCGTCAACGCCCGCATGTTCTTTCTCATCGCGGCCATCCTGGTGGTGGCCTTCGCGGTCATGATCTGGGCTTCGCCCTGGCGGCGCGAGCGCATCTTCGCCTACCTCGATCCATTCAGCGAGGACCATGCACTGGGCAAGGGCTACCAGTTGTCGCACGCGCTGATCGCCATCGGGCGCGGCGAGATCTTCGGTGTCGGTCTGGGGGGCAGCATCGAGAAGCTGCACTGGCTGCCCGAAGCGCACACCGACTTTCTGCTGGCGGTGATTGGCGAGGAGTTCGGGCTGGTCGGCCTGGTGTGCGTGATCTTTCTGTTCTTCTGGCTGACCCGCCGCATCATGCACATCGGCCGCCAGGCGATCGCGCTGGACCGCGTGTTCTCCGGCCTGGTGGCGCAGGGCATCGGCCTGTGGCTCGGGTTCCAGGCCTTCATCAACATCGGCGTCAACCTGGGTGCGTTGCCGACCAAGGGGTTGACGCTGCCCTTCATGAGCTACGGCGGTTCGGCCATCCTGGCCAACATGGTGGCGATCGCCATCGTGCTGCGCGTGGACGTGGAAAACCGTCGCCTGATGCATGGAGGCCGCGCATGAAGCAGAAATGTGCGCTGGTGATGGCCGGCGGCACCGGGGGGCACATCTTCCCGGGGCTGGCGGTGGCCGACGGTCTGCGCGCGCGCGGCTGGCGCGTGCACTGGCTGGGCGCGCCGGGCAGCATGGAGCAGCAACTGGTGTCGCCGCGGGGCTACCCGTTCGAGGCGATCGATTTCGGCGGCGTGCGCGGCAAGGGCCTGGTCACGCTGGCGCTGCTGCCGCTGCGCCTGCTGCGGGCGTTTGCGCAGAGCATCGGCGTGATCCGGCGCGTGCGGCCCGACGTGCTGGTGGGCCTGGGCGGCTACATCACTTTCCCGGGCGGCCTGATGGGTGTGGCACTGGGCAAGCCGCTGGTGCTGCACGAGCAGAATTCGGTCGCCGGCATGGCCAACCGGGTACTGGCGGGCGTGGCCGACCGCGTCTTCACGGCCTTCCCGCAGGTGCTGCGCAAGGGGCGCTGGATCGGCAACCCGCTGCGCCCGGAGTTCGCCGCCCAGCCCGCACCGGCGCAGCGCTTTGCCGGTCGCCACGGGCCGCTGCGTGTGCTGGTGGTCGGCGGCAGCCTGGGCGCGCAGGCGCTCAACGACGTGGTGCCGCGCGCATTGGCCCTGCTGCCGCCCGACGCGCGCCCGCAGGTCCGTCACCAGAGCGGCGCGCGCCAGATCGACGCATTGCGTGCCAACTACGCCACCGCCGGCGTGCAGGCCGAGCTGCTGCCTTTCATCGACGACATGGCGCAGGCCCTGGCCGAGGCCGATCTGGTGATCTGCCGCGCCGGTGCCACCACCGTGACCGAGATCGCCGCCATCGGCGCGGCGGCGCTGTTCGTGCCGTTTCCGCACGCGGT
>JADLIA010000146.1 GCA_020848515.1 Rubrivivax sp. | reverse complement strand
GCGGGTCGCGGATGAAGAACACCGGCGTGTTGTTGCCCACCATGTCCCAGTTGCCCTCCTCGGTATAGAACTTGAGGGCAAAGCCGCGGATGTCGCGCTCGGCGTCGGCCGCACCGCGCTCGCCCGCCACGGTGGTGAAGCGCGCGAACATCTCGGTCTTCTTGCCGACCTGGCTGAAGATCGCGGCGCGGGTGTAGCGCGTGATGTCGTGCGTGACCGTGAAGGTGCCAAACGCGCCCGAGCCCTTGGCATGCATGCGCCGCTCGGGAATCACCTCGCGCACGAAGTTGGCGAGTTTTTCGTTGAGCCACACATCCTGGGCCAGCAGCGGGCCGCGTGGGCCTGCGGTCAGGCTGTCACGATTCGTCGGCACGGGGGCGCCGAAGTCGGTGGTCAGGTGGGTGACGGGGCAGCGGCGCGAATCTTGGCTCATGGTCGACTCCTTGGAGGAAATGGGTGGGGCGGTGGAAGGCTGAGGTCATGATAGGTCTCATGCATTGATATGAACAATCAATAGTTTCAATCAAGGCATTAGGCCGGTTCAACCTAGAAACGGCAGGTGCATAGCGCCTTCACCCAGAAGGTGAAGGCTCCCAAGTGGTGCAAGGTCAGAGTTCATGCGGCACCTCCAAGGGTTGCAAGCGGTCAACTGCGGTTTCTAGGTTCAACGCAGTTGGAGGCGCTCGCATTCGCTCGGCGCGCCAGAGCACAACCACGCGACGCCATGCCGGCGCGTCAGTGGTGGCTTCGGGCAGCGGTGACCGGTAGGCATCGGGCCGGTGCGCCGCCGTTGGGGCGGCCGGGCCGCCGGCGGCGTCAGGGCGCTGCGCTGGGCGCGGCGGCGGTGACTTCGGCCACGCGCCGCGGCGTCCCGATGGGGGCGCTGGCCTGGCCGCGCTGCAGCGCCGCGATGTCGGCTTCGCTCGGGTAGACGCCGGCCAGCCAGTAGTCCATCACGCGGCGCACCAGCGGCGCGGCGTGGGCGGCCCCGAAGCCGGCGTTTTCGACGATGGCCGCCACCGCAATGCGCGGCTGTTCGGCCGGCGCAAAGGCGATGTAGAGCGAGTGGTCGCGCTGGTGCTCGGCCAGCTTGGCGGCGTTGTAGCGGCTCTTCTGCCCGATGGTCACCGCCTGCGCGGTGCCGGTCTTGCCGCCCGAGAGGTAGGGCGCACCGACGAACACCGCGCGCGAGGTGCCCTCCTGCGTCACGCCGACCATGGCACGCCTGACCAGCGCCACGTGCTCGGGCCGGTAGCCCAGCGGCTGGGCAGCCGGCTGCGGCAGCTCATGCAGCTGCAGGCTCACCGCGTCCTGGCGGGCCTTGACCAGGTGCGGCACATGGCGCACGCCGCCGGCCGCCAGCGTGGCGGTGGCGCTGGCCAGCTGCAGGATGGTGAAGTTGTTGTAGCCCTGGCCGATGCCCAGCGAGATGGTTTCGCCGGCGTACCACTTCTGCTGCTCGGGGCGCCGGTAGGTGGTGCGCTTCCAGTCGGTCGAGGGCAGCACGCCGCGCGCTTCGCCAGGCAGGTCGATGCCGGTGATCTGGCCAAAACCCAGCGGCTTCATGAAGTCGTGGATGGCGTTGACGCCCATGTCGTTGGCCAGCTGGTAGTAGTACACGTTGCTGGACTTGACGATGCTGCGGTGCAGGTCCACCGGCCCGAGCGCGTGGCCGGAACGGAAGGTGTGGCCGCCGAAGGTCCAGGAGCCGCCGTCCATGGTGACGCTGCCCGGGGCGCGCTTGCCGGTTTCCAGCGCCGCCAGTCCCATGAAGGGCTTGTAGGTCGAGCCGGGCGGGTAGGTGCCGCGCAGGCCGCGGTTGAGCAGGGGCTTGTCGATGGAGTTGTTGAGTTCGTCCCAGCTTTCGTGGTCGATCCCTTCGACGAACAGGTTGGGGTCGAAGCTCGGCTTGCTGACGAAGGCCAGCACTTCGCCGTTGGTCGGGTCGATCGCCACCAGCGCGCCGCGGCGCTCGCCGTACATGTCTTCGACGAGCTTTTGCAGGTGGATGTCGATGGTCAGCCGGATGGCCTCGCCCGGGGTGGCGGGGTGGCTGCCCAGGCGACGCACGGCGCGGCCGCCGGCCGAGGTCTCCATCTGCTCCCAGCCGGTGGTGCCGTGCAGCAGCTTTTCGTAGCTGGCCTCGATGCCGAGCTTGCCGATGTGGTCGGTGCCGCGGTAGTTGGCCGCGTCGTCCGAATCCTCGATGCGCTCCTTTTCCTTCGGGTTGATGCGGCCGATGTAGCCGATCACATGGGCGCCGGTTTCGCCCAGCGGGTAGTTGCGAAACAGCCGCGCCTTGATTTCGACCCCGGGGAAGCGGTAGCGTTGGGCGGCAAAGCGCGCCACCTCCTCGTCGGTCAGGCGGGTGCGGATCGGCAGCGATTCGAAGCTGCGCGAATCCTCGCGCAGGCGCTTGAAGCGGCGCCGGTCGCGTGGCGTGACTTCGATCACCTGGGCGATCGCGTCGATGGTGTCGTCGATGCCGCGGCCGGTGCGCGAAGGTGTGATCTCCAGCGTGTAGGCCTTGTAGTTGGTGGCCAGCACCACGCCGTGGCGGTCGGTGATCTGGCCGCGGTGCGGCACCACCGGCACCACCGCCGTGCGGTTGGATTCGGCCTGACGCGCCAGTTCGTCGTGGCGCGCCACCTGCAGTTGGTACAGGCGCCAGCCCAGCAGGCCGAAGGCCAGCAGCACCGCCAGCGCGACCACCGCCAGCCGGATGCGAAAGCGCATCAGCTCGGCTTCGACGTTGCGCAGTTCGGTCATGGTGCCGCCTGCCTCGCGGGCGCAGGCCCGCCGTGCCGCCGAGCGTGTGGGCCGCCCGGGGCCCGGTGTGCCAGGGTCGCGCGCCTCCAGTGCCGTGCCATCATGTCCCGAATGCTATTAAATGCATAGCTGCTTGCGCTTGCCAGATAAGCGCGAAAGCGGTATTTGACCACGAAACCACCTACAGCGGGCGATTGGCGTCCGGGTTGGGCGCGCGGCGCTGCGGCGCCAGCAGCAGCCAGCTGACGATCGGCCACATCAGGGCCTCCAGCAGCGGCGCCAGCAGCACCGACCAGCCCGGAAAGATGCCGCCGCCGATCAGCCGCAGCACCAGGGTGATGGCGTGCGCCGCCGCGAACAGCGGCAGCATCTGCAGCGCCTGCGCCGGCACCGCGAACCACAGGATGCGCCGGTGCACCATGATGGCCAGGTAGATCAGCACCGCGTAGGCCAGCGCGTGCTGGCCCAGCAGCGAAGCCTGGTGCACGTCCAGCACCAGTCCGAACACGAAGGCCGCGCTCAGGCCCACGCGGCGTGGCTGGTGGATGCTCCAGAACACCAGCACCACCGCCAGGAAGTCAGGCATCCAGGGCACCCGGCCCAGCGGCAGCAGGTCGAGCATCAGCGCCAGCAGCAGGCTGCCCCAGATGAACCCGGGGTGGGCCGGCAGCAGCAGGGGTTGACCGCGCGGCAGGATCATGGGCGGCCTCCGGTGGCGGCGCGCCGGCGCGGCGCGGCGGGGGCGGAAGCCGCTGCCGAGGCGGCTGCCGAAGCGGGCGCCGAGGCCTGGGCGGGTGCGCTGGCGGCCGTCGGCGCGCCGGGGTCGGCGGTGGCGGCGCCGGTCGGCCCCTCGGCGACCTGGGGCGTCAGCGGCGCCAGCACCATCACGTGCGTCACCCCCTGCAGCCGCGCCAGCGGCTGGCAGCGGATGCGGGCAAACGAGGTGTCGCTGCGCCGGTCCACCGTGGTCACGCGCGCCACCGGCAGGCCGGGCGCATACACGCCGTCCACGCCACTGGTCACCAGCAGATCGTCTTCCTTGACGTCCTCGTTGACCGACATGTAGCGCAGCTCCATGGCGCCGCCGTGCGGCGCCGGGTCACCATAAGCCACGCTGCGCGTGCCGGTGCGTGCGTTCATCACCGGGATCACCTGCTCGCGGTCGATCAGCAGGGTGATTTCGCTGACGAAGGGGTAGACGCGCGTGACCTGGCCCAGCACGCCGGACTCGTCCAGCACCGGCGAGCCCGGCTGCACGCCCTGCAGCTGGCCCTTGTCGATCACCACGCGCCGGCTGTAGGGATCGGTGGCGTCGTACAGCACCTGCGCCGCCATGCCCGGCGCCTGCACGCGCTGGCGCAGCTCCAGCAGCTCGCGCAGGCGGGTGTTTTCCAGCAACAGCTGCTCGACCTGACCGGCGCGCTCGGACTGCTCGGCCAGTTTGCGCCGCGCCGCCTCCTCGGTGGCGCGCGCGGTTTTCAGGTCGGTCATGTAGCCGGTCAGCTGCCGCACCATCTGCACCGGCTGCAGCGCCAGCCATTGGGCCGGGTAGAGCACGGTGGCGATGGCCGCGCGCAGCGGCTGCACGATGTGAAAGCGCGCGTCGGCCACCATCAGGAACAGCGCCAGCGCACTGAAGAAGACCAGCCGCGACAGCGCCGACGGCCCTTGCTTGAAGAAGGGCGGCGGCGTGCGGTCGAGCGTGTCGAGCGGCATGGCGGGTCAGGCCGACATCGGTCGGGACAGACGCGATGCTACATTAATAAGAGCTATTTGCGCACGCCGGTAAAGCGCCAGAAGCAGTTTTTGCATGAAGCGGCGGAGCGTGCGGGCGGCGTCGGCGGCAGGCCGGGGCGTGGCGGCGGGCGCGCCGGCCACCTGCGGCCACCGGGACGCGGCGTCATTCGCTGGTGAAGATGCTGCCCAGCCGCTCCATGCGCTCCAGCGCCAGGCCGCAGCCGCGCACCACGCAGGTCAGCGGCTCCTCGGCCACCAGCACCGGCAGGCCGGTTTCCTCGGCCAGCAGACGCTCCAGGTCGCGCAGCAGGGCGCCGCCGCCGGTCAGCATCATGCCGCGCTCGGCGATGTCGGCGCCCAGCTCGGGCGGGGTTTCCTCCAGCGCCTTCTTGACTTCGGAGACGATGTTGTTGAGCGGCTCGGTGAGCGCTTCGAGGATCTCGTTGCTGCTGATGGTGAAGCTGCGCGGCACGCCCTCGGACAGGTTGCGGCCCTTGACCTCCATCTCGCGCACCTCGCTGCCCGGGAAGGCGCTGCCGATCTCCTTCTTGATCAGCTCGGCCGTCGGGTCGCCGATCAGCATGCCGTAGTTGCGGCGGATGTAGTTGATGATGGCGTCGTCGAACTTGTCGCCGCCCACGCGGGCGCTGCCCTTGTAGACCATGCCGCCCAGGCTGATCACGCCGACTTCGGTGGTGCCGCCGCCGATGTCCACCACCATCGAGCCGCTGGCCTCGCTCACCGGCAGGCCGGCGCCGATGGCCGCGGCCATGGGTTCTTCGATCAGATAGACCTCGCTGGCGCCCGCGCCCAGGGCCGATTCGCGAATGGCGCGGCGCTCGACCTGGGTCGAGCCGCAGGGCACGCAGATGATGATGCGCGGGCTGGGC
>JADLIA010000145.1 GCA_020848515.1 Rubrivivax sp. | reverse complement strand
TTATTTATTGATAGCTGGCCGCGCAAGACAGGCGCCAGCTGGCGCCATTTTTTATTCAAAAAGGGCCATCGAGCGCGGCTCTGGCCTCAACCGCTCTGCCTGGCCTGCGCCCAGCGGTGCCACTCTGATGGCGTGATGCCGAAACGCGCCTTGAACAGCTTGCTGAACCCCGACTGGTCGGCAAAGCCACAGCGCCAGGCCACCAGACCCACATGCAGGCGCACGCTGCGTTCGATCAGGGTGCGTGCGCGTTGCAGGCGGATCTCGCGCAGCGTGTCCATCACCGACCGGTCCTGTTCGGCGAACGCCTCGTACAGCCGCGTGCGCGAACAGCCCGCGCCGCGCGCAATGGCGCCGGCATCCAGATCGTGCCGGTGCGCTTGGCTTTCCATGAAGCGAAACGCCGCGGCGCGACGGCCGGCGTGCAGGCTTTCGGTCACATCGGGCAGATCGCCCGCGTCGCCCTGGCGCCCCAGGTTGCGCAGCGTCAGCAGGGCCAGCGCGCACGTCGCGTTCAGCAGGCCCGCGTATTCCTCTGCACCCACCCGGGCGGGCTGGCGTGCCAGCAGCCCCAGGTGCGTGAGCTGGCTGGCCAGCACCGGCGCCAGCGCGCACTGCTGCGGCGCCAGCAGCAGATTGCCCGGCTCACGGCCCAGCGCGCCCACCACCACACTGCGCGGCAGCGCCAGATAGGTCTGGCGCGCGCCCTCACCCCAGCGGTAACACGCATCCTGGCGCGGCGCGTACATGCCCAGCATGCCCGCCGTCACGCGCTGGTGCTCGCCCGGCGCCGCGTTCAGCCGCATCTCACCGGCCTCCAGCAGCGACAGCACCACCATATCCTCGCCCGGTGGAACATGGCGCGCATGGGTGCGCATCTCGTAGGCGGTGGATCGCTTGGTGCCGAAAAAGCTGCTCTCGCCGCGCAGCAGCGACCACGACGCCTCCAGCTGGTCGCCCGGCGACAGCGGCTGCACATCCACCCAGTTGTGCGCCACGTCGCGCCAATAGTCCAGCCGGATCGCCGGATCGACCTCGGCGGAAGACCAGTGCTCCCGCACGCAAGGCGCGGGGCTGGTGGTCACGGCACCGCGCCCCTGACCGCTGCGCGCACGTGCCATTCGGTCGGCGTCAGGCCGAAGCGGGCGCGAAACAGCTTGCTGAAGGCCGACTGGTCAGCGAAGCCGCAGCGCCAGGACAGCGCCCCCACGTGCAGCCGCGCACCCTGCTCCAGCAGCGCCCGGGCGCGTTGCAGGCGCAGCTCGCGCAGCGCCCCCATCACAGTCTGGTCCTGCGCGGCAAACGCTTCATACAGGCGTGTGCGCGAGCAGCCCGCGCCGCGCGCGATGGCGGCAGCGTCCAGTTCATGTCGGTGAGCATGCAATTCCATGAAACGCAGCGCCGCGGCACGGCGGCCGGCGTGCAGGCTTTCGGTCCGGTCGGGCAGGTCCACGACGGCGCCCTGGCGACCCAGATTGCGCAGCGCCAGCAGCGCCAGCGCGCGCGTGGCCTCCAGCAGGCCGGCGTATTCCTCGGCAACCACCCGGCCGCTCTGCCCCAGTAGCAAGGCCACGTGGTTCATCTGGCTGGCCAGCGCAGGAGCGAGCGCGCAGTGCGCCGTCAGCAGCGCGGTGTGTGGCTCGTGCCCGAGCGCGGCGACCACATCGCTGCGCGGCAACGTCAGAAAAGCCTGACGCGCATCCTGCCCCCAGAGAAACGCGCCCATCTCGCGCGGCGCGCACAGGCTCAGGGCGCCTGCTCCCTTGCGGGAAAAGGCTTCGGGTACCAGTTCGCCCGACTGCATCAGCGTCAGCACCACCATGTCATCGCGTTCGGCGCGGCGCGAGCCGGTACGCATCTCGTAGGCCGACGAGCGGGTGGCCCCGAGGGTGCACACGTCGCTGGACAGGAGGGTCAGCTCGGCATCCAGTGGCACATCCGGCGCAGGCCTGAAATCCACCCAGCGGTGGGCGATCTCGTGCCAGGCCTGCCGACGCAGATCGGGCTCGACATCGCGGGTGCTGAAGCGGGCCAGCAGGGCGTGCGGCGCAGGCGTGGACATGGCCCGCATTGTAGGGACGCGGGACGCATTCACCACACCTGGGACGCCCGCACCCAAGGCCGTGGCGGCGGCGCGCAGGGCGGTTCTTACACTTTTCAACATACGCGCCCGGAGCTGCTGGACTTCTGGTGTTTTGGGAGTCCGCGCGTTCCCAACACGGGTTTTCAGCTATGAATAACATAGTCTTCCATCCGGCCATGCCTTCTGTGTCGCGGCTTGCCGCGTCATTGCTTTGGTTGCTGCTGCCCGCGCTCGCCCACGCCCAGCTCAACGACACCGGCCAGACCGCCTGCACCGACAGTGCGGGCACCGCCATCGCCTGCAACGCCGTTTCAGACCACCCCGGCCAGGATGGCCGCTTTGGCCGCGATGCACAGGCGGGTGCACCCGCGTTCCGCCTGACCGCCGACAGCGGCTGCGTGCAAGACAACATCACCGGCCTGACCTGGGCCGACGAAACCCTGGCCCCCGCGCCCTGGGCCAGCTTCAACGGCATGGCCTACAGCCGCTGCGGCATCGCCAGCGGCTGGCGCTTGCCCACGCGGCGCGAGCTGCTGTCCACCGTGCACCACGGCACCAGCCACCCCGCCAGCACACTGCCCAACACCCAAAACGCCCCCTACTGGAGCAGCGACGTGCAGGGCACC
Organism: Rubrivivax sp.; assembly: GCA_020848515.1. Classification (GTDB taxonomy): domain Bacteria; phylum Pseudomonadota; class Gammaproteobacteria; order Burkholderiales; family Burkholderiaceae_C; genus Ottowia. The sequence goes on along the minus strand of JADLIA010000145.1, from coordinate 6,718 downwards.
AACGCCTGGGCCGTGGATTTCACCGACGGCAACACCCGCCACATTGCCCAAGCCGAATCTCACCCCGCCCGCCTGGCCGTACGCCCCGTCAACCAGCCGCCCACCATCACCCTGGGTGCGGCGGAAATCGTGCTGTCCAACAACGAAATGCCCGGCCCGCGCAGCTACCCCGGCTGGGCCACTGGCATCAGCCCCGGCCCGGCGCGCGAGGCCGGGCAGCAGCTCACCGCCACCGTGCGCCTGCTGCCCGTGCCGGGCGAAAAGACGCTGACCTTCGACGTGCCCCCCGCCATCGACCTGGCCACGGGCGATCTGACCTTTACCGTGGAGCACCGCATCCACCCCAAAGGCCAGTTGCCCATCTATGACCCGCACCTCCCCCAGGATCAATGGCCGGTGAAAGACGTTTTCTACTGGGCCTCCGCCGCCGGGCGCGTGCGGGTGGAAGTAACGCTGCAAGACGACGGCGGCACCGCAGGCGGCGGCGTGGACACCACCGTCAAGACCTTCGACATCGCCATCTCGCCCGTGCCCTTCGCCTTCGACGTACCCATCAAGCACCCGTGGAAGGCGGCCTGCATCCCCGTCACCATGCACGCGCAGGACATCGACACCGACCCCACGGTGAGCGTCACCTACCCCCTGCGCTACGAGCCGCTGTTCCGCGTCACGGCGTACCCGACGAAAGGCTTCCTGACCGACTACGTGGCGCGCCTCACGCCCGACGGCGACGAGGCCATCCGCTTTGCCAGCGCACGCGGCAGCTTTGACTACGTGCTGCCCAAGACCGGCTATGTGAAGGTGGGCACGCAAGCCGCCGCCAGGGTCGTGCCCAGCCCCGCCAGCGCCGCCGCCCTGTCCACCAAATCCGCCGCCTCCACCACATCCACCAGCGGCATCAGCGTGCCCCTGGGCGACACGGTGGATTCCGTGCCCGGCCACATCGGCATCACCGGCCACCGCGCGCCCGTGCCCGGCACCGTCAGCCCCTGGGGCTTCTTCGCCACCACCATCTGCTACGTGCCCTTCAGCAGCACCTTCGTCGGCTCCGACACCTTCACCTATACGGTGGTGGACGTGGATGGCAACGAAAGCGCGCCCGCCAGCGTGAGCATTGAAATCTACGAGGTGAAATGATGGGCGCTATAAAAAACAAAGCTGCTTGCGCTTGCCAGACGGGCGCTACGGGCCAAAAAGGCTTGAAGTTCCTGCTGCTCCCCGCAGCCCTGGCCGCCGCCTTTTCCCACGCCGAGCCGCTGCAATGGGACACCTGCGCCTGGGGCCAGACGGCAGCGGGCCATGCCTGCACCGGTACGCCCGCAGCGCTCACCTGGCAGCAGGCCCTGCAAGCCGCAGAGCAGGCGAACAACGCAGGCCACCAGGGCCACAGCGACTGGCGCGTGCCCAACCGCACCGAGCTGGAATCCACCGTCGATCTGGCGGTGCCCGGCACCGGCGCGTTCTGGTCGTCCACCAGCTACCACCCCGCCCCGGCGCAGGCATGGGGCGTGGATTTTGCCGACGGCAGCTCCAGCCCCAGCGCCAAGACCGCCCCGCAGGCCCTGCGCCTGGTGCGCGGCGGGGACGACTACCGCACGCCTGGCCCCGCCACCACGCCGCCGCTGCCTGTGCCCAGCAACCCCAGCGAGACAGCACAAGTCACCGCGACCGGCGGCGGCAGCACCTGCGGCTTTGCCAAAGCGGGCTTCATCAGCGCCGCCGCGTTGCCCGCGCCGCCCACCCACGTCACGCTGGCGGCGGATCCGTTCGACTTCGTGCTCGACGGCTGCACACCCGGCAGCACGGTGCAGATCACCATCACCTACCCGCAACCACTGCCCGCCGGCGCACGCTTCTGGAAGCACGGGCCGCGCCCCGGCGCGGCGGCAGGCTGGTATGCCTACCCCCGCGCCGCTATCAGTGGCAACACCGTGGTGCTGACCCTGACCGACGGCGCTTTGGGCGACGACGACCTGGACGCCACCAACGGCCGCATCGTGGACGCGGGCGCCCCCGTCGTGCTGGGTGCGGGCGGCGCGGCGGCCATTCCCACACTGTCGCAATGGGGCGTGCTGCTGCTGTCGGCGCTGCTGGGGCTGGCCGCTCTGCGCCGCAAAATTTTGAGTATTTTTGGCATCTATCGCTTACCAGTCAAACGCTAGCAGCTATCAATAAAAGAGCGATCATCATGCACGACCCGAGCCTGCACGCCCCCCATCGCCGCGCCTTCATGGCCGCCGCCGCCACCAGCCTGATCCTGCCCGTGGCCGCGCAGGACAAGCCCGCCAGCAAGCTGGAGCGCGGCAGCACCCGCGTGGCCGGCTTCGCCGACGCCGAGATGGACTTCCAGCTGATGCGCCAGCTGGGCACGGCGCGCTACGGCGGCGCGTCGGTGGGCGAGTGCTTCGCGCTGGCGCGGCGCATACAGAACGGCGTGCCGGCCAGCTGGGTGGCAGCGTTCAGCGCCGCCGCCGCGCGCCAGGAGGCCGACGCGCGCGAGCGCGAGCAGCGCGGCCACGCCATCAGCGCGCGCGAGCAGTACCTGGTCGCGTGCAACAGCTACCGCGCCGCCGAGTACTACAGCGGCGTGCAAAGCCCCGAGCACGCGCGCCTGGGGCTGAAAAGCCGCGAATGCTTTCTGGCCGCCCTGCGTGGCCACGACGCGGGCGTCGAGGAGGTCTCACTGCCCTGGGGCGCCACGCCGCTGCCCGCGTACTACGTGCGCTCTGGCGCCACCCGAGGCCGCGCCGGCAAGACGCTGATGATCATCAGCGGCTACGACGGCACGCTGGAAGAAACCTGGCTGTCCTACGGCCGCGCGGCGCTGGAGCGCGGCTACCACCTGATGCTGTTCGCCGGCCCGGGGCAGATGGACACGCTGCGCTTTCATCCCCGCATGGCCTTCGTGCCCGAATACGAGCAGATCGGCCGGCTGGCGCTGGAGCACGTGCTCAAGCGCCCGGAAACCAACCCGCGCCGCATCGCGCTGATGGGCATCAGCTTCGGCGGCTACTTCGCCACCCGCATCGCCGCGCACGAGCCGCGCGTGCGCGCGCTGATCGCCAACTCGCCCATCGTCGACCTGCACGCCTACATGATCTCGTTCGTCGGGTTTGACCCGTCTGCCATGCCCGACGACAAGGACGTGCGCCTGGCCGACATCGATCAGATCCCGGACGCGGCCATTCCCCCGCAAACCCGCGAAATGATGCGCAGCCTGATGGTGCGCATGGGGCAGGACAGTTTCAAGCACACCTATCAGCGCCTGCGCGAATTTCGCGTCGACGACGACGGCCTGCGCCGCATCCGCTGCCCCGCGCTGGCCCTGGTCGGCACCGGCGAAGGCGCCGAGCCGCTGGCGCAGGCCGAGCGCTTCATGCACGCCGTCGGCGGCCCGGTGACGCGACACGTCTTCACCGCCGAGGAAGGCGCCGACGGCCACTGCCAGACCGGCAACCTGGCCTATTCCGCCGCCGTGTCGATGGACTGGCTGGACGAGCTGTTCGACAAGGCATGAGCCGCCAGCAAGCCATGCGCCCCGGTCTGGCCCGCCTGTTTCGCCTCGCCGCCGCGGCCCTGGCCGCTGCCACCGCCGTTGCCTGCGGCGGCGGCGATTCTTCCGATGCCTCCGTGCGTCAGGCCACCGCGCGGCTCGACACCCTGGTGCCGCAGTGGATGGCGCGCACCGGCGTGCCCGGCGTGGCCGTGTCGGTGGTGCACGACGGGCGCACGGTCTACGCACGCGGCTTCGGCGTGCGCCGGGTGGATGAAGCAGCCCCGGTGGATGCCGACACGGCGTTCCCTCTGGCTTCGGTGTCCAAGTCGCTCGCCGCCACCGTCATGGCCGCGCGCATGTCGCCCGGTGCGGGCTGGAGCACGACCGTCCAGCAGCTTCTGCCCGGCTTCGCACTGGCCTACCACAACGCGCAGGACAACGCCCGCCTGACCCTGGGCGATCTGTTCGCCCACCGCAGCGGCCTGCCCGACCACGCGGGCGATCAGCTTGAAGACCTGGGCTACACGCGCGATCAGGTGCTGGCACGTCTGCGCCTGGTGCCACTCAACCCCTACGGCAGCTACGCCTACACCAACTTCGGCCTGACCGCCGCCGCCGAGGCGCTGGCCCGGTCCCTGGGCACCGACTGGGCCACGCTGTCCGAACAGGCGCTGTACCAGCCACTGGGCATGACACACACCAGCTCGCGCAACGCCGACCTGCAAGCGCGCAGCAACCGCGCCTGGGGCCATGTGCAGGCCGATCTGAGTGACGACAGCTACGGCGCCGATCCCGCCCGCTACGTCGTGCAGCAGCCCCAGCGCCAGCCCGATGCCCAGTCGCCGGCCGGCGGCGCCAGCGCCAGCGCGGCCGACATGGCACGCTGGATGGCGCTGGTGCTGGCCGGGAGGCGCTGGCAGGGCAAGCAGCTGCTCGACCCCGCCGCGCTGCAGGCGGCGCTGACGGCGCGCCCCGGCGGCGCCTACGGCTACGGTTTCAACGTCGGGCCCGACCCACACGGCCACCCCAGCGTGTCCCATTCGGGCGCCTTCCTGCTGGGGGCGCACACCGCCTTCATCCTGTGGCCCCAGGCCAAGCTGGGCATCACCGTGCTCACCAACGCCCAGCCGCGCGGCCTGGCCGAGGCCATTGCCCTGTCCTTTGGCGAACTGGCCCTGGGTGACGCGGCGGACGGCGTGCTGACCGCCGACTGGCTGACCGTGATGCAGGGCAGGATGCGCGGCTTGTACCAGCCGCTGGGTCAGCACGCGGGACAACCGCCGCCGGAAGCGCCCGCACCGCCTCAGCCCCTGGCCCGCTATGCCGGGCGCTACACCAACGCGTACTACGGCAGCGCCCAGGTGACCCCCAACGCCGATGGCAAGACCCTGGACCTTGTGCTCGGGCCGGCAAGGGTGCACCACCAGCTGCGCCACTGGAGTGGCGACTCGTTCGTGTTCGATCTGCAGGGAGAAAACGCCCCGCCGGGCTCCATCTCGGCCGTCCGTTTCGCGCCGGACGAACCCGCGCACATGCAGATCGAGTACTACGCCGAAGACCTGACACACGGGCGTTTCGACCGCGAAGCCGACACCCCTTCCCTCTGACCCATCACACCCGTCAAACATAGCAAGGAGCCTCTGAAATGCCCGTCTCTTCTGCCCACTGCTGTCACCCAACCCCCGTAGCGGCCGCGCTTGCGCTGGCGCTCACCCTTGCCCTGACCGCCTGCGGCGGCGACGACGACCCCGTCTCGACCACCCCGCCACCGGGCAGCGGTGGTCCCACGGCCAACAAGCCCATCGTCTGCAAGGACTACGACAACCAGGACGTCCTGGTCAAACCCAAGACCATCACCATCCGCAACAACTCCGAAGGCCCGATCTACCCCGTGCTGGCCACCAGCATGAACCTCAAGAACGAGTGGGTCATGGCCTGCCAGCGCACCAACGAGCTCATCGCCACCGACGCGGTCTACAAGCTCTACGTCAACGACGGCCAGGGCATTCCGCCCGGCTCGGAAGTGACCTTGACGCTGCCGCTCTACAGCGAACTCTCGTCCGGCAAATACGTCACCTGGTGGAACGGCGGGCGCGTGCTGCTGGCCGACCGCAACAAGCGCCTGCGCGGCAGCGAGGACAAGCCCACCGACACGCCCCCCAGCGTGGACTGCAAGGGTGTGGGCACCACCTGCAGCCTGAGCACCTACACCAGCCCGGTGCAATTCCAGGAGGACGTGTTCGCCCAGTTGTCCGAATACACCTTCGGCGACGCCATCATCCCGCCCGGGCAGAGCACGCGGCTGCTCAAGTCCGAGAACGTGGGCTACAACATCTCCTACGTCGATCACGTCTACATGCCCGTGGCCATCGGCGTGCGCGGCAACCCCTACATCGGTTACAGCGGCTCGGCCAAGAAGCTGTCCGACTTCCGCGCCACGCTGCGCAGCTTCGTCCAGCCCGGCAACCTGGGTGAGGGCTGGCCGCTCTACAACATGAGCGAGCTGCGCCTGCCCGGCGGCTACAACATCTTCGCCCAGCGCGGCGGCTACCTGCTGGAAGACCCGGACGTGCCCGTCAAGCCCGCCGACGGCAAGAACCCGCCCGTACTGACGGTGTTGAAATGCCTTGAGAAAGACGCCGGTTGCGCCACGCCCGAAGCCCAGCGCAGCATGCAGTGGGGCCAGGCGGTGCAGAACATCCAGGACCTGTGGGGTTCGTGCGTCGATTGGGGCAGCGAGGACATCTCGCAATACACCAGCAAGAAGTACCCGCAGGACTGCCCCGCTCCGCAGGCCATGCGCGATGACATGGTGCTCATCAAGGACTTCTTCGCCCAGAACCACAGGCAGTACCTGGCGATGTACGCCAATCAGCAGTGCGTGGGCGACCCCGAGGGCTCACACAAAATACCGGCGCACGTGGCCGAGTTCAAGTTCTGGGAAGCCATCAAGCACATCTACGGCTGGGTGCCCTTCAACGAAGGCTGCGGCGCGGATGCCAACCCACTGGCCAAGACCACCGTCAACGGCCGTGACCACGCCTACGTGCAGACGCTCTACATCGAAGACCTGCAATACAACTACCGCCAGGCCACCGTGCAGGCCAACCCCAAACTGGCCTTCAACCCCTACGTCAAGCTGATCCACGACGACCTGGGCATGAGCGCCTATGGCTTCTCGGTCGATGACGCCGTGGGCTTCATGAGCGAGCAGGGCGACGG
>JADLIA010000144.1 GCA_020848515.1 Rubrivivax sp. | reverse complement strand
TGCCGTTGGTGAAGCCGATGATCACCGCGATCGGGATGAAGCGCACCAGCGTGCCCAGGCGCAGCAGCCCCATCAGGAACAGCAGCACGCCCGACAGCGCCGTGGCCAGGATCAGGTTGGCCACGCCGTAGCGCTCGACGATGCCGTAGACGATGACGATGAAGGCGCCCGCCGGCCCGCCGATCTGCACGCGGCTGCCGCCCAGCGCCGCGATCAGAAAGCCGGCGATGATGGCGGTGAAGATGCCGGCCTCGGGCTTGAGCCCGCTGGCGATGGCAAACGCCATGGCCAGCGGCAGCGCCACCACGGCCACCGTGAGGCCGGCGGCCAGGTCCTTGACGAAGCGCGCACGGTCATAGCCGACCAGAGCATCGAGCAGACGGGGACGAAAGGAAAAAGCCAGGGCCAAGTTCGACTCCAGGAAGACGTGAGCGACAACGCAGGCAAGCGGTGTGTTCAGGGCCTTCCCGGTGGGCCATGGTGATGCCGCCGGATCATGAACCGGCGGCGGCGCGAAAGCGGCAGGATCGGCTGGCGTGCCATGGCAGCGTCAGTGTACGCCGCCGCGGCGCCGCGTTCAGCGCACGCGCATGCCGGGCTGCGCGCCCGGCCAGGGCTCGAGCACGAAGATGCCGGGCTGCGCCTTTTCGTCGGCGTGGCTGGCGGCCAGCACCATGCCTTCGCTGACGCCGAATTTCATCTTGCGCGGCGCCAGGTTGGCCACCAGCACGGTGAGCTTGCCCTGCAACTGCTCGGGCCGGTAGGCGCTGGCGATGCCGCTGAACACGTTGCGCGTGCGGCCCTCGCCGGCGTCGAGCGTCAGGCGCAGCAGCTTGGTCGAGCCTTCGACCGCCTGGCACTCGACGATGCGGGCGATGCGCAGATCGACCCGGGCGAAGTCGTCGATGCCGATGGTGGGCGCCAGCGCCTCGCCGCCCGGCACGAGGGGGCTTTCGGTAGCTATCGATTTAATAGCTGCCAGCGCTTGCGGGGCGGGCGCCGGAGGCTCAAAAAGTGCATCCAGCTGCTTGCTGTCCACGCGCTGCATCAGGTGCTTGTACTCGCCGATCTGCGCGCCCGCGCCCAGCGGGCGCAGGGCGTCGTCGAAGCACTCGGGCGGCGTCATGGTGAACACCGCCACCTCGGCCGCCAGCCGCGGCAGGATGGGCTTGAGGCAGATCGCCAGGATGCGGAAGGCCTCGATGCAGCAGCTGCACACGTCGTGCAGGCGCGCTTCCATGCCGGCCTGCTTGGCCAGCTCCCAGGGCTTGTTCTGGTCGACGTAGGCGTTGACGCGGTCGCACAGCGCCATCACCTCGCGCACCACCCTGGCGCAGTCGCGCTCGGCGTACAGCGTGGTGAGCTGGGGCACGGCGTCGCGCAGGTGGCTCAGCAGCTGGTCGCCGTCGGGGGCGACCTCGCCCAGCCGGCCGCCGAAGCGCTTGCTGATGAAGCCGGCCGCGCGCGAGGCGATGTTGACGAACTTGCCGATCAGGTCGGCGTTGACGCGCGCCATGAAGTCGTCGGCGTTGAAATCGACGTCCTCGTTGCGCCCCGACAGCTTGGCGGCCAGGTAGTAGCGCAGCCACTCGGGGTTCATGCCCAGTTCGAGGTACTTGAGCGGATCCAGCCCGGTGCCGCGGCTCTTGCTCATCTTCTCGCCGTTGTTGACGGTCAGAAAGCCGTGCACGAACACGTTGTCGGGCACCTTGCGGCCGCTGAACTTGAGCATGGCGGGCCAGAACAGCGTGTGGAAGGTGATGATGTCCTTGCCGATGAAGTGGTATTGCTCCAGCGCCGGGTTGGCCATGTAGGCGGCCCAGTCCTGGCCGCGCTTGTCCAGCAGGTTCTTCAGGCTGGCCAGGTAGCCGATGGGGGCGTCCAGCCAGACGTAGAAGTACTTGCCCGGGGCGTCCGGGATCGGGATGCCGAAGTACGGCGCGTCGCGCGAGATGTCCCAGTCGCCCATCTTCGGCTGGCCGTCCGCGCCCGGCTCGATCCACTCGCGGACCTTGTTGGCCACCTCGGGTTGCAGGCGCTCGGTCCAGCCGCGCAGGAACTCGATGCAGCGCGGGTCCGACAGGCGGAAGAAGAAATGCTCGCTGGTGCGCAGCTCGGGCCGGGCGCCGGTGAGCGCCGAGTACGGCTCGATCAGCTCGGTCGGTGCGTAGACGGCGCTGCACACCTCGCAGTTGTCGCCGTACTGGTCCTTGGAGTGGCAGTTGGGGCACTCGCCCTTGATGAAGCGGTCGGGCAGGAACATGCCCTTCTGCGGGTCGTAGAACTGCTCGATGGTGCGGCTCTCGATCAGCCCGGCGGCCTTCAGGTCGGTGTAGATCGCCTGCGAGATGGCGGTGTTTTCCGGGCTGTGCGTGCTGTGCCAGTTGTCGAAGCCGATCAGAAAACCGTCCAGGTACTGCTGGCGGCCGGCGGCGATGTCGGCCACGAACTGTTCGGGCGTCTTGCCGGCCTTTTCGGCCGCAATCATGATGGGCGCGCCATGCGCGTCGTCGGCGCCGACGAAATTCACCTCGGCGCCCATCATGCGCTGGAAGCGCACCCAGATGTCGGCCTGGATGTATTCCATGATGTGGCCGATGTGGAACTTGCCGTTGGCGTATGGCAGGGCGGTGGTGACAAAGAGCTGGCGGGCGGTCATGGCAGCGGGCGCGATGGGCGCGGCAAAACCCATCATTTTAGGTGTCGCCCCAGCCGAAGAAGCGCGCGATGGCCTCGCGCCGGGCCCGGGCATGGTGCGGCGACCGCGCCGCGCAGCGGGCCCCTTGGCGACTCGCCACAAGTACCTGACAGCGCGAAACACTGCACTAGACTAGCGGCTGATTCGACACCGGGCCAACACCATGACCATCCTCGAGCAAGACGTGCGGCGCGCGGCGGCGACCGTGCTCGACCCCAATACCCAGCAGGATTTCGTCTCCACCGGACAGCTGAAGAACCTGCAGATCAGCGGTGGCGACGTGTCCTTCGACATCGAGCTCGGCTACCCGGCCCGCAGTCAGATGCCTGCCCTGCGTCAGGCGCTGGTGGCGGCCGTGCGCACGCTCGGCGGGGTCGGCAACGTATCGGTGAACATCATCACCCGGGTGGTGGCGCATGCCGTGCAGCGCGGTGTGCCGCTGCTGCCGGGGGTGAAGAACATCGTCGCCGTGGCTTCGGGCAAGGGCGGCGTGGGCAAGAGCACCACCGCCGTCAACCTGGCGCTGGCGCTGGCCGCCGAGGGCGCGAGCGTGGGCATCCTGGACGCCGACATCTACGGCCCCAGCATGCCGATCATGATGGGTCTCAGCGGCCGACCCGAGAGCCTGGACGGCAAGACCATGGAGCCGCTGACCAACCACGGCGTGCAGGTGATCTCGATCGGCTTTCTGGTCGACCCCGATCAGGCCACCATCTGGCGTGGCCCCATGGCCACCCAGGCGCTCGACCAGCTGCTGCGCCAGACCCACTGGAAGGAGCTGGACTACCTGATCGTCGATCTGCCGCCCGGCACCGGCGACATTCAGCTCAGCCTGAGCCAGCGCGTGCCGCTGACCGGCGCCGTCATCGTCACCACGCCGCAGGACATCGCCCTGGCCGACGCGCGCAAGGGGGTGGCGATGTTCGAAAAGGTCGGCGTGCCGATCCTGGGCCTGGTGGAGAACATGGCGGTGCACGTGTGTTCCAACTGCGGCCACGTGGAGCACATCTTCGGCGCCGACGGCGGCAAGCGCTACGCGGCCGACAAGGGCATCGAGTACCTGGGCGCGCTGCCGCTGGCGCTGGAGATCCGCGAGCAGGCCGACTCGGGCCGCCCCAGCGTGGTGGCCGACCCGGACGGCCAGGTGGCCACCAGCTACAAGGCGATCGCGCGCCAGGTGGCGATCCGCATCGCCGACCGCGCCAAGGACTATTCCAGCAAGTTCCCCTCCATCACCATCTCGCGCAGCAGCTGAGCCGGTCGCACGCCCTCAGAGTCGCTACTATTTAAATAGCTGCTGGCGCTTGGTGGTTGGGCGCCAGAGCCTGTTTTTGATCGGAATCCTGGCGCCCATCCGGCGCCCGCGTCCCTACACCATTGGGGGGATGGCGCCCCCCGCGCGCGCGGCGTAAGCTGCGGGCTCCAGGGAGTCGGAACATGAACTCAGAAATCTTCAACGGCTGGCCCGGCTGGCTGACCCAGCACAGCGGGCCCTGGCTGCCCCTGCTCAGCACCGGCGTGGCGCTGCTGGCGCTGATGCTGCTGTGGGCCATGGTGCGCCGCTCCTGGCGCCGCGGGCGCGCCGCCCGAAACTACGACGCCAGCGCCGACCGCTTCGGCCAGACCCCGGCGATCACCGAGCGCCAGGTCGAACTGCTGCGCTACCTGCAGCAGGCCTTCGGCGACGGCGTGGTGCTGTACCGGCCGCGACTGGCCAGCTTTCTGGCGGTGCGGCGCACGCGCGACCGCCTGGCGGCCCAGCAGCGCCTGCTGGAGCAGCAGGTCGACTTCCTGGTCTGCGCCGACGACGGCAAGCCGCTGTTCGCGTTCGAGGTCGACGCCTTCAAGGACCCGGCCGCAGGCGGGCCGGATCGGGACGCCAGCGAAAAGAACCGCATGCTCAAGAGCGCAGGCGTTCGTCTGGTGCGCCTCAAGGGTGCGCTGGCCAGCCTTCCGCCGCCCGAAATCCTGCGCATGCGCCTGCTGGCTGCGCAGCGCACGCCGGTGCCGGCGGCCGAGCCGGCGGCCTCGGACTTCAAGGCGTCCGGCTTTGCGTCGTCCGGTTTTGCCGCGTCCGGCTTCGCCCACTCGCGCAGCGCCGACTCCGGCGTGATGAGTCTGAGCGCACTGATGGCGCTGCCCGACGGCGAGGACCCGTGGTCCGGGGTGCGCAAGCGCTGATCGCGGCAGCGCCTGATCGCTCTGATTTTGATGGCTGTTGGCGCTTGATGGGCAAGCGCCGAGCGCGTTTTGGCGTGAGAAAAAAGAGAGCTGGCTGGGTGAGGGCCTGGCTGGCTCCGACAAGCGCGTCGGTCGGACGCGTCCCACGATGAACCTACTTACTTGGTGAGGATCAGCTTGCCCAGCTTGGTGGCCTGCAGCCGGTACAGCGTGCCGTTGTGGCTGATCTCGATGGTCTTGCGGCCCTGCAGCAGCTGTTCGCTCGGCAGCGGGGCGGGCGCGGCAGCCTCGGCGGCTGGCCGCGGGCGATCCGGTGCGTGGTGCGCCGGGGTGGTGTCGGCGGCGCGGCGCGCGGGCGTCAGGGTGGCGGTCTGGCCGTTCATGGCGTGCGCTGGGGTGGTTCGGTGACGAAGCCGATCTTCGACAACCCGGCCTGCTGCGCCGCCGCCATGGCCTGCGCCACGCGCTCGTAGCGCACGTCGCGGTCGCCGCGGATGTGCAGGTCGGGCTGCGGCTGCTGCGCGGCGGCGGCCTGCAGGCGCGTGCCCAGCTGGTCGTCGGCCAGTTTCTGGCCGTCCAGCCAGTAGCTGCCGTCGGCCTGCACGGTCAGGCGCAGGGTCTGTGGCTGCACCACTTCCTTTTCGTTGGCGGCGCGCGGCAGCTGCACGTTGACGGCGTGCTTCATGACCGGCACGGTGATGATGAAGATCACCAGCAGCACCAGCATCACGTCGATGAACGGGACCATGTTGATCTCGCTCATCACCTCGTCATGGTCCTGAGCAATGAAGCCGGCCATGGTGTTCAGGCCTTCTTCATGGCGACCACCTTGCCGTCGCCACTGCCGTTGACGCGCGAGCCGGTCACGTAATAGGCGTGCAGGTCGTGCGCGAAGCGGCCCAGGCGCATCAGCAGGGTCTTGTTGCCGCGCACCAGGGCGTTGTAGCCCAGCACCGCCGGAATCGCCACCGCCAGGCCCAGCGCGGTCATGATCAGCGCCTCGCCGATCGGGCCGGCCACCTGGTCGATGCTGGCCTGACCGGCGGCGCCGATCTTCATCAGCGCGTGGTAGATGCCCCAGACGGTGCCGAACAGGCCGACGAAGGGCGCCGTCGAACCCACCGAGGCCAGCACCGCCAGCCCGGCCTGCAGGCGCGAGGCGGTGGCGTCGATGCTGCCCTGCAGCGCGCGCGAGATCCAGTCGCTCACGTCCAGCGAATCGTGCAACTGCGCCTGCGTGGCGCGGTGGTGGGCGGCGGCTTCGCGGCCCTCGATGGCCAGCGCGCGAAACGGATTCGCTTCGCCCGTGCCCAGCTTGGCCAGGCCTTCGGCGATGTCGCTGGAATGCCAGAAGCCTTCCACCCGCGCCGCCTGACGCTGGGTGCGCATCAGGCCGAGCGCCTTCAGCACGATCACCACCCAGGAGGCGACCGACATCAGCAGCAGCGCGCCGAACACGCTGCGCGTGACCCAGTCGCCCTGGGCCCACACGTGCAGCAGGCCGAATTCATTGTTCATGGCTTGGTTACTCCAGTACGAAATTGATCGGGACGTTGAACCACATCGCCTCGGGCACGCCGCCGCGCGTGCCGGGCACATAGCGCCAGCGGTCGCGCGCGGTCTCCAGCGCCACCTGGTCCAGCCGCTCGTAACCGCTGGAGCGCTGGATGTGGGCTTGCTGCGCCCGGCCGTCGGGGCCGATCAGCACGCGCACCACCACGCGACCGCTTTCGCCCAGACGCTTGCTCATGGCCGGGTAGGCGGGTTTGGGGTTGTTCAGGTAGGCCGCGTTGGACGACGGCTGCACCACCGCCGGCGGTGCAGGCGGTGCCGGTGGCGTCGGCGGCGCCGCCGGTGCGGGTGCCGGGGCGGCCACGGGCGCCGGTGCCGGTGGCTCGGGCGGGGCGATCGGCATCACCGGGGCGCTGGGCGCCGCCTGCTGCACCGCCAGCGGCTGTGGCTGGGGCTGTGGCGCCGGGCGCGGCCGCGGCGTCGGCCGGGGGGCCGGTTTGACCGCCGCCGGTGTCGGCTTGGACGGTTCGGGCGGGGGCGGTGCCGGTGGCGGCGGCGCCGGCTGCGGGGTGATGAATTCGGCCAGCACCTGGGCCGGCACGATCAGCTCCACCGGCGGGCGCAGCAGCCCCTGGTGCAGCGCCCACAGCGCCACCCCGTGCATCAGCAGCACGCTGCCCACGACGACGGTGTGGCGGCCGGGCAGTGACATGGCGGGGGGCGGGGTGAGCGAGGCGGAAGACATGATACGCAGGCGGGTCGTTGCCGCGCACCGGCGCGCGGGGCGCTGGCGGCAACGGCGAAACAACTAACGGCGCAGCACCCAGAAGGCGGCGCCCAGCACCAGGCCCAGGGCGCCCAGGGTGGGAAGCAGGGCCGACACCAGGGTCACACCGCCTCCATCAGCCCGGCGGACGCTCCGCCGGCGTCGCGCAGCGCGGCCACCGGCCGGCTGGCGCTGCACTGGGCCACCAGGTCACGTGCGAAGTCCTCGCAGCGGCCGCAGCAGGTGGCCACGCCCAGTTCCAGCTGGATGTCGTCGAACCCCATGCCGGCATGGGCTTGGCGAGCGATTTCCTTGTCGGAGATGCAGTTGCAGACGCAGACGATCATGGCGGGCTGGGGCGGGGTGGCCGAGGGTTCGCATATTAAATGCGATTCATTCTCATTGTCAATACCTTGGGGGAACTGAAGTGGGCGCAGCCGTCGCGCCGGGGCGGTTCAGGCCAGTTCGCGTACCACCGGATGGCGCACGCGCACCCCGTCATCGAAGCCCGGCGAGGCGATTCGTCGCTGGTCATCGGCGATCGGCAACGGCGCCACTCGCGCATCAGGCCGCCGTGGGTGTCAGCAGGGCCGGCCCGGCGTCGGCCAGGGTGCGGCAGCCGGTCAGCGCCATCGCCATTTCCAGCTCGTCGCGCAGCAGGCGCAGCATCTGCGCCACGCCCAGCGCGCCGCCGGCGGCCAGGGCGTGCAGGGCCGGGCGGCCGATCAGCACCGCGCGCGCGCCCAGGGCGATGGCCTTGAGCACGTCGGTGCCGCGCCGGATGCCGCCGTCGACGATCAGCGGCAGCGCGTCCTGCACCGCCGCGCGCACCTGCACCAGCGCGTCGGCGCTGGCGGGGGCGCTGTCCAGCGTGCGCCCGCCGTGGTTGCTGACGATCAGCCCGGCCACGCCCAGGGCCTGCGCCTGGCGCGCGTCCTGCGGGTGCAGCACACCCTTGAGCCACAGCGGCAGGCGGGTCTGGCCCTGCAGCCAGGCGAGGTCGTCCCAGTTCGGGGCGTGCGCCGGCAGGCCGGCGCAGTAGGTGTCGGCGGCCGGCGGGGCCAGCGGGGCGCCCTGCAGGTGTACCGCGCGCACGCCCGGCGGCGGCACGAAACCGGCGCGCCGCTCGCGGTCGCGCACGCCTTGCACCGGGGCATCGGCGGTCAGCACGATGGCCTCGAAGCCGGCCGCTTCGGCGCGCTGCACCAGGGCGCGGTTGAAGCCGCGGTCGGCCTGCCAGTAAAGCTGAAACCACAGCGGCCCGCGGCCGGGATCGCCCAACACCGCCTGGGCCACCGTCTCCAGCGGCGTGCTGGACTGGGTGCTCAGCACATAGCCGGCGCCCTGGGCGGCGGCGGCCAGGGCGCTGGCGCGCTCGCCGTCGGGGTGGGCCAGCCGCTGCAGCGCCACCGGCGCCAGCAGGATCGGGTGGGCCAGCTCGCGCCCGGCCAGCACGCTGCGGGTGTGGCCGCCGCCCAGCGGGCGCAGCACGCGCGGCCACAGGGGCAGACGCTGCCAGGCGGTGAGGTTGGCGCGCAGGGTCAGCTCGTCGGCGGCGCCGCCGTTCAGGTAGGCCCAGACGGCCGGATCCAGCAGGCGTTCGGCCTGGGCGGCCTGATCGGCCAGGGTGAGGGGCGGGGTGGTCATGCCGGGTTGCTTCAAAAACAATAGCTGTTTGCGCTTGCCACACAAGCGCCAGAGCCGGTTTTTATCATGGATGTCGGGCGCCCGGGTGGCGCCGTCGGCAGCCGCTACCATTGGCGCCGGCGCGTTTGCAGCAGGAGGAAGTCGTCATGCCGGTGGTGGTGATCGCCAATCCCAAGGGCGGCGTGGGCAAGTCCACGCTGGCCAGCCATGTGGCCGGCTACTGGGCCAGCCGCGGCCACGCCGTGATGCTGGGCGACGTCGACCGCCAGCAGTCGTCGCGCCTGTGGCTGAGCCTGCGCCCCGAGGCGGCGTCGCCGATCGCCACCTGGGACGTGCTGCGCGACTTCGTGGTGCGTCCGCCGCGCGGCACCACCCACGTGGTGCTGGACACCCCGGCCGGTCTGCACGGCAGCAAGCTGACCGAGCTGCTGCGCCTCGCCGACAAGGTGCTGGTGCCGCTGCAGCCCAGCATCTTCGACATCTACGCCACGCGCGAATTCATCGACGAGCTGCTGGGCGCCCGCGGCGCGCGGCAGGCCGAGCTGGCGCTGGTGGGCATGCGGGTGGACGAGCGCACCATCGCCGCCGAGCAGCTGCGCCAGTTCACCGACGGCCTGGGCCTGCCGGTGCTGGGCCTGCTGCGACCGACGCAGAACTACGTGCACCTGGCGGCGCGCGGGCTGACGCTGTTCGACATCGCGCCCGGCCGCGTGGCGCGCGACCTGGAGCAGTGGCAGGGCATCTGCCGCTGGCTCGACCGGTCGCCGGCTTGACAGCGGCGGCCGTCGCGGCGCGTTACAGTCGCCGCCCATGATCAAGCACTTCGAGACCCTGGCCGAGCTGGCCGCCTGCGTCGGACAGGAAGTCGCCGTCACCGACTGGTTCACCGTCGAGCAGGCGCACATCGACCAGTTTGCCCAGGCCACCGGCGACCACCAGTGGATCCACGTCGACCCCGAACGCGCCAAGGCCGGCCCGTTCGGCGCCCCGATCGCGCACGGCTACCTGACGCTGTCGATGCTGGCCGGCCACCTGGGCGGCGTGGTGCAGGTGCGCGAGGTGCGCATGGGCGTCAACTATGGCCTGAACAAGGTGCGCTTCATGGCGCCGGTGCCGGTGGGCAGCCGGCTGCGCGCGCGGGTGACGCTGCTGGACGCCCAGCCGCTGGAAGGCGGCATGCAGCTGGCCTGGCGCAGCACCATCGAGCGCGAGGGCGCCGACAAGCCGGTGTGCGTGGCCGAGCCGCTGGCGCGCTACTACGTCTGAACCTGGAGCGCGCCGCGCCTGTGCTCGCCGCCGGGCGTTTCGCGCCGGCGGGCACTCTGTTAGCATGGGTTTTTGCCTGCAAGGAGAAGTCTCATGCCCCACAGCGCTGACCTCATCGAGTCCATGACCGAAACCAAGGACCAGCTGGCGTCCAACCTGCGCCGCGTGGTGTCGGATACCGAGGACCTGCTGGCCGCCACCGCCGAGCACACCGATTCCAGGATCGCCGAGTTGCGCGCCCGCGCGCGCGAGAACCTGCGCATCGCCCGCGACAAGCTGGCCGACGCCGACGCCGTGGTGCGTGCGCGTGCCCGCCAGGCCGCCGCCGCCACCGACGACTACGTGCACGACAACCCCTGGTCGTCGATCGGCGCCGCCGCCGCGCTGGGCATCCTGATCGGCGTGCTGCTGGGCCGCCGCTGAGCCCGGCGTGCGCCGGTACCCGGCCGCCATGACGTCCCCCGCCCAAGACGCCGGCACCGCCGCGCGCCTGCGTGCCCTGCTCGCCGATGTGGTCGAGCTGGTGCAGGTGCGGCTGGAGCTGTTCACCGTCGAGGCGCGCGAAGAGCTGGCCCGGCTGGCCCGGATGGCCGTGCTGGGTGCGCTGGCGGTGGTGCTGCTCAGCTTCGGGCTGATCTTTCTGGCGCTGTTTCTGACCGTGCTGCTGTGGGACAGCCAGCGCCTGCTGGCGCTGGGCGTGTTCACCACCTTGTTTCTGGGCGGTGGCGCCGGTCTGGTCCTGTGGGTGCGCCAGCAGGCGCGCCAGGGCCTGCAGATGTTCGCCGCCACGCGCGATGAGCTGCTGCGCGACCAGCAGAGGCTGCGTCAGCCATGAACCGGCCGCCCACCGACGACCTGCGGGCGCGCCGCGAGCAGCTGCGCCTGCGCTCCGACCAGCTGCGCGAGCAGATCGCCGCCCGCACCCAGGTGCTGCAGCCGCTGTTTCGCGCCAGCGACCGCGTGCGCAGCGGCGTGCGCGGCGTGCAGCAGGCGCGCCAGGGCCGTGCGCCCTACGTGCTGGGGCTGCTGGCGCTGTCGGCGCTGGCGGGCGCGCTGCTGGTGCGCCCGCGCCTGGCCACCCAGCTGGCGCTGCGCGCCTGGTCGGGCTGGCAGATGTACCGCCGCGCCCGGCCGGTGGTGGAGCGCGCGCTGCGGCAGTGGCGCTGAACGGCAGCCGCGGCGCCCAGGGCGAACCCATGTCCGCGCACTCCTGCGTCGGCCGGCGCCGCTTCAAGATCCCGGAATCGGTACTGGTCGTGATCCACACGCCGGCGCTGGAGGTGCTGCTGATCCGCCGGGCCGACGTCCGGCAGGGCGAGTTCTGGCAGTCTGTCACCGGCAGCAAGGACGACCCCGGCGAGGCGCTGACCCAGACCGCCGTGCGCGAGGTGGGCGAGGAAACCGGCATCGACGCGCGTGCCCCCGGCTGCCTGCTGCGCGACTGGGGCATCCGCAACCGCTACGAAATCTACCCGCGCTGGCGCCACCGCTACGCTCCCGGCGTGACGCACAACCTGGAACATGTGTTCGGCCTGTGCCTGCCGGCCCGCGCGCCGGTGCGGCTGAACCCGCGCGAGCACGACGCCTTCGAATGGCTGCCCTGGCGCGCCGCGGCCGACCGCTGCTTCTCGCCCACCAACGCCGAGGCCTGCCTGCTGCTGCCGCGCTTTGCCGGAGCGCCGGCATGAGGGAGGTGCATTTCGGCGGCGCCCACCAGCTGCTGCGCGTGGCCACCTACAACATCCACAAGGGCGTGCAGGGCCTGGGGCCGGCGCGCCGGCTGGAGATCCACAACCTGGCGCTGGCCATCGAGACGCTGGACGCCGACATCGTCTGCCTGCAGGAGGTGCGCGCCATCAACCGCAAGGAGGCCAGCTACTTCACCGGCTGGCCCGAGCTGCCGCAGGCCGAGTTTCTGGCGCCCGAGGGTTACGACGCGGTCTACCGCACCAACGCGGTGACGCGCCACGGCGAGCACGGCAACGCCCTGCTGTCGCGCTGGCCCATCATTCACGAGCGGCACGAGGACATGTCCGACCACCGCTTCGAGCAGCGCGGCCTGCTGCACGCCGAGCTGCTGGTGGCCGGTGTCAGCGTGCACGCCATCGTGGTGCATTTCGGCCTCATTCCGGCCAGCCGCATCCGCCAGACGGCGCAGCTGAAGGCCTACATCGCGCGCGAGGTGCCGCGCGGCGCGCCGCTGATCGTGGCGGGCGACTTCAACGACTGGGGCACGCGCGTGCGCCGGCTGCTGCGCATGGAGGCGCTGCACAGCTTCGAGGGGCCACGCACGCTGACCTATCCTTCGCGCTACCCGGTGGCGCAGCTCGACCACATCTACGCACGCGGCCTGCACCCGCTCAGTCTGGCGGCGCCGCGTGGGCGCGTGTGGAGCCGCATGTCGGACCACCTGCCGCTGATCGCCGAGTTCCGCATGCCCCATGACGCGCTACATAAATCATAGCTGCTGGCGCTTGCCAGACATGCGCAAACACCCATTTTCATTGGGGATTCCAATGCTGCTACCATCGTTGCGCCCATGAAAGCCCAACCCGAATTCCCCACCCCGGCCGGTGCCGAGGACGAAGGCACGCCGGTGTCGGTGCGCATCCGCCAGCGCCTGCAGGCGGCGCAGCGGCGCTACCACGCCAACGACAACATCGCCGACTGCATCCGGCCCGGCGAGCTGGAGCAGCTGCTCGACGAAGTCACCACCCGCATGGAGGGCGTGCTCGACAGCCTGGTGATCGACACCGCGGGCGACCACAACACGCGCGACACGGCGCGGCGCGTGGCCAAGATGTACCTCAACGAGGTGTTCAAGGGCCGTTACGTCAAGGCCCCCAGCATCACCGAATTCCCCAACGCCGAGCGCCTGAACGAGCTGATGATCGTCGGCCCCATCACCGTGCGCTCGGCCTGCAGCCACCACTTCTGCCCGGTCATCGGTCAGCTCTGGATCGGCGTGCTGCCCAACGAGCACACCAACGTCATCGGCCTGTCCAAGTACGCGCGCCTGGCCGAGTGGGTCATGGGCCGCCCGCAGATCCAGGAAGAAGCGGTGGTGCAGCTGGCCGACTACATCCAGTCCAAGACCCGGCCCGACGGCCTGGCCATCGTCATGCAGGCCACGCACTACTGCATGGCCTGGCGCGGCGTCAAGGATATGGACAGCAAGATGATCAACTCCGTCATGCGCGGCGTGTTCCTCAAGGACATGAACCTGCGGCGCGAATTCCTGGCCCTGATTCCCCAGAAAAGCTGAGCACCATGCTTGTCCGACTCCTGTTCGCCAGCCGCGCCGTCGACGCCTCGCGCGAGGCCATCGAAAGCATCCTGGCCTCGGCGCGCCGCCACAACCCCGAAAGCGGCATCACCGGCATCCTGCTGCACGGCAGCGGCGTGTTCCTGCAGGGCATGGAAGGCGGGCGCCAGGCGGTCAGCGACCTGTACGGCACCATCCAGCGCGACCCGCGTCACAAGGACGTGGTGCTGCTGCACTACGAAGAAATCCTGGAGCGCCGCTTCGGCGGCTGGACCATGGGCCTGGTCGACGTCGGCCGCGTCAACGCCAGCGTGCTGCTCAAGTACTCCGAACGCGCCACGCTCGACCCCTACGCGGTGTCGGGCCGGATGTCGATGGCCCTGCTGGAAGAGCTGATGGCCACCGCCTGCATCGCCAGCCACGCCTGAGCGGCCGCCACCCTCATGTCGGCCCAGGCGCTTGCGCTGGTGCTGCTGGCCGGTCTGGTGCACGCGGGCTGGAATATCGTCGCCAAGCAAAGCGGCGGCGACGCCCGCTTTGCCTTCTTCACCTCGGTGCTGATGGCGCTGGCCTGGGCGCCGCTGGGCCTGTGGCTGGGCTGGCAGGCGCTGCCGCAATGGGACGCCGCCGCCTGGGCCTGCGTGGCCGCCAGCGGCCTGCTGCATGTGCTGTACTACGTCACCCTGCTGCGCGGCTATCGCGTGGCCGACCTGACCGTGGTCTACCCGCTGGCGCGCGGCTCGG
>JADLIA010000143.1 GCA_020848515.1 Rubrivivax sp. | reverse complement strand
GCTTGTCCAGGCCCACCGGAGGCCAGTTCTCCAGCTTCATGCCCAGGGTCAGGCCGCGCGACGCCAGCACTTCCTTGATCTCGTTGAGCGACTTGCGACCCAGGTTGGGGGTCTTGAGCAGCTCGTTCTCGGTGCGCTGGATCAGGTCGCCGATGTAGTAGATGTTCTCGGCCTTCAGGCAGTTGGCCGAACGCACCGTGAGCTCCAACTCATCGACCGGACGCAGCAGGATCGGGTCGAAGCTGGCCGCGCCACCGCGCGGGGCCGGGGCGCCGCCGATGCCGGGGATCTCGCCGTCGCTCAGCTGCGCGAACACGGCCAGCTGCTCGACCAGGATCAGCGCCGACTGGCGCACCGCATCCTCGGCGCTGATGACGCCGTTGGTTTCGATCTCCATGACCAGCTTGTCGAGGTCGGTGCGCTGCTCGACGCGGGCGTTTTCGACCGCGTAGCTGACGCGCTTGACCGGCGAGAACGAGGCGTCGAGCACGATGCGGCCGATCGAACGCGACGGCTCGTCGGCGTGGCGACGCAGGGTGCCGGGCACGTAGCCGCGACCCTTCTCGACCTTGATCTGCATGTCCAGCTTGCCGCCCTGCGACAGGTTGGCGATGACATGGCCGGGGTTGATGATCTCGACGTCGTGCGGGGTCTGGATGTCGGCGGCGGTGACCACGCCATCGCCGTCCTTGCGCAGGCTGAGCGTGACTTCGTCGCGGTTGTGCAGCTTGAACACCACGCCCTTGAGGTTCAGCAGGATGCTGACCACATCCTCCTGCACGCCGTCGATGCTGGAGAACTCGTGCAGCACGCCGGCGATCGTCACCTCGGTCGGTGCGTAGCCGACCATGGACGACAGCAGCACGCGGCGCAGCGCGTTGCCCAGGGTGTGGCCATAGCCGCGCTCGAACGGCTCCAGCGTGACCTCGGCCTTGTGCTCGCTCAGCGGCTCGACGTTGATCGCTTTGGGTTTCAGCAGTTGGGTTTGCATGCTTATTGACTTCCTCTCAATACCCCCGGCTCGTTACACCGGTAAGGCTGGTGAAGCGCCAAACCCGCCAGGCTGGCGGGTCGGAACGAAAATGGCGCGAGACGCCAAGGATCAGCGCGAATAGAGTTCGACGATCAGCGATTCGTTGATGTCGGCACCGAACTCGTCGCGGTCGGGCAGCTTCTTGAAGACACCCTCGACCTTGTCGGCACTGACCTCGACCCAGGCCGGGAAACCCAGCTGACCGGCCAGTTGCAGCGCTTCCTGCACGCGGGTCTGCTTCTTGGATTTCTCGCGCACGGCGATGACGTCGCCGGTCTGGACCAGGTAGGACGGAATGTTGACGGGCTGGCCATTGACCGTGACGGCCTTGTGCGACACCAGCTGGCGCGCCTCGGCGCGGGTGGAGCCGAAGCCCATGCGATAGACCACGTTGTCCAGGCGCGACTCGAGCAGCGACAGCAGGTTGGCACCGGTGTTGCCACGGCGGCGCTCGGCCTCGGCGAAATAGCGGCGGAACTGCTTTTCCAGCACGCCGTACATGCGCTTGACCTTCTGCTTCTCGCGCAGCTGCAGACCGTAGTCGGAGGTGCGCTGGCCGGAGGTGCGGCCATGCTGGCCGGGTTTGGAGTCGAACTTGGCCTTGTCGCTGATGGAGCGGCGCGCGCTCTTCAGGAACAGGTCGGTGCCTTCACGGCGGGAGAGTTTGGCCTTGGGGCCGAGGTAACGTGCCACGTCAATTTCCTTGGGTTGGTCTGCTCCGGCCCTGTGCCGGAGGAGCCACCGGTGCAAGCACTGGTGGCGGTGGTCTTGCTAGAAAAACATGAGGCGCCCGGGCATTCCGGCGCCGAGCGCCATCAGATGCGGCGGCGCTTCTGCGGGCGGCAGCCGTTGTGCGGCACCGGCGTCACGTCGGAAATCGAGGTGATGCGGATGCCCAGGGCCGCCAGCGCGCGCACGGAAGACTCGCGGCCCGGGCCCGGACCCTTGATCTCCACGTCCACGTTCTTGATGCCCTGCTCCATGGCCGCGCGACCGGCCGATTCGGAAGCCACCTGGGCCGCGAACGGCGTGGACTTGCGCGAACCCTTGAAGCCCTGGCCACCCGACGAAGCCCAGGACAGTGCGTTGCCCTGGCGGTCGGTGATGGTGATGATCGTGTTGTTGAACGACGCGTGCACGTGCGCGATGCCATCCGCGATGTTTTTGCGGACCTTCTTGCGCACGCGCTGGGCGGCGTTGCTGGCGGGTGATTTGGCCATGTCTTAGCGTTCCTTGGTTTATTTCTTCAGCGCCTGGGCAGCCTTGCGCGGGCCCTTGCGGGTGCGGGCGTTGGTGCGCGTGCGCTGGCCACGCATGGGCAGACCGCGGCGATGGCGGAAGCCCCGGTAGCAGCCGATGTCCATCAGGCGCTTGATGTTCATCGTGGTCTCGCGGCGCAGGTCACCCTCGATGATGAACTGGGCGATCTGGTCGCGGATCTTCTCCTGGTCGGCGTCGGTCAGGTCCTTGACCTTCTTGGAGTAGGGGATGCCGCAGGCGTCGCAGATCTGGCGTGCGCGCGTGCGGCCGATGCCGTAGATCGCCGTCAGGCCGATTTCCGCATGTTTGTGCGGCGGAATGTTGATACCAGCAATACGTGCCATGGTCTTCTAATCCTTCAGAATGCTCGTGCAGGCGGCGCTCAACCCTGGCGCTGCTTGTGACGCGGGTCGGTGCAGATCACGCGCACCACACCCTTGCGGCGGATGATCTTGCAGTTGCGGCAGATCTTCTTGACCGAAGCTGAAACTCTCATTTCACTCTCCTAAAACTCTTTCATTCCATCCGAACCGGAAGCACCTGCTTCACTTCGCACGGAACACAATGCGTGCCCTCGACAGGTCGTACGGCGTCAGTTCCACCGTCACCTTGTCACCGGGGAGGATGCGGATGTAATGCACCCGCATCTTTCCCGAAATGTGGCCCTTGACCACGTGCCCGTTTTCCAGCTTTACCCGGAACGTGGCGTTGGGCAGGTTCTCCAGAACCTCGCCCTGCATCTGGATGACATCATCCTTCGACATGGCGGTCAGCGGTCAAAGCGTGGTCTTGAAGTTGGCCTTCTTGAGCAGCGATTCGTACTGTTGACTCATCATGTAATTCTGCACCTGCGCCATGAAATCCATGGTCACGACGACCAGGATCAGCAGCGAGGTACCACCGAAGTAGAACGGCACGTTGTACTTCAGGATCAGGAACTCCGGCAGCAGACACACCGCCGTGATGTAGGCCGCCCCGATCAGGGTCAGACGCATCAGGATCTTGTCGATGTAGCGCGCGGTCTGCTCACCCGGACGGATGCCCGGAATGAAGGCACCGCTTTTCTTCAGGTTGTCGGCCGTCTCGCGGCTGTTGAACACCAGGCCGGTGTAGAAGAAACAGAAGAAGATGATGGCCGCCGCATACAGCATGACGTAGATCGGCTGCCCCGGCGTCAGCGTGGCGGCGATGTCCTTGAGCCAGCGCATCGAGTCGCCGGCACTGAACCAGCCGACCACGGTGGCGGGCAGCAGGATGATCGACGAGGCGAAGATCGGCGGGATCACGCCCGACATGTTGAGCTTGAGCGGCAGGTGCGAGGACTGGCCCCCATACACCTTGTTGCCAACCTGGCGGCGCGCGTAGTTGACCAGAATCTTGCGCAGTCCGCGCTCGACGAACACCACGAAGTAGGTCACGCCCACCACCAGCACGACGATGAACAGCGCCACGATGATGCTCATGGCCCCCGTGCGCACCAGCTCCAGCAGACCGCCGATGGCGCTCGGCAGACCGGCGGCGATGCCGGCGAAGATCAGGATCGAGATGCCGTTACCCAGGCCGCGCTCGGTGATCTGCTCGCCCAGCCACATCAGGAACATGGTGCCGGCCGTCAGGCTGACCACCGCCGTCAGGCGAAAGCCCCAGCCCGGGCTGATCACCAGGCCCTGCGACGCCTCCAGCGCGACGGCGATGCCGAACGACTGGAACAGCGCCAGGCCCACCGTGCCATAGCGCGTGTACTGGGTGATCTTGCGACGGCCCGCCTCGCCTTCCTTCTTCATTTGCTCGAAGGTTGGCACCACGTAGGTCATCAACTGCATGATGATCGACGCGGAGATGTAGGGCATGATGCCCAGCGCGAACACCGTGAAGCGCGACAGCGCGCCACCCGAGAACATGTTGAACAGGTTCAGGATGCCGCCCTGCTGGCCCTGGAACAGCTGACGCAGCTGATCCGGGTTGATGCCGGGCACGGGAATGTGCGCACCGATCCGGTACACGACCAGCGCCAGCAGCAGAAACACCAGCCGACGCTGCAGGTCGCCGTACTTGCCGGTCTTGGCAATTTGCGTTGCGCTGGTGGCCACTACTCAGTCACTTTCAAGAAATGCAAGCGGGCGCCGGCTCAGGCCAGCGAACCACCGGCAGCCTCGATCGCCGCCTTGGCGCCAGCGGTGGCGCCAATGCCCGACAGCTTGACGGCACGGGTCAGTTCACCGGTCTTGATGACCTTGACCACCTTGGCGAGCTCGCGCACCAGACCGGCCTGCTTGAGCACCAGCAGGTTGACTTCGGCGGCACCCAGGCGTTCCAGATCGGCCAGCGTGACCTCGGCGTTGTACTTCAGCGAGGCCGACTTGAAGCCGCGCTTGGGCAGACGGCGCTGCAGGGGCATCTGGCCGCCTTCGAAGCCGACTTTGTGGTAGCCGCCGCTGCGCGACTTCTGACCCTTGTGGCCACGGCCGGCGGTCTTGCCCAGGCCGGAGCCGATGCCGCGACCGACGCGGCGACGGGCACGACGCGCGCCGTCGGCGGGCTTGATGCTGTTGAGTTCCATGATCCGATTCCTCAGACGATCTTGACCAGGTAGTCGATCTTGTTGATCATGCCGCGCACCGCAGGCGTATCCTGCAGCTCGCGCACGCTGTTCAGCTTGCGCAGGCCCAGGCCGCGCACGGTGTCGCGGTGCGACTGCTTGCAGCCGATCGGGCTGCGCACCAGTTGCACCTTGACGGTTTTCTGTTCAGTGGTCATGTCTTGACTCCCCATCAGGCGGCAAACAGGTCTTCGACCGACTTGCCGCGCTTGGCCGCCACTTCGGCGGGCGTGGTGCAGTTGCGCAGCGCATCCAGCGTGGCGCGCACCATGTTGTACGGGTTGGAGGTGCCGTGGCTCTTGGCCACGATGTCGGTGATGCCCAGCACCTCGAAGACGGCGCGCATCGGGCCGCCGGCGATGATGCCGGTACCGCGCGGCGCCGGCGCCATCATGACGGTGGCGGCGCCATGGTGGCCGGTCACGTTGTGGTGAATGGTGCCGTCCTTGAGCGACACCTTCAGCATGTTGCGACGCGCCTCTTCCATGGCCTTCTGGACGGCCGACGGCACTTCTTTGGATTTGCCCTTGCCCATGCCGACGCGGCCATCGCCGTCGCCCACCACGGTCAGTGCGGCAAAACCCAGGATGCGGCCACCCTTGACCACCTTGGTGACGCGGTTGACCGCGATCATCTTCTCGCGCAGGCCGTCCTCGGGACCATCGCCCTGCGCGCGTGCTTGAAACTTGCTTGCCATCTCGTTGGTCCTTTAGAACTGCAGGCCCGCTTCGCGCGCGGCTTCAGCCAGCGCCTTGACACGGCCGTGGTAGGCGAAACCGGCGCGGTCGAACGCTACCTTGTCGACACCGGCGGCCTTGGCGCGCTCGGCGATGCGCTTGCCGATCTGCTGCGCGGCGGCCACGTTGCCACCCTTGCCGGCGGCGCCCAGCGCCTGACGCATCTCGGCTTCGGCGGTCGAGGCCGTGGCCAGCACGCGCGTGCCATCGGCCGAGAACACGGTGGCATAGATATGCAGGTTGGTGCGGTTCACGCTCAGGCGGCACACACCCTTGTCGGCGATGCGGATGCGCGTCTGGCGGGCACGGCGAAGGCGCTGCTCTTTCTTGGTCGTCATGATGCAGGTCCTTACTTCTTCTTGGTTTCCTTGATGACGACGCGCTCGTCCGCGTAGCGGATGCCTTTGCCCTTGTAGGGCTCGGGCGGACGCACGTCACGAATCTCGGCCGCGATCTGGCCCACCACCTGGCGGTTGGCGCCCTTGATCACGATTTCCGTCGGCGTCGGCGTGGCCACCGTCACGCCGGCCGGCATGTCGAAGTTGACCGGATGCGAGAAGCCGATCGCCAGGTTCAGCTTGCTGCCCTGGGCCTGGGCGCGAAAGCCCACGCCGACCAGGGTGAGCTTCTTCTCGAAACCCTTGCTGACGCCGACCACCATGTTGTTGACCAGCTGGCGCATGGTGCCGCTCATGGCGTTGGCCTCGCGCGACTCGTCGGCCGGCTCGAACGACAGCTTGCCGTCGGCCATGGCGATCTTCACCAGGGCGCTGGGGGCCAGCTTGAGCTCGCCGCCGCTGCCCTTGACCATGATCTGATCTTCCTTGATCTGAACATCCACGCCCGCGGGGACGGTGACGCCCATTTTTGCAATACGCGACATTTCGATTTCTCCTTACGCCACGTAGCACAGCACTTCGCCACCGACACCGGTGGCGCGCGCCTTGCGATCGGTCATCACGCCGCGCGGGGTAGTGACGATGGCCACGCCCAGGCCGTTCATGACCTGGGGAATGGCGTCACGGCCCTTGTAGACGCGCAGGCCGGGACGGCTGACGCGCTCGATGCGCTCGATCACCGGGCGGCCGGCGTAGTATTTGAGGGCGATTTCCAGTTCGGACTTGCCGCCTTCGCTCTTGACTTCGAAGCCGTCGATGTAACCCTCGTCCTTCAGGACCTGGGCGATGGCCACCTTGACCTTGGACGACGGCACCGACACGGTCTGCTTGGCCACCATCTGCGCATTGCGGATGCGGGTCAGCAGATCGGCGATGGGATCACTCATGCTCATGTTGCTTACTCCTGCCGATTACCAGCTGGCCTTGGTGACGCCGGGAATCTGGCCTTCGAAGGCCAGTTCGCGGATCTTGGCGCGGCCGAGACCGAACTGACGGAAGGTGCCGCGCGGGCGGCCGGTCATTTCGCAGCGGTTGCGCTGGCGCGTGGGGTTGGCGTTGCGCGGGAGCTTCTGCAGCGCCAGACGAGCCTGCGCGCGCTCGTCGTCGCTGCGCTAGGCGTCGCCGGCGATGGCCTTCAGCTCGGCGTGCTTCTTGGCGTACTTGGCGACCAGTTTCTCGCGCTTGAGTTCGCGCTCGATCAAAGCTACTTTTGCCATGGCCTTACCTCAGTTCTTGAACGGGAAACGGAAAGCCGCCAGCAGCGCCTTGGCTTCTGCGTCGGTCTTGGCCGTGGTCGTGATGCTGATGTTCAGGCCGCGCAGGGCGTCGACCTTGTCGTACTCGATTTCCGGGAAGATGATCTGCTCTTTGACGCCGACGTTGTAGTTACCGCGACCATCGAAGGAACGACCGGAAATACCGCGGAAGTCACGCACGCGCGGCAGCGCCACGGTGACGAAGCGGTCGAGGAATTCGTACATGCGGGCGCCGCGCAGGGTGACCATGGTGCCGATGGCCTGCTGCTCGCGGATCTTGAAGCCGGCGATGGCCTTCCTGGCCTTGGTGACCACCGGTTTCTGGCCGGCGATCTTGGTCAGGTCGGCGACGGCGTTGTCCATCACCTTCTTGTCGGCCACGGCCTCGCTCACGCCCATGTTGAGCGTGATCTTGGTGATGCGCGGCACCTCCATGGGCGACTTGTAGCCGAACTGCTTCATCAGATCGGGCGCCACTTTCTCGCGGTAGTGTTGTTGCAGTCGTGCCATGATGGTCCTCAGGCCTTGATTTCTTCGCCGCTGGACTTGAAGACACGCACGCGCGTGCCGTCCTGCAGCGTCTTGATGCCGACGCGATCGGCCTTGCCGCTCGCCTTGTTGTAGATGGCCACGTTGGACTGGTGGATCGGCATGGCCTTCTCGATGATGCCGCCCGTCACGCCCTTCATCGGGTTGGGCTTGGCGTGCTTCTTGACGATGTTGATGCCATCGACCACCACGCGCTCGTCGTCGACGCGCAGCGTCACCGTGCCGCGCTTGCCTTTGTCGCGGCCGGCGATGACGATGATTTCGTCGCCCTTGCGGATCTTGTTCATGACGCGCCTTCCTTACAGGACTTCAGGGGCCAGCGACACGATCTTCATGAAGCGCTCGGTGCGCAGCTCGCGCGTGACCGGGCCGAAGATGCGGGTGCCGATGGGCTCCAGCTTGTTGTTGAGCAGCACGGCGGCGTTGCCGTCGAACTTGACGAGCGAACCGTCGCCGCGGCGGATGCCCTTGGCGGTGCGCACCACGACGGCGCTGTAGATCTCGCCCTTCTTGACGCGACCGCGCGGCGCGGCCTCCTTGATGCTCACCTTGATGATGTCGCCGACGCTGGCATAGCGGCGCTTGGAGCCGCCCAGCACCTTGATGCACATGACGGACTTGGCGCCGGTGTTGTCGGCCACCTCGAGTCGAGATTCAGTCTGGATCATTTGTAAGTTTCCCAACTTGCATCCGGCCGCCTCTGACGTGAAGCCGACACCGAAACAGTCTTGGGCCCGCCACCCAGGCCGCGCGCTCTTTTCATGCACGCATGCGCCAGGCGATGTGGGGCAGATTCCTCACCCAATAAGGGCGAAGCCCGCCATTGTGGCAAAGCGAGCTGGCTTTGTCAAGCGCCCTGGCCGGCGTAGACCCCGGCCAGGGCCTGGAACGCCGCCAGCGCGGGGTCGCCCGCCCGTTCTTCGCCCAGCACGCGCGCCACGGCGGGGGCGGCGCGCGCAGCCTCGGCGGCGTCCAGAAACAACAGGCGCGAGCGGCGCGCCAGCACGTCCTCGACGGTGCGGGCGTATTCGTGGCGGACGGCAAAACGGACCATGGCCTCGCTCAGGCCGGGCGCCAGCCAGCGATCGGCGCCGGGCAGGGCCGCCACGGCGTCGGCCTCGCTGCCGTACAGGTGCAGGCCGGGCGGCGCGCTCAGGGGGGTGCGCCGGCCGGCGCCGACGGCGCCCACCAGGGGCAGCCCGGCGGTGCGCGAGGGACCGCGCGGCAGCAGCACGCCGGCTTCGGTGCAGCGCGCCAGCACGTCTTCGGCCATGGCGCGGTAGGTGGTCCATTTGCCGCCGGTGACGCTGACCAGGCCGGAGGGCGACACCAGGATGGTGTGCTCGCGGCTGATGGCCTTGGTGTCGCTGCCGGCGTCGGCCGGCCGCACCAGTGGGCGCAGGCCGGCCCAGCGGCTGAGGATGTCGGCGCGGGTGGGCGCGCGGCGCAGGTAGCGGCCAGCTTCGCGCAGGATGAAATCGACCTCGTCGGCGCCGGCTTGCGGCTCCAGTGGCACGTCGGGGCGCGGGTGGTCGGTGGTGCCCAGGATCAGCTTGCCCAGCCAGGGCACGGCAAACAGCACCCGGCCGTCGGTGGTGCTGGGCACCAGCAGGGCGTGATCGCCGGGCGAAAACGACTGTTCCACCACCAGGTGGGCGCCCTGGCTGGGCGCCACCACCGGCTGCACCGGCTGGCCGCCGGCGCGCGCGTCGTGCTGGCGCAGCCCGTCCACCCAGACGCCGGAGGCGTTGACGATGCAGCCGGCCTGCAGGCGCAGTTCGCGCCCGCTTTCGGCGTCACGCACCACCAGGCCGACGGCGCGGCCGGCGTCGTGCAGCACGTCGATCGCCTCGCAGTGGTTGACCAGCAGCGCACCGTGCCGCGCCGCCGTGCGTGCCAGCGCCAGCGCCAGACGGGCGTCGTCGAACTGGCCGTCCCAGTATTTGACGCCGCCCTTCAGACCCTGCGGCTGCGCCCCCGGCAGCAGGCGCAGCGTCTCGCGCGCGCCCAGCCATTGGGTGGCGCCCAGACCGGCACGGCCGGCCAGCAGGTCGTACATCTTCAGGCCGACGCCGTAGAACGGCGTTTCCCACAGCCGGTACGACGGCATGACGAAGGGCAGCGGCTGCGCCAG
>JADLIA010000142.1 GCA_020848515.1 Rubrivivax sp. | reverse complement strand
GTCCGGCCGACCCGCAGGACATCCTGCGCCTGCTGGGCATCGACGAGCTGTCGCGCTATATCGTCGACGAAGTGCAGGACGTCTACCGCTTGCAGGGTGTGAAGATCAACGACAAGCACATCGAGGTCATCGTGCGCCAGATGCTGCGCCGCGTGGTGGTCGACAACCCGGGCGACTCGGGCTACATCGCCGGCGAGCAGGTCGAGCGCAGCGAAATGCTGGACACCAACGATGCCCTGCGCGCCGAAGGCAAGCTGCCGGCCACCTACACTAACCTGCTGCTGGGCATCACCAAGGCCTCGCTCTCCACCGATTCGTTCATCTCGGCGGCTTCCTTCCAGGAAACCACGCGCGTGCTCACCGAAGCGGCCATCATGGGCAAGCGCGACGAGCTGCGCGGTCTGAAGGAAAACGTCATCGTCGGCCGCCTGATCCCGGCGGGTTCCGGCCTGGCCTACCACCAGGCGCGCAAGGCCAAGGACCAGATGGACGAGGCCGAGCGCCGCGCCATCGCCGAAGCCGAGGCGGCCGAGCTGGCCGGCGCCACCGAAATGACCGAAGCGGGCGAGTCCGCCAACCTGGACGGAGCTGCCGCCGAGTAAGCGATTGCTCTTTGTTTGATAGCGCCCTCCGCATGCTGCTAAAGCGCTGAGGGCGCTTTTTCTTGGGGAGTGCGGGATGTGGGTGTGGGGCGTGTGGATCGCGGCGGCGCTGCTGCTGTTCTGGGGCATCGGTGCCTACAACCGCCTGGTGCGCCTGCGTGCCGCGGTGACCAGGGCGTTTGCGGCGCTGGACGAGCAGCTGGTGCGGCAACTGGTCTGGATCCAGGGTGGCCTGCCGGAAGCCCTGCGCGATGGTCCGCACACCACGCCGGGTGAACTGAACGACGAGGTCACGGCCGCCTGGGGCCGCCTGCACGCGGCCAGCGAGCAACTCGCCGTGGCGCTGGCGCAGGCGCGCGCGCAGCCG
The DNA here is from genome assembly GCA_020848515.1 of Rubrivivax sp. Lineage (GTDB taxonomy): Bacteria > Pseudomonadota > Gammaproteobacteria > Burkholderiales > Burkholderiaceae_C > Ottowia. The sequence goes on along the minus strand of JADLIA010000142.1, from coordinate 8,466 downwards.
CTGGACGTGGCGGCCATGGCGGCCCTGGTGATGTCGCATGAAGCCTTGCGCACCGCCTGGGCGCACGCGCTGGCCGACGCCGTGCCGCCCGACGCCGTGCCCTCGGCCGACCGCCTGCAGGCGCGCTGGATGCGCCTGCTGCACCAGTCGCTGCCCTTGCGCGCTGCCTTCAACGACGCCGCGCAGAGCTACAACCAGGCGATTCGCCAGTTTCCGGCGTCGCTGCTGGCGCGCCTGTTCGGTTTTCAGCCGGCCGGCACCGTCACCCGACTGGCCGAAGGTCGCTGATGCCTTCCGCCCCCACGCAAACCCTGCCCCTGTGGCGCCAGTTGCAGGCCTGTGCGCGGCTGGTGGCGGGCGTCCGGGCGGGGCGTTCGCTGACGGCCGAACTGGCGGGCGTCGATGCCCTGCTGCGCCCCGGCGCCCAGGCGCTGTCGTTTCATGTGCTGCGCTGGCTCGGGCTGGCGCAGGCGCTGCGCGCCCAGCTGGCGCGCCGCCCCCCACCGCCCGCCGTCGATGCCCTGCTGTGCACCAGCCTGGCGCTGGCGCAGCCGGCCGACGGCGCGCCCTACGAAGCCTTCACCCTGCTCGATCAGTCCGTCGAAGCCGCCAAGCGCGATCGCACCCTGCGCCCGCACGCCGCCTTCATCAACGCCTGCCTGCGGCGCTACCTGCGCGAGCGCGCGGCCCTCACCGCGGCCGTGCAGCACGACCCGGTGGCGCGCTGGAACCACCCGCGCTGGTGGGCCGAGCGGCTGCAGCGCGATCACCCGCAGCACTGGCAGGCCATCCTGGCGGCGGCACAACAGGCGGCGCCGATGGACCTGCGCGTCAACGTCCAGCGCATCGGCGTGGCCGACTACGGCGCGCGCCTGGCCCAGCAGGGCATCGGTGCCGACGCACTGGGCGGCGCCGCCCTGCGCCTGCACCGGCCGCGCACGGTGCAGGCGCTGCCGGGTTTCGCCGACGGCCAGGTCTCGGTGCAATCGGCCACCGCCCAGCGCGCCGCGCCCCTGCTGTTGCAGGGCTGCCTCGATGTCGACGCGCCGCGCATCCTGGACGCCTGTGCGGCTCCCGGCGGCAAGACCGCCCACCTGCTGGAGCTGCGCCCGGACGCCCGCGTCACCGCGCTGGAGCTCGATCCGCAGCGCGGCGCCCGCATCAGCGATACGCTGGCGCGCCTGGGCCTGCACGCCGAGGTGCGCGTGGCCGACGCCGCCGACCTGCCGTCCTGGTGGCGGGGCGAGCGCTACGACGCCATCTTGCTCGACGCCCCCTGCAGCGCCTCCGGCATCGTCAGCCGTCACCCCGACGTGCGCTGGCTGCGGCGCGAAGCGGACCTTGCACAGCTGTCCGCCCAGCAGGACCGTCTGCTGCAGGCGCTGTGGCCGCTGCTGCGGCCAGGCGGCCACCTGCTTTACTGCACCTGCTCGGTGTTCGCCCAGGAAGGGCGTGAGCGCGTGCAGGCGTTTCTTGCACGCCACAGTGACGCCATACCATGCCCCGCGCCCGGCCATATATTGCCCTGCGCCGGCGAGGCGGCCGCCGCCAGTGGTGACAATGCGGGCTGTGACGACGGGTTTTATTACGCGCTGCTGCGCAAGCGTCTGGATTAGCCGCCTGCTGCTGGCCTGGGCGCTGGCCTGCGGCCTGGGCGCCGTCGCCCGTGCCGAGGGCGCCGCCCTGAGCGCGCTCAGCGTCGCGCGCGAGGGTGACGAACTGATCCTGTCGGCCCGCCTCGACTTTGCCCTGTCACCGGTGGTCGAAGACGCCCTGCACAAAGGCATTCCGGTGCACTTCGTGGCCGAGGCCGAAGTGCTGCGCGAGCGCTGGTACTGGGCCGACCGCAGCGTGGCCCTGGCGCGGCGCTACCTGCGCCTGTCCTACCAGCCCCTGACGCGCCGCTGGCGCCTGAACACTTCGTCCGAACAGCTGACCAATGCCGGCCTGGGCGTCAGCCTGACGCAGAGCTTCGACACCCTGGACGAAGCCCTCACCGCCGTGCAGCGCATTGGCCGCTGGCGCATCGCCAGCGCCGCCGACATCGACGACGGCGGCCGCCATCTGCTGCGCTTTCGCTTCCGGCTCGACGCCAGCCAGCTGCCGCGCACCCTGCAAATCGGCTCCGTCGGGCATTCCGACTGGGTGATCTCGGTCGAGCGCCGCATCGACCTGACGCAGGAGCTGGCCCAGTGAGTACCGCCGCCGCCGTCGACCCGGCCCAGAGTGCGCGCCGCCGCCGTTCGCGCTGGGCGCTGTGGGCCGCCGGCACCCTGCTGGTGGGCATCGGCCTGGTGCTGCTGTTCCTGCTGGCCCAGGCCACCAACAACCGCTTGCTGTACGAGCGCTACTACACACGGCTGTTCATCGTCAACGTGGTCGTCGCCGCCGTGCTGGGGCTGGTCATTCTGTGGGGGGTGTACCGCTTGCTCATGCGCCTGCGGCGCGGCAAGTTCGGCAGCCGGCTGCTGATCAAGCTGGCCGCCATCTTCGGGTTGGTGGGGGTGGTGCCGGGGTTGCTGATCTACGTCGTGTCCTATCAGTTCGTGTCGCGCTCGATCGAATCGTGGTTCGACGTGCGGGTCGAAGGCGCGCTGGATTCCGGCCTCACGCTGGCGCGCACCTCGCTGGATACCCAGGCGCGCGAGTTCGGCAACCAGTTGCGCACCGCTTCGGCCGCGCTGGCGGACGTGCCCGATGCGCTGGCGGCGTTGCCGCTGGAGCAACTGCGCGTGCAACTGGGCGCCAGCGACCTGACCCTGTGGAGCGCGTCGGGCCGTCTGCTGGCCAGCGCCGGACGGTCGCGCTTTCAGCTCACGCCGGAGCGCCCCAGTGGCGCCATGCTGCGCAACCTGCGGGCCCAGGGCGTGGCCACGCAGATCGAGGGACTGGACGACGTCGTGCCCGGTGGCACCACCCCCGAAGCCCGCGTCCGCGCCCTGGTGGCGGTCAGTGCCCGCACCATCGGCCTGGTGGGCGAGCAGCGCCTGCTGCAGGCGGTGCAGCCGCTGCCCACCAGCCTGGTCACGCACGCCCTGGCGGTGCAGGAAGCGCATCGCGAATACCAGGAACGCGCCCTGGGCCGCGAAGGCCTGCGGCGCATGTACATCGGCACCCTCACCCTGAGCCTGTTTCTGGCCGTGTTCGGCGCCGTGCTGCTGGCCGTGGCACTGGGCAAGCAGCTGGCCACGCCGCTGCTGATGCTGGCCGATGGCATGCGCCAGGTGGCCACCGGCGACCTGACGCCGAAGGTGATCCTGCCCGGGCGCGACGAACTGGTGGGCCTGACCCGCTCGTTCGCCGACATGACCCAGCAGCTGGCCGACGCCCGCGCCGCCCTCGACGCCAGCATGCACGCGGTGGACGCCTCGCGGGCGCGCCTGCAGACCATCCTCGACAACCTGACCGCCGGCGTCATCGTGCTCGATGCCCAGGGCCTGATCCAGTCGTCCAACCCGGGCGCCACGCGCATCCTGCGCGTGCCGCTGGCCGCCAGCGCCGGCCGCCCGCTGGGCAGCCTGGAGGGCCTGCAGGCCTTTGCCGCCGAAGTCCAGACCCAGTTCGCCAGCTTTGAAGGCGAGCGCGGCGAACATGGCCTGGAAAACTGGCAGAAGTCGTTCGAGCTGTACGGCCACCCGGGCGGCGGCGTGGCCACCGACGCCCTGACCCTGATTGCCCGCGGCGCTCCGCTGCCGGACGGCCTGCGGCTGCTGGTGTTCGACGACATCTCCGAAATCGTCTCCGCCCAGCGTGCCCACGCCTGGGGCGAAGTGGCGCGGCGGCTGGCGCACGAAATCAAGAACCCGCTTACCCCCATCCAGCTGTCGGCCGAGCGGCTGGAGCACAAGCTGGCCGACAAACTGCCCGAAGCCGAGCGCGCCCTGCTGGTGCGCGCCGTGCGCACCATCGTCGATCAGGTCGACGCCATGAAGCGCCTGGTCAACGAATTCCGCGACTACGCCCGCCTGCCCATGGCCGACCTCAAGCCGGTCGACCTCAACGCCCTGGTCACCGAAGTGCTGCAGCTGTATGGCGGCGCCGGCGACATGCAGCACCGCCAGGCCGTGCCCGTGCACTTCGAGAGCGACCCCCACTGCCCGCCCATCCTGGGCGACGCCCAGCAGTTGCGCCAGGTCATCCACAACCTGGTGCAGAACGCCATCGACGCCAGCGAAGGCGTGGTGCGTGACGGCCCGCAAGCCCAGGCGCAAGGCGTGATCGTGCGCACCCAGTGGCAGGACAACCTGCAGCGCGTGCGGCTGGCGGTGATCGACAGCGGCCACGGCTTTGCCGAGGCCATCCTCAAGCGCGCCTTCGAACCCTACGTCACCACCAAACCCAAGGGCACCGGCCTGGGCCTGGCCGTGGTGCGCAAGATCGCCGACGAGCACGGCGCCCGCATCGATGTATCCAATCGCATCAACGATGGCCAGATTCTGGGGGCGCAAGTATCGTTATCATTCCAGCCAGCCTCCGAAGGGCGCACCGCCCTGACCTAGTCCCGCTCCGCTTCACGACCCGCACTGCTTATGGCCAACATCCTGGTGGTTGACGACGAACTCGGCATTCGGGATCTCCTGTCCGAGATCCTCAATGACGAAGGGCACACCGTCGAACTGGCCGAGAACGCGGCACAGGCACGCGCCGCACGCCAGAACGGCCGCCCCGATCTGGTGCTGCTCGACATCTGGATGCCCGACACCGATGGCGTCACCCTGCTCAAGGAATGGCGCGGCGCCGGCCTGCTGACCATGCCGGTCATCATGATGAGCGGTCACGCCACCATCGACACCGCGGTCGAGGCCACGCGCATCGGCGCGCAGTCGTTTCTGGAAAAGCCCATCACCCTGCAGAAGCTGCTCAAGACCGTCGATCATGCGCTGTCGCGCGACGTGCCGGCCCGCCGCGCCGTGGCCGAGGTGGTCGAGGCCGGTGTCGTCGTGCATGCCCCGGCGGACCTGACGGTGGAAGCCGCCATGACCGGTGGCCAGAGCCTGCCCGCGGCCCTAGACATGAGCCCGCAGGGCCAGCAGACCTTCGATCTCGACAAACCCCTGCGCGACGCGCGCGACGCCTTCGAAAAAGCCTACTTCGAGTTCCATCTGGCCAAGGAAGGCGGCTCCATGACCCGCGTGGCTGAAAAAACCGGGCTGGAGCGCACGCACCTGTACCGCAAGCTCAAGCAGCTGGGGGTCGACCTGTCGCGCAACCGCCGTGGCGCTGCCGTGGCACTCTGAGGCGTGTGCTAGAATTTTCGGTTTCCAGGCCCGGTAGCTCAGTTGGTAGAGCAGCGGATTGAAAATCCGCGTGTCGGCAGTTCGATTCTGCCCCAGGCCACCAGACTTCCGCGCCCAACCTCTATCGGTTGGGCGTTTTCATTTCCGGGTTCCGCGACGCCACGCGGGGTTCAGCGCCGATCCGCCTGTGCCACGCGTTGGCGGCCCGGCCTGCTGTTCGTCATGTCAGAGCCCGCTGTGAGGCCATGCTGGATTGCAACCGATCATGGGCGCCTTTGGCTTCTTCCAGAAGTTGGCTCCAATCGTCGGGCGGGTGCCCCGTGGCCAGCATCTTTCTGAACACCCGGTAGGCATCGTCACCGCTCTCGTAGGCACGCTTGCTGTCCTCGTCGTTCACCCATGCGAACACAATCACCTTGCTGGGCGCGTGGTAACGGAAGAACAGTCGGTACTGTTCGAAGAACTTCGCCCGGAACCAGTGTTTGTGTTCGTCGCCCAAGGTGCTGCCTTGGCGATACTCCGGTCGGGCCGGATCTTGCGGGATGACATCGAAGGCCAACTTCGTGATGGCTGCCAGTCGCTTGCTGGCATTCTTCTTCACGTACCCGGCCTGGTCTTTCTGCTTGAGAGCCTCGACCTGCTGAGTCAACGCCTCAATTTGTGCGAGGAACAACGGGTGGGCGAAAACCGTCCAGCCGTGAATGACCAGCGGCGTGGGCTTGCCCGCGCTCATTCATCATCTGCCGACAGGGTGGCATCGAGATCGACTTCGATACCACCGACCAAGGAATGGAGACGTTGGACAAGACCCGCATCCACGGCCTGCAGGCGCTCGGGATGGCTGGCGATGTCCCGCGCCAGAAAACCGAGGAACTGGCCGAGCACCGGGTCGTCGCCTTCGGCGCGGGTCAGCACCACTTCACCGCTGGGGCGAATGCTGTAGTGGATCTTGTCGCGCTTGCCCAACCGGAGGGCGCGGCGCACGGTTTCTGGCACCGTGGTCTGGTAGCGGTCAGTCAGCGTGGATTCGACTTCGAGGGTGGCAGCCATGGCGCTCTTCAATCAAAAGGGTGAACGCCTTGCATGGTAATGCAATCGCCTTACCATGTCAATGCAAATGCATTGCCTGAACCTGGAAACGGCAGTTGCCCGCTTGTCAACTTCGGGTGGTCCGCATCGATGCGGGGACTCGCGGCTGCGATGGCCTTCACCTCCTGAGTGAGCACGCTGCGCACCCACCCGCACCGACCGGGCCTGCGGCGCACTCGATCGACGCCATCGGACTGCGGCGCTCAGGGTCGGCGCAGCGCGTCCAGCAGCTTCTGGCCGGCGCGGCCGTCGGTCTTCAGGCCCAGGCGCTGCTGCTCCTGGCGGATGGCGGCGCGCGTCTTGTCGCCGATCAGGCCGTCGGCCGCGCCGATGTCGTGCCCGCGGGCCAGCAGCAGGGTTTGCAGCTCGCGGTTTTTGGCGCGCGACAGGCCTGGGTCGTCGGTCGGCCAGGGGGTGGCAAAGGCCAGGGGCGCGTCGGCATGGGCCACCAGATCGGCCAGGTGCGCAATTGCCAGCGCGTAGTTCTCGCTGGCGTTGTAGCTGTACAGCGCGTCAAAGTTGCGCCCCACCAGAAACGCCGGACCGCCCCGTGCCGGCTGCAGCAGACCGGCGGTCGCCAGGGTGTCGGGCAGCGGCGCGCCGCTGGGCAGCGTCAGACCCAGGCGGCGCCAGTCGGCCAGCGGCCGCTTGTGTTTGCGGCCGCCGCCGCCGTCAAACCCGGCCGGCAGCCGCACCTCAAAGCCCCAGGGCTCGCCGCGCCGCCAGCCGGCGGTTTGCAAGAACCTGGCCGTGGACGCCAGCGCGTCCGGCACGCTGCCCACGATGTCGCGCCGGCCATCGCCGTCGAAGTCCACCGCGCTGCGCAAGAAGGTGCTGGGCATGAACTGCGTCTGCCCAAAGGCGCCGGCCCAGGAGCCATTGAACTGCTGCGGTGCCACATGCCCCTCCTGCAGAATGCGCAGCGCCGCCGCCAGCTCGCCCCTGAAGTACCCCTGCCGCCGCCCAAAGCACGACAGCGTGGCGAGCGACTGCACCAGTGGCCGCCCGCCCAGGTTCTGGCCGAAGTTGCTCTCCACCCCCCACACGCCGACCACGATCGGCGCCGCCACGCCGGTCTGCCGTTCGATCTGCGCCAGCGTGTCCTGCCACCGGGCGTAGCCGGCGCGGCCGTCGGCCACCCGTTCGGCGTCCACCAGCACCGCCAGGTAATCCCAGGGCGCCAGGGTGAACTCGGGCTGGCGGTCCAGCAGCAGCAGCACCGACGCATCCGGCACCAGGCCGTCGGTGTGGGTGGCAAAGGTGGCGGGCGTGACGGCGCGAAACGCCGGCGCCTCGCGCAGCCCCTGCAGGCAGGCGCGAAACTCCGCCGCGTCGGTGTGCGGCGGCGCCGGCTGGGCGTGGGCCAGTGGCAGGTGGGCCACCACCACGGGCAGCAGCAAGGTGGCGCACCAAGCCAGGAAGGTCGGGACAGGCATGACAGGGTCCGGATGCTGTGTTCTCCGTGATTGTGACCGCGCGCTGGCCACACTCGGCCAGCCGGAATAGCTGCCGCGCCGCACCAGGAAGCGGTGGGGCGCACGGCGCAATCATGTGTATTCAGACTGCTGGGTGGCCGTCGCGATCCGGTCGACCATGCTGCTCATGTGCAGCACGCCCATCGGCCGCCGGCGTCACGGGGGGCACCCGACTCAGGTCATGGATTCAAGTAAAATCACGCCCCAGGGCTTACTCAACAAGCGCCGTAAGCTATCATTACGGTAGCATCCAACACCTCTGGTATCTTTCGTGGACTGCTTCATCACCGGCACCGCCGGCTTCATCGGCTTTCACCTGGCCAAACTGCTGCTGGAGCAGGGCCACACCGTGCACGGCTACGACGGCATCACCGACTATTACGACGTGCGCCTCAAGCACGCCCGCCACGATCTGCTGCGCCAATACCCGCAGTTCACGGCCACCGAGGCCATGCTGGAAGACGACGCCACCCTGCAGGCCGCCGTGGCCGCCGCCCAGCCCCGCGCCATCGTCCACCTGGCCGCCCAGGCCGGCGTTCGCTACAGCATCGAGCACCCGCGCAGCTACATCGACGCCAACATCATCGGCAGCTTCAACGTCATGGAGGCCGCGCGCCGCCAGCAGGTGGCGCACCTGCTGATGGCCTCCACCTCGTCCGTCTACG
>JADLIA010000141.1 GCA_020848515.1 Rubrivivax sp. | reverse complement strand
GAGAATTCGCGCCACGCCGTGAACAAGCGCACAGACCCGTCCAAGGGGGGCTGGCAGCGCTGGTTGCTGCGCGCCCTGGCATGGACCGCCGGGGCCGCGCTGGCCGGGGTGCTGTCGGTGCTGCTGGGGGGGCTGATGGCGCTGGCCATCGCCTACCCGAACCTGCCGGACGTGTCCGAGCTGTCGAACTACCGGCCCAAGCTGCCGCTGCGCGTGTACACGGCCGACGGCACCCTGATGCGTGAGTTCGGCGAAGAACGCCGCAACCTGACCCCGATCGGCGAGATTCCGCAGGTCATGAAGCACGCCGTGCTGGCGATCGAGGACGCGCGCTTTTATGAACACAGCGGGGTCGATTACCTGGGCGTGGCGCGCGCCGCCCTGGCCAACCTGGGGCGCGAGAAGTCCCAGGGCGCCTCCACCATCACCATGCAGGTGGCGCGCAACGTCTACCTGTCGTCCGAGAAAACCTACACCCGCAAGATCTACGAGGTGCTGCTGACCTTCAAGCTGGAACACCTGCTGAGCAAGGACCAGATCCTGGAGATCTACATGAACCAGATCTTCCTGGGCAACCGCGCCTACGGGTTCGCCGCCGCGTCGGAGACGTATTTCGGCAAGCCGCTCAAGGACGTCAGCATCGCCGAAGCCGCCATGCTGGCCGGCATCCCGAAGTTCCCGTCCACCGCCAACCCGCTCGCCAACTTCACGCGCGCGCGCGACCGGCAGCTGCACATCATCGACCGCATGCAGGACAACGGCTTCATCACGGCCGAGCAGGCGGCGGCCGCCAAGCAGCAGGAGCTGCGCATCCGGCCCGTCAATGAGGCCAGTCGCGTGCACGCGGAGTACGTGGCCGAGATGGTGCGCCAGATGATGTTCGCGCAGTACGGCGACGACACCTACAGCCGCGGCCTGAACGTCTACACCTCGATCCGCGCCGCCGACCAGAACGCCGCCTACACCGCGCTGCGCGCCGGCATCCTGGACTACGACCGCCGCCAGGTCTACCGCGGCCCGGAGAGATTCATCGAGCTGCCCGGCAATCCGAAGGAGCTCGACGAGGCGGTGGACGACGCGCTGGCCAGCCACCCCGACGCCGGCGAGCTGCTGGCCGCCGTGGTCACGCGCGTGGATGCGCAGGGGCGCAGCGCCAGCGTCATGCGCCGCGGCGGCGAGACGGTGGAGATCGCCGCCGACGGCCTGCGCGCGGTGGCTTCGGGGCTGTCGGCCAAGGCCGGGCCGAACATCCGCATCCGCCCGGGCGCGGTGGTGCGCATCGTGCGCAACAGCCGCAACCAGTGGGCCATGACCCAGATTCCCGAAGTGGAAGGCGCCCTGGTGGCGCTGGATCCGCGCAACGGCGCCATCAAGGCGCTGGTGGGCGGGTTCGATTTCGACAAGAACAAGTTCAACCACGTCACCCAGGCGTGGCGCCAGCCGGGCTCCAGCTTCAAGCCCTTCATCTATTCGGCGGCGCTGGAAAAGGGCTTTTCGCCCACCACCATGATCAACGACACGCCTCTGTTCTTCGACGCCAGCGTGACCGGTGGCCAGCCCTGGGAGCCCAAGAACTACGAGGGCGGCTTCGAGGGCCCGATGACCATGAAGCGTGCCCTGGCGCGCTCGCGCAACATCGTGTCGATCCGCATCCTGCAGACCATCACGCCGCGCTACGGGCAGGAATGGATCACGCGCTTCGGCTTCGACGCCGACAAGCACCCGCCCTACCTGACCATGGCGCTGGGGGCCGGTTCGGTGACGCCAATCCAACTGGCCTCGGGTTTTGCCGTGTTCGCCAACGGCGGCTACCGCATCAGCCCGTTCCTGATCACCCGCGTCACCGACCACACAGGCAAGGTGCTGGTGGAAAGCCAGGCCGAACCGCCGAGCGAGTCCAGCCGCGCCATCGACGCGCGCAATGCCTTCATCATGAACAGCATGCTGCAGGAGGTGGCGCGCAGCGGCACCGCCGCCAAGGCGCAGGCGACCCTGAAGCGGCCCGACATCGGCGGCAAGACCGGCACCACCAACGATTCCATGGACGCCTGGTTCACCGGCTACCAGCCGACCCTGGTGACCACGGTGTGGGTAGGCTACGACACGCCGCGCAACCTGGGCAGCCGCGAAACCGGCGGCGGCCTGTCGCTGCCGATCTGGATCAATTTCATGCAGACCGCGCTCAAGGGGGTGCCGGTGGCCGACGCCAAGCCGCCCGAGGGCGTGGTGCAGGTGGGCGGCGACTGGTACTACGACGAGTACGCGCGCGGTGGCGGCATCAGCAACCTGGGCGGTGCCGGCCTGGAAGCGGCCGACCCGGCAGCCGGGCAGGAAGCGGGCGCGGGCGCAGCCTCATCGGGTGAACGCAACCGCATCCTCGATCTGTTCAGAAACTGAGCGCCTGTGAGGGCGCCCGGCGCCCTCGTGGTTCCGATGCGGTCAGTCGGGCGCGAAGCGCAGCGCCAGTCCGGCGTGTTCGCTGGCGCTTTGCGACAACTGGCGAAAGAACTCCTGTCCTGACTTCGTGTCGCGCCAGGCACCGTCGACGAAGCGAAAGTGGTAGCCGCCCCCGCGCGCCGCCAGCCACACCTCGTGCAGGGGTTTCTGCAGGTTGACGACGATCTGGCTGCGGTCGGGAAACACCAGGGTCAGCATGCCGCCGCTGCGCTGGTTGTCGATGTCGGCGTCGCTGTGGTCGTTGAGGTGGTCGCACTGCGCCTCGACCTGGCGCAGCAGGGTCTCGGCGCGGTCCAGGTATTCGAGGTCGGTCATTACAATGGCATCCATGTCGTTTGCACAGCCGCGTCGGTTCATTCTAGTCAGCGGCATGGCCCTGGCCGTGGCGGCCCTGGCCGGCGGCTGCGGCCAGAAAGGGGCGTTGTACCTGCCCGACAGCCCGGCGGCGGCGCAGCGTGCCAGCCTGCCACAGACGGTGTTCGGTGGTGCAAAATCCACCGCCGCGCCGGCGCCTGCCGCAGCGCCCAGCCGCTCCCCCCCACCCCCGGTTCTGCCGGACTTACCCGACATCCAATGACCTCTCCCGCCACCACCACGCCGGCGCTGCTGCCCGGCGGCGCCGCGCTGTCCTTCCAGAACGGCCAGCTGATGCTCGAACAGGTCGCGCTGTCCGCGCTGGCGCGCGAGCACGGCACGCCGCTGTTCGTCTATTCCAGGGCCGCCATCCTGTCGGCGCTGGCCGCCTACCAGCGCGGCTTTGCCGGCCGCCGCGCGCAGATCTGCTATGCCATGAAGGCCAACGCCTCGCTGGCCATCCTGCGCCTGCTGGCCGAGGCCGGCTGCGGCTTCGACATCGTCTCGGTGGGCGAGCTCGAACGTGCCCTGGCGGCCGGCGCCACGCCCTCGAAGATCGTGTTTTCGGGCATCGGCAAGACGCGCCAGGAAATGCGCCGCGCGCTGGAAGTGGGCATCGGCTGCTTCAACGTCGAGAGCCTGCCCGAGCTGGACGTGCTGAGCGAAGTGGCCCAGTCCTGCGGCCAGCGCGCGCCGGTCAGCATCCGCGTCAACCCCAACGTGGATGCGCGCACCCACCCCTACATCTCCACCGGCCTGAAGGGCAACAAGTTCGGCATTGCGCACGAGCAGGCGCTGGCCGCCTACCGGCACGCCGCCAGCCTGCCCGGCCTGCGCGTGGCCGGCATCGACTGCCACATCGGCTCGCAGATCACCGAAGTGGCACCCTACCTGGAAGCCATGGACCGCGTGCTGGACCTGGTGACGGCCATCGAGGCGGCCGGCATCGCCATCGGCCACATCGACTTCGGCGGCGGCCTGGGCATCGACTACCGGGGCGAAACGCCGCCGGCGGCCGACGCGCTGTGGGCCGAGCTGCTGGCGCGCATGGACGCGCGCGGCTTCGGCGAGCGCCAGATCATGATCGAGCCCGGCCGCTCGCTGGTGGGCAACGCCGGCGTGTGCCTGACCGAGGTGCTGTACCTCAAGCCGGGTGAGCAGAAGAACTTCTGCATCGTCGATGCCGCCATGAACGACCTGCCGCGGCCGGCGCTGTACGAGGCGTATCACCGCATCGTGCCGGTGGTGCAGGCGACCCCGGATGCCGCCACCAGCACCTGGGACGTGGTCGGCCCGGTGTGTGAAAGCGGCGACTGGCTGGGGCGCGAGCGCGCACTGGCGGTGCGACCGGGCGACCATCTGGCCGTGCTGTCGGCCGGCGCCTACTGCATGAGCATGGCCAGCAACTACAACGCCCGCCCGCGCGCCGCCGAGGTGCTGGTCGATGGCGCCCAGGCGCGCCTGATCCGCCGCCGCGAGCAGTTGCAGGACCTGTGGCGCGACGAACTCGGCTGAGCGCCTGCCGGCGGCGCCGCCCGGCGGGCGCCGCCCACCGCTCCGGGCACTATCAATATGAGAGCTGCCGGCGCTTTTCCATCATGCGCCGAGCCTTGATTTGGGCTCGAAATAGCGCAGCAGGCGCTCGAGCAGCAGGGCGCCCAGGATGAGGGCGTAGACCGCCACTTCGGCGAAGTCGTTCTTGCCCGCGCGCATCCAGAAGAAGTGCAGCAGCACCAGCGGTGCCACCACGTACACCAGCCGGTGCAGTGCCTGCCACTGGCGCCCGCCCAGGGCACGCACGGCGCGGTGGGTGGACGTCAGCGCCAGCGGCAGCAGCAGCAGCCAGGAGGCGAAGCCGACCAGGATGAAGGGGCGCTTGAGGATGTCGCGACCGATGTCGCCCGGATCCAGCCCCATGTCGAGCCAGCCGTAGGCCAGCAGGTGCAGGCAGGCGTAGAAGAAGGTGAACAGCCCCAGCAGGCGCCGAAAGCGCGCCAGCTGCGGCGTACGGGTGCGGATGCGCAGCGGCGTCACCGCCAGCGCCAGACACAGAAAGCGCAGCGCCCAGTCGCCCAGCCCGCGGATCAGCGCCTCGGCCGGGTTGGCGCCCAGCTGGTCGGCGGCGGCACCATAGCTCAGCCAGGCCAGCGGCAGCAGGCACAGCACGAAAACCAGCGGCTTGGCCCGCCGATGCAGCAACAGGGAACGCATCAGGAATATAGGTCAAATTGGGCTGCGGCGCTTGTCTGACAAGCGCCAGCAGCTATGTTGTTTATAGCATCCGGCAGCACGGCGTCACCCCACCCGAAGGCCGGAAGATCGATCCTGGACCGAGACGCGGTGCCCATGCGGGGTTCATGCGGGGAGCCCGCGGTCGACCGCGGTCTGTCGGGGTTCAACCTAGAAACGGCAGTTGGATGCGCCTGCCAGTGCCGTGATCGGTGTGCCAGGCAAGGGTGAGCGCCGCGGCTCCAAAGGCGCCTGCGCGCCTTGGGACGGCGCGAACGGGCCCAGCCTCT
>JADLIA010000140.1 GCA_020848515.1 Rubrivivax sp. | reverse complement strand
TGGGTATAGAGGAAATGACCGGCGGCACCTTCTCGATCAGCAACGGCGGCGTGTTCGGCTCCATGATGTCCACCCCCATCATCAACCCGCCGCAGTCGGCCATCCTGGGCGTGCACGCCACCAAGGACCGCGCCGTGGTCGAGAACGGGCAGGTCGTGGTGCGCCCCATGAACTACCTGGCGATGAGCTACGACCACCGCATCATCGACGGCCGCGAAGCCGTGCTGGGCCTGGTGGCGATGAAGGAAGCACTGGAAGACCCGGCGCGCCTGCTGTTCGACATCTGATCGGATCACCCCACGGCCCTTGGCGGGCCGTGCCCCTGTGGCGGGCTGGGCCCGGAACGGAACAACGCACATGAGCAACCAACAATTCGACGTCATCGTCATCGGCGCCGGTCCCGGCGGTTACATCGCCGCCATCCGCGCGGCACAGCTGGGCCAGAAGGTGGCCTGCATCGACGAATGGAAGAACGACCAGGGCGGTCCGGCCCCGGGCGGCACCTGCACCAACGTGGGCTGCATCCCGTCCAAGGCGCTGCTGCAGTCGTCCGAGCATTTCGAGCACGCCAGCAAGCACTTCGGTGAGCACGGCATCGCGGTCAGCGGCCTGAAGATGGACGTGGCCCAGATGGTGGCGCGCAAGGCCGCCGTGGTGAAGCAGAACAACGACGGCATCCTGTACCTGTTCAAGAAGAACAAGGTCAGCTTCTTCCACGGCCGCGGATCGTTCGTGCGCGCCGTGGATGGCGGCTACGAGATCGCCGTCAAGGGCGCCAAGGATGAGACCCTGGTCGGCAGGCAGATCATTGTCGCCACCGGCTCCAGCGCGCGTGCGCTGCCCGGCGTGCCGTTCGACGAGGAGCAGGTGCTCAGCAACGACGGCGCGCTGCGCATCGCTGCCGTGCCCAAGCGCCTGGGTCTGATCGGCTCGGGCGTGATCGGTCTCGAAATGGGCAGTGTGTGGCGCCGCGTGGGCGCCGAAGTCACGGTGCTGGAAGCCTTGCCGACCTTCCTGGGTGCGGTGGACGAGCAGATCGCCAAGGAAGCGCGCAAGGCCTTCGACAAGCAGGGCCTGAAGATCGAGCTGGGCGTCAAGGTGGGCGAGGTCAAGGTCGGCAAGAAGGGTGTCAGCGTCGCCTGGACCGACGCCAAGGGCGCAGCGCAGGAGCTGGTGGTCGACAAGTTGATCGTCTCCATCGGCCGCGTGCCCAACACCACCGGCTTGAACGCCGAGGCCGTGGGCCTCAAGCTCGATGAGCGCGGTGCGGTGGTGGTGGACGACGACTGCCGCACCAACCTGCCCGGCGTCTGGGCGGTGGGCGACGTGGTGCGCGGCCCCATGCTGGCGCACAAGGCCGAGGAAGAGGGCGTGGCGGTGGCCGAACGCATCGCCGGCCAGCACGGCCACGTGGACTTCAACCTGATTCCCTGGGTCATCTACACCAGCCCCGAGATCGCCTGGGTCGGCAAGACCGAGCAGCAGCTCAAGGCCGAGGGCGCGAAGTACAAGGCCGGCAGCTTCCCCTTCATGGCCAACGGCCGGGCCCGCGCGCTGGGCGACACCACCGGCCTGGTCAAGTTCCTGGCCGACGCCGCCACCGACGAAATCCTGGGCGTGCACATCGTCGGCCCCATGGCCAGCGAACTGATCGCCGAGGCCTGCGTGGCGATGGCGTTCCGCGCCAGCAGTGAAGACATCGCTCGCATCTGCCATGCCCACCCCTCGCTGGGCGAGAGCATGAAGGAAGCTGCCCTGGCGGTCGACAAGCGCACCCTCAATTTCTGATGAAATCGGCCATTGGCGCTTGTGCAGAAAGCGCGAGCAGCTATTTTTTTCATAGCATCGGTGGTCTGATCGCATGAGCGATGTGCGCCAGGCCTACGAGCTCGAGCTGAAGGCGCGTGGCTTCCAGAGCGACCCGGCGCAGCTGCGCGCCGTGCAGGCGCTGCAGCGCTGCGCCGACGACTGGGCGGCCTACAAGTCCAGCCGTTCCAACCGGCTCAAGAAGCTCTTCAACCGCCCCGAGATCCCGCGCGGCGTCTACATGTACGGCGGGGTGGGGCGCGGCAAGAGCTTCCTGATGGACTGCTTCTTCAACGCCGTGCCGATCCGGCGCAAGACGCGCCTGCACTTTCACGAATTCATGCGTGAGGTGCACCGCGAGCTGGCGGCGCTGCAGGGCACGGTCAACCCGCTCGACGAGCTGGGCCGGCGCATGGCCAAGCGCTTCAAGCTGATCTGCTTCGACGAGTTTCACGTCGCCGACATCACCGACGCCATGATCCTGCACCGCCTGCTGGTGGCGCTGTTCGACAACGGCGTGGGCTTCGTCACCACCAGCAACTTCAAGCCCGACGACCTGTACCCGGGCGGCCTGCACCGCGACCGCATCCTGCCGGCCATCGAGCTGCTGAACCAGCGCATGGAGGTGGTCAACGTCGACAACGGCACCGACTACCGCCACCGCACGCTGCAGCAGGTGCAGCTCTACCACACGCCGCTGGGCGCGGCGGCCGACGCCGCCATGCAGGCGGCCTTCGACCAGCTGGCCAGCCGCGCCGACGAAGACCCTGTGCTGCACATCGAGGCGCGCGAGATCCTGGCGCGCCGGCGCGCCGGTGGTGTGGTGTGGTTCGACTTTCGAGCGCTGTGCGGCGGCCCGCGCTCGCAGAACGACTACCTGGAAATCGCCAGCCAGTTCCACACCGTGCTGCTGTCCGGCGTGCCGCACATGCCGGTGCGCATGGCGTCGGAGGCGCGGCGCTTCACCTGGCTGGTGGACGTGCTGTACGACCGCCGGGTCAAGTTCATCCTGTCGGCCGAGGTGCCGCCCGAACAGCTCTACACCGAAGGTCCGCTGGCGCACGAGTTTCCGCGCACCGTCAGCCGCCTCAACGAGATGCAGTCGGCCGAGTACCTGGCGCTGGAGCATCGCACCGTGGACACACAACTGACATGAGCCGCCTGCCCATCAGCCTGCTGCTGTGCACCCTGCTGGCCGCCTGCGCGTCCGGCTCGCTGCACGATCAGCACCTGGCCCGGCGCGCCGCCGACGCCGCCGACGCGCAGGCCCTGGCCGCCACGGCGCCGCCGGCGGGCCAGCCGCTGGCGCCCTGGCTGCAGGCGCAGCGTGCCCGCATCGCCAGCGAGCGCGGCGCAGCCACGCGCCACTTCGAGGAGGCCGAGAAAGCCTGCTGGCAGCGCTTTGCCGTCAACGACTGCCTGCAGCAGGCGCGCGTGCAGCGGCGCACGGCGCTGGACCGGCTGCGCCAGCAGGAACTCGCCATCAACGATCTGGAGCGCCAGCGTCAGGCCGATGCGCGCCGGCTTGAACCTAGAAACGGCAGTTGACCGCTTGTCATCTTCGGGCTGGCCGCATCCCTGCAGGGTTTGGCGGCCCCGATGGCCTTCACCGCCTGGGTGAGCACGCTGCGCACCCACCCGCACCGCGCTCGGCGCGCCATGCGGCGTTGCTCCTTCTTGCGGGCACGAGCCCGCGGCGGCGTTGCGTCTTGCCTGGCGCGCCGATCACGGCACGGGCGGGGGCGTCCAACTGCCGTTTCTAGGAGGCTGTCGGGCTTGGAGCGCCGAAAGCGTTCTCGAAGAGCGGCGTAGCCAAAATCGGCCCCAGCGAGACCAGTTTTTGCCGGATTTGCAGCCCAATAGCCGAGCTATTAGGCAAAAAGCCGGTGAAAAATGGGCCGCTGCGGTCGATTTGCAGCCGGCGATCTCCAAGTCCGACAGCCTCCTAGGTTGAACTGGAGCGGCAGGAGTCCGGCGCGACGCGCCGATGAGTGCATGGCGCTCAAGCCGCGAAGCACGGTGAGCGCATCCGCGGCGCACTGCTGACCGAGGGGGTCAACGCGCCCATGCCGGGCGCGGGCGCGGTCAGCGCAGGGGCGAGAAGGCCGAGCCCACCACCGGCTGGTTGTTCTGAAGCGGCTCGACCTTGACGATGGCCAGCGCCAGGTTGTCGCCGCCGCCCATGGCGCGCGTGCGTGCCTTGTCGATCAGGAATTCGCTGGCCTCGCGCGGTGGCAGCGAATGCAGCACCGAACCCAGCTCTTCCGGCGTGAAGTAGTGCCACAGCCCGTCGGTGCAGGCCAGCAGGGCGTCGCCGATCTGCAGCTGGGGGATGTAGTGCACGTCGAACTTGGGCGCTTCTTCGGTGCCCAGGCAGCCCAGCAGCACGTTGGACTTGGGGTGCACGGCGGCCTCGTCTTCGGTCAGCTCGCCCTGGTCGACCAGCGCCTGCACGTAGGACTGATCCTTGGTGCGGCGCACCAGGCGGGCGCCACGAAAATGGTAGAGCCGCGAGTCGCCGGTGTGCGCCCAATGGCATTCGCCGCCCACGTTGATGATGAAGGCCGCCATGGTGCTGTGCGGCTCCTGCTCGGCGGCGATCGCCGTCAGCTTGATGATCAGGTGCGCTTCCTCGCCGATCTGGCGCAGCACCGCGGTGGCGTCTTCGCTGTCGGGGGCGTAGCGCTCGAACAGCTGGCGCGCCGTCAGCATCACCTGGTCGGCGGCCTTGCGCCCGCCGGTGCGCCCGCCCATGCCGTCGGCCACCACGCCCATCACGCAGCCGTTGGCGCGCGCGTGGGCGAACAGGGCCACCTGGTCCTGCTGGTAGTCGCGGTCGCCCTTGTGCAGACCGGTGGCGGCGCTGAGTCGATAGCCTTTTTCCATGGTGCCCCTTGCAGAGGCGGCGGGGTACGCCGCAAGTCGTATTATTGAATGCGGTGGCACGGAAGGCCCGGCGCCGTGTCGGCGGCAAGTGCAATCCTTGTGCTTTAGTACGCAATCTTACACATGACGGCCAACCTGCATTCCCCCGAGCGCCGGCTCATCGAGCTGCGCATGGAGCATGCCGATCTCGACGCCTCGATCGACCGGCTGGCGGGTCAGGCGCCGCTGGACGAGCTGATGCTGCAACGGCTCAAGAAGCGCCGCCTGGCGCTGCGCGACGCCATCGCGCGGCTGCAGGCGCAGCTGGAGCCCGATGAACCGGCCTGAACGCGTGTCGCCAGTGGCCACCCCCGGCGCGCCGCACGGGCCCGAGCCCGGGGCGCTGGCGCAGGCGGTCGGGGCCGCCTTCGACGATCACGGGCCGCTGTCGCAGGCGGCCGAGGGCTTTCGCCTGCGCGAGGGCCAGACCCGGCTGGCGCTGGCGCTGGCGCGGGTGATCGAGCAGGGCGGGGTGCTGGTGGCCGAGGCCGCCACCGGCGTCGGCAAGACCTTTGCCTACCTGGTGCCGGCCCTGCTGTCGGGCGAGCGGGTGCTGCTGTCGACCGCCACCAAGACGCTGCAGGACCAGCTGTTCGGGCGCGATCTGCCGCGGCTGGCGCGCGCGCTGGGGCTGCCGGTGAGCATGGCGCTGCTCAAGGGCCGCGCCAGCTACCTGTGCCTGCACCGCCTCGAAATGGCGCATCAGACAGGGGTTTCATCGGCGCCTGGTGTGCGCCAACAGCTATCAAAAATAGAGCGTTGGTCGAAGACCACGCGCAGTGGCGACCTGGCCGAGCTGCCCGATCTGGACGAGCGCTCGCCGGTCATCCCGCTGGTCACCAGCACGCGCGAGAACTGTCTGGGCGCCGACTGCCCGCAGTTTCGTGCCTGTCACGTGCAGCTGGCGCGGCGCCAGGCCATGGCGGCCGACGTGGTGGTGATCAACCACCACCTGTTCTTTGCCGATCTGGCGATCCGCGAATCGGGCATGGCCGAGCTGCTGCCCAGCGTGCGCGTGGCGGTGTTCGACGAAGCGCACCAGCTCAACGAAACCGGCATCCAGTTTCTCGGCCAGCAGCTGGCCAGCGGTCAGTTGCTGGACTTTGCGCGCGATCTGCTGGCCGCCGGCCTGCGGCAGGCGCGCGGCCTGTGCGACTGGCAGGCGCTGGCCAGCGCGGTCGAGGTGGCCACGCGCGAGCTGCGCCTGGCGGCCGGTGCGGGGCGCGCCGCCGGCCGGCTGCGCTGGCTGGAAGCGGTGCCCGAGGGGGTCGATGCCGCCGTCTGGCCGCCGGCGCTGCGGCAGCTGCACCAGGCGCTGGCCGACGCCGCCGCCGCGCTGGCCACGGTCAGCGAGTTGGCCCCCGACTTCGTGCGCCTGCACCAGCGCGCGCTGCTGCTGGCGCAGCGCGCCGAACGCTTCGGTCAGCCGTGCGAGCCGGCGCTGGTGCGCTGGGTCGACGTTGGTGCCTCACTGCGGCTGGTGGAGTCGCCGCTGGACATCGCCGACACCGTGCGCACCCGCCTGCTGGCCGGGCCGCAGGACGACGGCCGCGCGCGCGCCTGGGCGTTCGTGTCGGCCACGCTGGGCGACGACGAGCGCCTGTCCTGGTTCACCGAGCCCTGCGGCTTGCAGGACGCCGAGGTGCTGCGCATCGGCAGCCCGTTCGACTACGCGCGCCAGGCCGCGCTGTACGTGCCGACCCACATCGCCCGTCCGGCCGACCCGGCGCACAGCGCCGACGTGGCGCGCCTGGCGGGCGACGCGGCGGCCCGCCTGGGCGGGCGCACCATGGTGCTGACCACCACGCTGCGCGCGCTGCGCCGCATCGGCGAGCTGCTGGGCGAGCGCTTCGGCGCCGGCGCGGACATCGAGGTGCTGATGCAGGGCAGCCTGCCCAAGCGCGTGCTGGTGGAGCGCTTTCGCGCCGGTGGCAGCGCCGGTCGTCCGGGCTGCGTGCTGGTGGCCTCGGCCTCGTTCTGGGAAGGTGTCGACCTGCCGGGCCAGGCGCTGCAATTGGTGGTGATCGACAAGCTGCCGTTTCCGCCCCCGGGTGACCCGCTGGTGGAAGCGCGCTGCCGTCGCCTGCAAGC
Organism: Rubrivivax sp.; assembly: GCA_020848515.1. Lineage (GTDB taxonomy): Bacteria > Pseudomonadota > Gammaproteobacteria > Burkholderiales > Burkholderiaceae_C > Ottowia. The sequence goes on along the minus strand of JADLIA010000140.1, from coordinate 15,579 downwards.
GCAGGGACGCAGCGCCTTTGCCGACCATTCGGTGCCCGAGGCGGCGGTGGCGCTCAAGCAGGGCGCGGGCCGGCTGATCCGGCGCGAAAGCGACCGCGGCGTGCTGGTGGTCTGCGACACGCGCCTGGTGCAGATGGGCTACGGTCGCCGCCTGCTGGCAGCCCTGCCGCCGATGCGGCGGCTGCCGTCGCCGCAGGCCTTCGAGGCCGCGCTGGACGAGTTGCTCGCCGAAGATGCTTCCAAAACAATAGCTGCTGGCGCTTGATACGCAAGCGCTGGAGCCAGATTTGACAGCTATTCCGCGAGATCCGGGCTAGGCCGCCCGCTCACCACAGCTGCCACCAGGGCTTGTCGGCGCCGCGCAGGCCGTGCGTCAGGTAGGTGCTGTTGGGGTAGTTCCTGTCGAGCACGCGGCGCGCGTCGTCGCGCAACTCGGTCATGCCCAGACGGTCGTACGACTGGGTGAGGATGTACAGCGCCTCTTCCAGCGACGGCGCATCGCGGTAGTCGGCCAGCGCCTGCTGGGCGCGGTTGATCGCCGCCACGTAGGCGCCGCGCGTGAAGTAGTAGCGCGCCACATGTACTTCGTATTGCGCCAGCGCGTTGATCGTGTAGCGCATGCGCGCGCGCGCGTCGGGGGCGTAGCGCGAATCGGGAAAGCGCGTCACCAGTTCGTTGAACGATTCGAAGGCTTCCTTGGCCGCCTTCTGGTCGCGCTCGGACAGATCCTGGCGTGCCAGGAAAGAGAGCATGCCCAGCTCGTCGTTGAAATTGATCACGCCCTTGAGAAACAGCGCGTAGTCGATCGCCGGGCTGGCCGGGTGCAGGCGCATGAAGCGATCCAGCGTGGCTATCGCCTCGGCCTTCTGGCCGTCCTTGAACAGTGCGTAGGCCTTGTCCAGCTGCGCCTGCTGAGCCAGCGTGGTGCCGGCGGCACGGCCTTCCAGGGTTTCGTAGAGCGGGATCGCCTTGTCGTAGGCACCGGCGTTGAGCTCGTCCTTGGCCTCGGCGTGGATGCGGTTGGGGCTCCAGCCGGCGGTCCGGTCGATCGGCTTGGACGAGCAGGCCGCAAGCAGCACCGCCAGCGCCGCCGCGACGGCGCCTGCGACCGATAATCGAGCACCTTGCATGAGCGGCTACCTTCTTGAATCGAGCAACGGCAATTATATCGGGCACCCCCCCGTCGACCGCACCCGCTGACGCCGACCGGGACGCCGACGGCGAACCGCTGGAAGACGCCGGCGCCGCCGCCGAGCTGCGCCAGCTGGCGCTGCCGGCCGAGCTGCACGGCCAGCGCCTGGATCGCGCGCTGGCCGCGCTGGTGCCGGAGTTCTCGCGCAACTACCTGCGCCAGCTGATCGAAGCCGGCGTGGTGCACATGCAGGGGCAGCCGGTGGTCAAGCCGGCGCAAAAGGTGCGCGCCGGCGACCATCTGGCCATCGAGCTGCGCCCCACGCCCATGAGCCAGGCCTTCGTGCCGCAGGCCATGGCGCTGGACGTGGTGTACGAAGACCAGCATCTGGCGGTGATCGACAAACCGGCCGGCCTGGTGGTGCACCCGGCGCCCGGCCACTGGAGCGGCACCCTGCTCAACGGCCTGCTGGCGCGCGACGCCGCCGCCGCCCACCTGCCGCGCGCCGGCATCGTGCACCGGCTCGACAAGGACACCAGCGGCCTGCTGGTGGTGGCGCGCAGCCGGGCGGCCATGGACGCGCTGGTGGCGCTGATCGCCGCGCGCCAGGTGCGGCGCGAATACCTGGCGCTGGCGCACCGGCCCTGGTCCGGCGCGCCGGCGCGCGAGATCGACGCCGCCATCGGCCGCGACCCGCGCCAGCGGCTGCGCATGGCGGTGCTGGACCCCGCGCGCCATCCGGCCAGGCCGGCCCAGACCCGCTTCGAGCTGCTGCAGAACGCGCCCCAGGGCTGCCTGCTGCGCTGCCTGCTGCGCACCGGTCGCACGCACCAGATCCGCGTGCATCTGGCACACCTGGGCCATCCGCTGGTGGCCGATGCGCTGTATGGCGGCGCCCCGGCCGCCGGGCTGACGCGCCAGGCGCTGCATGCGCGCCGGCTGGCCTTTCGGCACCCGCTGACCGGCCAGACGCTGGATTTCGTGGCGCCGCTGCCGACCGATCTGACGCACGCACTGAGCGCCTGGGGCCTTACAATGCCCGCTGACGACATGGACCCGGCGGCCAGCCCCGCGCGTTGAGTCCATCACGGCCCGCAGCCCGCGGCCCCTGGCCGGTGTGGCCGGCTCGCTTGCCGAGCCCGCGCGCACCGGTCTCCAGACAGACACGGAACACCCTCGCTGTGAATTCCACGGACGCCAAGCGCATCCTCGAAACCGCCCTGATCTGCGCCCCGCAGCCCATGCCGCTGCGCGAACTGCGCGTGCTGTTCGACGACGAACTGGGCGCCGACACGCTGAAGAATCTGCTGCTGGAGCTGCAGGACGACTGGGCCCAGCGCGGCGTCGAGCTGGTTCAGGTGGCCAGCGGCTGGCGCTTCCAGAGCCGGCCCGAGATGCGCGAGTACCTCGACCGCCTGCACCCCGAAAAGCCGCCGCGCTACACCCGCGCCACGCTGGAGACGCTGGCCATCATCGCCTACCGCCAGCCGGTCACGCGCGGCGACATCGAGGACATCCGCGGCGTCACCGTCAACACCCAGCTCATCAAGCAGCTGGAAGACCGCGGCTGGGTCGAAGTCATCGGCCACCGCGAAACCGTCGGCCGTCCCGGCCTGTACGCCACCACGCGCCAGTTCCTCGACGACCTGGGGCTGGAGTCGCTGGATCAGCTGCCGATGCTGGACACCCCCTCCGAGCAGGCCGCCAGCATGTTCGACGCCCTTGGTCAGGCCGCCGAGGACGCGCCGGCCGCTGCCGCCACCGACGCCGAGCCGGCCGCCACGCCGGACGTCGAGGCGGGTGAGCCCGCCGCCGCGCCCGCCGCCAAGGCCGAACCCGAATCCCCATCCGCACCCGACGCCGACGACAGCGCCGCGCCCGCCGCCACCCCGGCGTCGGCGCCCGAGCCCGAGCCCGTGGACGACAGCCCGCCGTCCCGCCCCGACACCGCCGAACACGAGGCCCCCCATGTGCCCTGACGAGCCGACCGCGCCTGCCGCCGACGACCAGGCTTCGGCCACCCCCGCACCCGCCCGGCGATCCAGAACAAAGCCGACTTCGGAGCCCGCCCAGACTGCGCCGAATGCTATTGATATGGTAGCAATCGAGGCCGACGCCGAACCCACCGGGGCGCCGACGGCCGCGGACGAGGCGCCGGTCGTGATCGACGACGTGCTGTCCGGCCGCTTCGACGCCGAAGCCGACGGCGGTGCGTCCGACGTCCCGCCCAAGCGCGTGCTGCTGCCGCAGCCCGAGCAGCCCAAGCTGCACAAGGTGCTGGCCCAGGCCGGGCTGGGCTCGCGCCTGGAGATGGAGCAGCTCATCCTGCAGGGGCGCATCTCGGTCAACAACCAGCCGGCCCACATCGGCCAGCGCATCCAGTTCGGCGATGCGGTCAAGATCAACGGCAAGCCGATCAAGCTGCGCATCGCGCCGCCGCCGGCGCGCGTGCTGGCCTACCACAAGCCGGTGGGCGAGGTGGTGACGCACGACGACCCGCAGAACCGCCCCACGGTGTTTCGCAAGCTGCCGCGGCTGCCGCAGGGCAAGTGGCAGTCGGTCGGTCGGCTGGACCTGAACACCGAAGGCCTGCTGCTGCTGACCAATTCCGGCGAGCTGGCCAACCGCCTGATGCACCCGCGCTTCGGCCTGGAGCGCGAATACGCCGTGCGGGTGCTGGGCGCGCTGTCCGACGAGGAAAAGCAGCAGTTGCTCGATGGCGTGCCGCTGGACGACGGCATGGCGCAGTTCAGCTCGATCCAGGAAGAAGGGCAGGGCGAAGGCGCCAACCAGTGGTACCGCGTCACCATCTCCGAAGGCCGCAACCGCGAGGTGCGGCGCATGATCGAGTCCGTCGGTCACGCCGTCAGCCGGCTGATTCGCATCCGCTACGGCGCCATGATGCTGCCGCGCGGCCTGCGGCGCGGGCAGTGGATGGAACTGGGCGAGCGCGACATCCGCGCCCTGGGTGCGGCCTCGGGTACGCCCGAGCATGTGCTGCGCGGCGGCCGTGAGCCCGGGCCCAGGCCGTCCGAGCCGCCGCGCCGTGGTCGCGGCGACCGCGGCCGCGGCAGTGGGCCACGCCCCAACATGGCCGGTGGCGGCCGGCCACCGGCGAACGCCGGCAGCGGCAAGCCGCGCCGGCGCGACGGCGGGCCCGCCGGCGGCGCCGGCGCGCCGCAACCCGATCCCATGAAGACCTCGTTCGGCTACATCGGCGCCGACAGCCTGTCGCGCCAGCGCCAGAGCGCCGGCCGGGGCGCACCGGGCGCGCGCGGCGGTGGCGGCCGGGCGCGCCGCGGCCCAGCTCCCGGCGGCCGGCGTGGCTGAGCGGCCGGCGCCACCCTGCGACCGTCCTGCCCGCCGCCGCGACCGCGGGTGGGCCGGTTAAAATCAATGGCTTTGCCCAGCCGGGCAGCAGATCCTTACCGAGAACCTTAGAAAGCACCTCCATGGCTATCGAACGCACCCTGTCCATCATCAAGCCCGACGCCGTCGCCAAGAACGTCATCGGCCAGATCTACGCCCGCTTCGAGGCCGCCGGCCTGAAGATCGTCGCCGCCCGCATGCAGCACCTGTCGCGCCGCGAGGCCGAGCAGTTCTATGCCGTGCACAAGGAGCGCCCCTTCTTCAAGGACCTGGTGGAATTCATGATCTCCGGCCCGGTGATGATCCAGGTGCTGGAAGGCGAGGGTGCCATCGCCAAGAACCGCGACCTGATGGGCGCCACCGATCCCAAGAAGGCCGACAAGGGCACCATCCGTGCCGACTTCGCCGATTCCATCGACGCCAACGCCGTGCATGGCTCCGACGCGCCCGAGACGGCCGCCGTCGAGGTGGCGTTCTTCTTCTCCGGCATGGGTGTCTACAGCCGCTGAGCCGGCGCAAGGCGGCCCGCGCAGCGCATGACCACGCCCGTCAACCTGCTCGACTTCGACCTCGAAGGCCTGGCCGCCTGGTGTGACACGCTGGGCGAAAAGCGTTATCGCGCCACCCAGCTGTTTCGCTGGATCCATCAGCGCGGCGTCGCCGAGTTCGGCCAGATGAGCGATCTGGCCAGGTCGCTGCAGGGCAAGCTGCACGGCCGCGCCCTGGTTGCGGCACCGGCCGTCATCCGCCAGCACGCCTCGAAGGACGGCACCATCAAGTGGCTGTTCGACGTCGGTGGCGGCAACGCGGTCGAGGCGGTCTACATCCCGGAGGACGACCGTGGCACGCTGTGCGTGTCGTCGCAGGCCGGCTGCGCCGTGGCCTGTCGTTTCTGCTCCACCGGTCACCAGGGCTTTTCGCGCAACCTGAGCACGGCCGAGATCGTCGGCCAGCTGTGGTTTGCCGAGCATTTTCTGCGCCGCCACCTGAAGACCGACGAGCGCGTCATCTCCAACGTGGTGATGATGGGCATGGGCGAGCCCCTGCAGAACTACGACCGTCTGCTGCCGGCGCTGCGCACCATGCTGCACGACCATGGCTATGGCCTGTCGCGCCGGCGCGTGACGGTGTCCACCTCGGGCGTGGTGCCCATGATCGAGCGCCTGGCGCGCGACTGCCCGGTGGCGCTGGCGGTGTCGCTGCACGCGCCCACCGACGCGTTGCGCGACCATCTGGTGCCGCTCAACCGCAAATACCCGATCGATGAGCTGCTGCGCACCTGCACCGCCTACCTGGCGCACGCGCCGCGCGACTTCATCACCTTCGAATACTGCATGCTCGACGGCGTCAACGACTCCGCCGAGCACGCCCAGGCGCTGGTCGAGCTGATGCGGCGGCACGCCGCCAGCGGCCTGCGCGGCAAGTTCAACCTGATTCCCTTCAACCCGTTCCCGCAGTCGGGACTGACGCGCTCGCCGATGGCGCGCGTGCAGGCCTTCGGCAAGCTGCTGAACGACGCCGGCATCGTCACCACCATCCGCAAGACGCGCGGCGACGACATCGACGCCGCCTGTGGCCAGCTGGCCGGGGACGTGCAGGATCGCACGCGCGTGGGCGTGCGCATCGCGCGCCAGCGCACGGTGGCGCTGCACCAGCTGGCGCCCGCAGGCGCCGCCCCGGCGCCGAGAAAGGTGAGTTCATGAGCCTTCATGCTTGCGCCCCGAGCGCGGCTTCACGCCGGCGGCTGCTGGCCCTCGCCAGCTTCGGTCTGGCGGCCTGGCTGCTGGCCGCTTGCGCCGCTCCGCCCGGTCTGGGCGACAACCCGCAGGAGCTGCCCACCGCATCCGACGAGACCGACGCCCGTCGGCGTGCCCGCACCCGGCTGGCGCTGGCCACCGGTTACTACGAGAACGGCCAGCACACCGTGGCGCTGGACGAGCAGAAAAAGGCGCTGCAGGCCGACCCGAACTTCGGCGATGCCTACAACCTGGGCGGTCTGATCTACATGGCGCTGGGTGACCAGGCGCTGGCGCAATCGCATTTCCAGCGCGCCATCGCGCTCAACCCGCGCGACGGCGACGCCCTGCACAACCTGGGCTGGCTGCAATGCCAGCAGGGGCAGCTGGCGGCGGCCAACCAGTCGTTCGAGCGCGCACTGGCGGTGCCCACCTACCCGGGCCGCGCGCGCACGCTGATGGCGCAGGGCGTGTGCGAGGCGCGCGCCGGCAACCTGGCGCGCGCCGAGGCGGCGCTGATGCGCTCCTACGAGCTGGACGCCGGCAACCCGGTGACTGCCTTCAACCTGTCGCAGCTGCTGTACCAGCGCGGCGACTACACGCGGGCGCAGTTCTACGTGCGGCGCCTGAACAACAGCGAGCTGGCCAATGCCGAATCGCTCTGGCTGGGCATCCGCGTCGAGCGGCGTCTGAACAACCGCCAGGCCATGGAGCAGCTGGCGTCCCAGCTGCGCCGGCGCTTCCCGCAGTCGCGCGAACTGCTGGCCTACGAGCGCGGAGCCTTCGATGACTGAAGCCCACACCGGGCCAGCCAGCCTGCACGACACCCCGGCCCACGGCGCCGGCCCGCGTTCGGCCGGGCAGATGCTGCGCGCGCTGCGCGAATCGGCGGGCGTCGATCCGGCGCTGCTGGCCAGCGCCATGAAGGTGTCGCCGCAGAAGCTCGACGCGCTCGAAAACGACCGCCTGGACGAACTGCCCGACGTCACTTTCGCGCGCGCGCTGGCCTCGGCCATCTGCCGTGCCTTCGGCACCGATCCGGCGCCGGTGCTGGAGCGCATGCCGGTGTCGGCACCCGGTCTGCGCCCAGTGGCGCAGGCGCCGATCAACGAGCCGTTCCGTCGCAGCAGCGACGGGCCGGCGACGGTGCTGGCGGGGGGGCTGTCCAAGCCGCTGGCGATCGGTGTCATCGCCTTGCTGCTGGGGGCCGCGGCGCTGTGGTTGCTGCCCACGCTGCCGATCCAGCTGAATGCTCCCGCGCCGGCCAGTGAGCCGGCCGCGACCGACGGCGTGGTGCGCGAAAGCGTCATGCCGCCGGCCGCCACCAGTGCCGAGCCACCCGCTCCGCCCGCCCCGGCCGAACTGTCGGCCAGCGCGGCGGCGGCTGAACAGGCGCCGCCGCCGGCCGCTGCCGCCCCGGCGGCGGCCAGCACCGATCTGCTGTATTTCAGCGCTCAGGCCGAAACCTGGGTCACCGTGCGCGACGCCAGCGGCAAGAACCTGATCAACCGGGCGCTGAACGCCGGTGACAGCGTGGGCGTGAGCGGTGAGCCGCCGCTGGCGGTCACCATCGGTCGCAAGGATGCGGTCGAGGTGCGCGTGCGCGGCGAGCCGTTCGATCACCGCTCGATCAGCAAGACGCCGGTGTCGCGCTTCGAGGTCCGATGAGCATGCCGTCACCCAACTGCACACCGATCGAGGTGGCCCGGCCGGCGCCGCGCCGCACCCGCCAGGCGCGCGTGGTCTGGGGCCGGCGTGTGGTGACGGTGGGCGGCGACGCGCCGGTGCGCGTGCAGTCGATGACCAACACCGACACCGAAGATGCCATCGCCACCGCCATCCAGGTCAAGGAACTCGCGCTGGCCGGCAGCGAGCTGGTGCGCATCACCGTCAACACGCCCGAGGCGGCGGCGCAGGTGCCCTACATCCGCGAGCAGCTCGACCGCATGGGCATCGACGTGCCGCTGATCGGCGACTTTCACTACAACGGCCACCGCCTGCTGACCGAGCACCCGGACTGCGCGCAGGCGCTGTCCAAGTACCGCATCAACCCGGGCAACGTGGGCAAGGGCGCCAAGCGCGACACCCAGTTCGGCCAGATGATCGAGGCCGCGCTCAAGTGGGACAAGCCGGTGCGCATCGGCGTCAACTGGGGCAGCCTCGATCAGGAGCTGCTGGCCGGCCTGATGGACGACAACGCGCGCCGGCCCGAGCCGTGGGACGCGCGCCAGGTGATGTACGAGGCGCTGGTCACCTCGGCCATGGCGTCGGCCGCGCGCGCGGTGGCCATGGGCATGGATCCGGCCCAGGTCATCCTGTCGTGCAAGGTCAGCGGGGTGCAGGACCTGATCGCGGTCTACCGCGAGCTGGCCAGCCGCGGCGACCATCCGCTGCACCTGGGCCTGACCGAGGCCGGCATGGCGACGCGCGGCACGGTGGCCTCCAGCGTGGCCCTGGCGATCCTGCTGCAGGAAGGCATCGGCGACACCATCCGCGTCAGCCTCACGCCGCAGCCGGGCGAGGCGCGCACGCAGGAAGTGGTGGTGGCCAGCGAAATCCTGCAGGCGCTGGGGCTGCGCGCCTTCGTGCCCAGCGTCACCGCCTGCCCGGGCTGCGGGCGCACCACCAGCACCGTGTTCCAGGAGCTGGCCAAGCAGATCGACGACCATCTGCGCGCGCAGATGCCGCTGTGGCGCAGCCAGTATCCGGGCGTGGAAAAGCTCAAGGTGGCGGTGATGGGCTGCATCGTCAACGGCCCGGGCGAGAGCAAGCATGCCGACATCGGCATCAGCCTGCCGGGCACCGGCGAGGCGCCGGCGGCGCCGGTCTACATCGACGGTGAGAAAGCCATGACGCTGCGCGGCGAACACATCGCGGCCGAGTTCCAGCAGATCGTGGCGCGCTACATCGAGCAGCGCTTCGGGCGCCGGCAACCCTGAGCGGTTTTGAGTCAAATTCGGCTCAAACCAGCACCCATCGTGCGCAAGCAGCTATCAAAACCATAGTTATTCAAGTATGTCTGGCAGCAAGCAGATCACCGCCATCAAGGGCATGAACGACATCCTGCCGCCGGCGTCGGCGCGCTGGGAGTGGCTGGAGGACGTGGTGCGCCGCGTGATGGCGCAGCACGCCTACCGCAACGTGCGCACGCCCATCATGGAGCTGACGCAGCTGTACACGCGCGGCCTGGGCGAAGTGACCGACATCGTCGAGAAGGAGATGTACGCCTTCGAGGACCGCGCCGACCAGCACGGCCGCGCCGACCACCTGGCGCTGCGCCCCGAAGGCACGGCCGGCCTGGTGCGCGCCGTGGCCGAGCACAACCTGCTGTACGACGGCGGCAAGCGGCTGTTCTACATGGGCCCCATGTTCCGGCGCGAGCGGCCGCAGCGCGGCCGCTACCGCCAGTTTCACCAGATCGGCGCCGAGGCGCTGGGCTTCGGCGGCCCCGAAGTGGACGCCGAACTGATTCTGTTGGCCGTGGCGCTGTGGCGCGAGCTGGGCCTGACAGGCTGGCGGCTGGAGCTCAACAGCCTGGGTCAGCCCGACGAGCGGCGCGAGCACCGCGCGGCGCTGGTGGCCTACCTGCAAGCCCACCACGACCAGCTCGACGAGGACGCGCGCCGGCGCCTGCACAGCAACCCGCTGCGCATCCTCGACACCAAGAACCCGGCCATGCAGGCGCTGGTCGAGGGCGCGCCCAAGCTGCTGGACTACCTGGGCGAGGCCTCGCGCCGGCATTTCGCCGCCGTACAGGCCATCCTGGCGGCCGCCGGGGTGTCGTGGCACATCAACCCGCGCCTGGTGCGTGGCCTCGACTACTACAACCTGACGGTGTTCGAGTTCGTCACCGACCGTCTGGGCGCGCAAGGCACCATCTGCGGCGGCGGCCGCTACGACTACCTGATCGAGCAGATTGGCGGCAAGCCGGCGCCGGCCGTGGGCTGGGCGCTGGGCGTCGAGCGCGTGCTGGAACTGCTGCAGGAAGAGGGCGTGCACACGCTGGAGCCGGTGCCCGACGCCTACGCCATCATCCCCGACGCCGCGGCGCTGCCGCAGGCCATGCGCTGCCTGCAGCAGCTGCGCGCGCTCGGCGTGGCGGTGCAGATGCACGCCGGCAGCGGCGAAGGCATGGGCAGCATGAAGAGCCAGTTCAAGCGCGCCGACGCCTCCGGCGCGCGCCACGCACTGATCTTTGGTGCCGATGAGCTGGCCGCCGGCGAAGTCACCGTCAAGGCGCTGCGCGACGGCGCCGGTGCCCAGCTGCGCCAGCCGCTGGCACAGCCGGACGCCTGGGCCGACATCCTAAAATCGACCGCTTAAACATCGAACCACCACGCATGGCCACCCATCTCGACCTCGAAGAGCAGGAACAGCTCGACGCCCTCAAGCATTTCTGGAACCGCTGGGGCAACCTCATCACCTGGGTGCTGATCGCCGTGCTGGGCGCCTATGCGGCCTGGAACGGCTGGCAGTACTGGGAGCGGCGCCAGGCGGGTCTGGCGGCGGTGCTGTTCGACGAGGTCGAGCGCGCCGCCCAGGCCGGCGACGCGGCGCGCGTGGAGCGCGCGCTGGCCGACATCAAGGACAAATTTGGCGGCACCACCTACGCCGCCCACGCCGGCCTGCGCGGGGCCAGGTTCTTCGACGAACAGGGCAAGACCGCCGAAACCAAGGCCGCCCTGGCCTGGGTGGCCGAGAAGGCGCCCAACGACGGGCTGCGCGCGGTGGCGCGCCTGCGCCTGGCCTCGGTCCAGCTGGGCGAGAAGGCCTACGACGAGGCGCTCAGGACGCTGGAGGCCGGCTTCCCGACGTCGTTCGTCGCGCTGGCGGCCGATCGCCGCGGCGACGTGCTGCTGCAGCAGGGCAAGCGCGAGCTGGCGGCGGCCGAATTCGGCAAGGCCTACCAGGGCATGGCGGCCGACACCGCGGGCGACTACCGGCGCCTGGTCGGCATCAAGCTGAACGCGCTGGGCATCGACCCCGACGCCGGCGCCAAGGCGGGAGCCGCGTCATGACGGCGCGCGGTACGGTGCGGCGCCGGATCGCCTGCGGCGCCAGCCTGCTGGCTGCGCTTGTGCTGACGGCCTGCGCCGGCGGCTCACCGCGGCCCCAGCCGGCCGAGCTGCCGGCCAACATCGCCCTGATCGGCGTGCGCCAGGCCTGGACGGCCCGGCTGCCGGCGATCGACTTTCCGCTGCAGGTGGCGGTGCAGGGCCAGCAGGTCACGCTGGCCGCCAACGACGGCAGCGTCGTCACCCTGGACGCCGCTTCCGGCCGCGAACTCGGTCGCGCCAGCGCCGGTGCGCCGCTGACGGCGGGTGTGGGCAGCGATGGCCGCGTGAGCGCCGTGGTCACGCGCGACAACCGCGTGGTGGCGCTGGAAGGCGGTCGCGAACTGTGGCGCCAGAAGTTGGGCACACAGAGCTACACCGCGCCGCTGGTGGCCGGCGGGCGCGTCTTCGTGCTCGGCGCCGACCGCTCGCTGAGCGCCTTCGACGGCCGCAACGGCGCCCGTCTTTGGCATCTGGAGCGTCCGGCCGAGCCGCTGGTGCTGCGCCAGGCCGGCGTGCTGCAGGCCGTGGGCAACACCCTGGTGGCCGGGCTGGCGGGGCGGCTGGTGGGGGTCGATCCCGACAGCGGCAGCGTGCGCTGGGAGGCGCCGATCGCCTCGGCACGTGGCACCAACGACGTCGAGCGCCTGATCGACCTGGTGGGCGGCGTCAGCCGCCACGAGGGCGTGGTGTGCGCGCGGGCCTTCCAGACGGCGGTCGGCTGCGTCGACACCGCCAGTGGCCGCCTGCGCTGGAGCAAGCCGGCCAGCGGCGCCACCGGCGTGGCCGGTGACGGTCAGCTGCTGTTCGGTGCCGAAGCCGACGGCCGCGTGCTGGCCTGGCGTGCCGACACCGGCGACCGCGCCTGGGTCAACGAATCCCTGCAGTGGCGCCGGCTGACGGCGCCGCTGGTGCTTGGCCGCTCGGTGGTGGTGGGCGACGGCAACGGCCTGCTGCATTTCCTGTCGCGTCAGGACGGCACGCCGCTGGACCGCCTGAGCACCGACGGCACCGGCATCGCCGCCACCCCGGTGGCGGCCGGCAACACGCTGGTGGTGGCCACGCGCGGCGGTACGGTGTATGGCTTCGTGCCCGAATGACATGGGCGCCGCTGCAACCTGCCTGCGCCGCCGGACCATGCTGGCGGCGCCTGCGGACGCCGCCATGGCCGGCATGAGCCGCGCCGCCGCCACGGGCTGGTGCGGCAGGCCGCGCTCCGGCCCCGGATCGACACCATGAAACCCGTCATTGCCCTGGTGGGGCGGCCCAATGTGGGCAAATCGACGCTGTTCAACCGGCTCACCCGCAGCCGCGATGCCATCGTGGCCGACTTCGCCGGGCTGACGCGCGACCGGCATTACGGTCAGGGCCACCTGGGCAAACGCGAATACATCGTCATCGACACCGGCGGCTTCGAGCCGCGGGCCGAGAGCGGCATCTACAAGGAAATGGCCAAGCAGACGCGCCAGGCGGTGGCCGAGGCCGACGTGGTGCTGTTTCTGGTCGACGCCCGGGCCGGCCTGTCGGCGCAGGACCACGACATCGCCGACTACCTGCGCCGCCTGGGCAAGCCCTGCCTGCTGGTCGCCAACAAGGCCGAGGGCATGCGCGAGGGGGCGCAGCTGGCCGAGTTCTACGAGCTGGGCCTGGGCGCGGTGATTCCGGTGTCGGCCGCGCACGGCCAGGGCGTGCGCAGCCTGCTGGAAGGGGCGCTGGATGCGCTCGATCTGCCCGACGTCGACGAAGCGCCACCCGACGCTGCCGATGGCGTGATCCGCCTGGCGGTGGCGGGCCGCCCCAACGTGGGCAAGTCCACCCTCATCAACACCTGGCTGGGCGAAGAGCGCCTGGTTGCGTTCGACCTGCCCGGCACCACGCGCGACGCCATCAGCGTGCCGTTCGAGCGCGCCGGTCGCCAGTTCGAGCTGATCGACACCGCCGGGCTGCGTCGCAAGGGCAAGGTGTTCGAGGCGATCGAAAAATTCTCGGTGGTCAAGACGTTGCAGGCCATCGAATCGGCCCATGTGGTGCTGCTGCTGCTGGACGCGACCCAGGGTGTGACCGACCAGGATGCCCACATTGCCGGCTTCATCCTCGAAGCCGGGCGCGCCGTGGTGCTGGCGATCAACAAGTGGGACGCGGTGGACGACTACCAGCGCGAGCTGGTGCGGCGCTCGGTGGAGTCGCGCCTGGGCTTTCTGAAGTTCGCCGAGCTGCACTTCATCTCGGCGCGCAAGCGCCAGGGCCTGGGGCCGCTGTGGGCCTCGATCGCGCGCGCCCACCAGGCCGCCATGCGCAAGCTGCCGACACCGCAGCTCACCCGCACCCTGCTGGAGGCGGTGCAGTTCCAGGCGCCCAAGCGCGCCGGCATGTACCGGCCCAAGCTGCGCTACGCCCACCAGGGCGGCATGAACCCGCCGGTGATCGTGGTGCACGGCAACTCGCTCGAAGGCGTGACCGACACCTACAAGCGCTACCTGGAGGGGCGCTTTCGACAGGTGTTCGACCTCATCGGCACGCCGCTGCGCATCGAGATGAAGACCACCCACAACCCCTACGCCGACAAGGCCTGACCAGGGGTGAACGGCCCCCCATGCCGGCTTGGACCGGCCTGCCACGGCCGCTCGGCGGCGCCTTTTCTGCCCGGTTTACCCCTTGTGCTGGGCGGCACCACCCCCATGTGGTAAGTTCCATCTCTCTTCTTACACTTTCCGAACACGGAGAATATCGTGAGCAACAAAGGGCAGCTTCTACAAGACCCGTTTCTGAACACCCTGCGCCGTGAGCACATCCCGGTCTCCATCTATCTGGTGAACGGCATCAAGCTCCAGGGTCAGATCGAATCCTTCGACCAGTACGTGGTGCTGTTGCGCAACAACGTCACCCAGATGGTCTACAAGCACGCGATCTCCACCATCGTGCCCGGCCGTCCGGTCAATTTCTCGGCCACCGGGGAAGTCGCGGAATCGGATTGATTTTGGCCTCCAGCGCCCACCCGGCGTGCGCCAGCAGCTATTGATTCAATAGCAATCTGGCGTTTCTGACAAGGCGCTTTGCCACTTTGCCCCGTACCGCCACCCCTGAACGCGCTGCCGCCATCCTGGTCGGGGTGGATCTGGGGGTGCCCCATTTCGACGGCCAACTGCAGGAGTTGGGCCTGCTGGCCGAAACCGCCGGCCTGCAGCCGGTGGCGCGCCTGACCTGCAAGCGCCAGGCGCCCGATGCGGCGCTGTTCGTCGGCCGCGGCAAGGTCGAGGAGATCCGCCTGCTGGCGCAAAGCGAGGGCGCGCGCGAAGTGCTGTTCGACCAGGCGCTCTCGCCGGTGCAGCAGCGCAACCTGGAGCGCGCCATCGGCCTGCCGGTCAACGACCGCACCCTGCTGATCCTGGAAATCTTTGCCCAGCGCGCGCGCAGCCACGAAGGCAAGCTGCAGGTCGAGCTGGCGCGCCTGCAGTACCTCAGCACCCGTCTGGTGCGCCGCTGGTCGCACCTGGAGCGCCAGCAGGGCGGCATCGGCGGGCGCGGCGGCCCGGGCGAAACCCAGATCGAACTGGACCGCCGCATGATCGGTGAAGCCATCAAGCGCACCAAGGATCGCCTGCAGAAGGTCAAGCGCCAGCGCCAGACTCAGCGGCGCCAGCGCGAGCGGCGCCACACCTTCAACATCTCGCTGGTCGGCTACACCAACGCCGGCAAGTCGACGCTGTTCAACGCCCTGGTGAAGGCGCGCGCCTATGCCGCCGACCAGCTGTTTGCCACGCTCGACACCACCACGCGCCAGCTCTACCTGGGCCAGGCCGGGCGTTCGGTATCGCTGTCGGACACGGTGGGCTTCATCCGCGACCTGCCGCACGGCCTGATCGAGGCCTTCGAGGCCACGCTGCAGGAGGCGGCCGACGCCGACCTGCTGCTGCACGTGGTCGACGCCGCCAACCCCGGTCACCTGGAGCAGATCGAGGAGGTGCAGCGCGTGCTGCGCGAAATCGGCGCCGCCGAGCTGCCGCAGCTGCTGGTGTTCAACAAGCTCGACGAGCTGGAGCCGGCGCGCCGCCCGCTGCAGCTCAAGGACAGCGTGACGCTGGACGGCCGCGAGCTGACGCGCATTTTCGTCAGCGCGCGCAGTGGCGAAGGCCTGCCGCTGCTGCGTGCCGAACTGGAGGCGGCCGTGCAGAGCCAGGCGCTGGAAGCGGGCGGCGACGGGGTGCCGGCGCCGATTGGGCACAATGATGGGTTGCACAGCCGAGAAGTCGACGCATGAATGACCGCACCAGTGCCCCGCGACCGGCCT
>JADLIA010000139.1 GCA_020848515.1 Rubrivivax sp. | reverse complement strand
GCCAAGGCCAGCGAGGCACGCAAGCAGGCCGAAGAAGCGCTGAAGAACGCCAAGAGCGAGATCGACATGGCGCGCGCCACGTCCGAGCTGGCGGTGCTGGCGGCGCAGATCGCCGCGCTGCGCAAGTACCGGCAAAAGCGCTGAACGGCGGCTTGATCGCCGCCAACCGGCATTTGTCCACAAGCCCGCTTTCGAGCGGGCTTTTTGTTGCGGCGTGCGGCGTCGTCGCGGTGCGTCGTCCCTCTAAAATCCTCCCCATGATGCCTGACCAGGAACGCTCCGACCCGAGCGCCTCGCTGCGCGCCGCGGCCTTGCTCGTCACCGAGGGGGCGCTGGTCGAGCTCAGCGCCGCCGATGCGCGCGAGGTGGTCAGCTACATGCGACCGCAACGCGTGGGTGCGGGGCAGATCGTCATCCGCGCCGGCGAGACCCGGCGCAACGACTTCATGGCGCTGGTGCTCCACGGCGAGGTGACGGTCGAGAACGCCCCCGCCGCAAGCCACGAAGGCATGGTGGTGTCGGTGCTGGGCCCGGGCAGCCTGATTGGCGAAATGGGTCTGGTGGACGGCGGGCCGCGCTCGGCCACCTGCACCGCCAACTCGGATCTGGTGCTGGCGGTGCTGACGCGCGAAGCCGTGCTGCACATGATGGACGCGCGCCCCGCGGTGGCGGCACGCCTGATGCTGGCGATTGCCAAGCGCATTGCCGACCATCTTCGCGACACCAACCGCAAGCTGATGACCCTGGCGCGGGTGAGCAAGGCGCTGCAGCAGGAGCTCGACGCCGTGCACGCGGTCAACAAGCGCCTGCTGGATCAGGTGCCGGCGACGCCGGTGGCCAAGGCCCGCGGCTGAGCGCCGGCGACTGCGCCTGTTGATTCGGCCTTTGGATGCCGACAGGCTTACGAAGCAGTAGGCTCAGCGCAGCACCGGCTCGTCCGGCAGCTGATGCGGCGCCGGGCCCTGGCGCTCGCCCGAGTTGGGGAAGTGCGCCACCAGCATGGCCGACACTTCTTCCAGCGCCTGCGTCAACCCCTCTTCGAAGCGGCCGTCGTGCCACGCCGCGCCCAGGTGGGCCACCGCCTCGTGCCAGGCCGTCGGCTCCACCACCCGCATCACGCCGCGGTCGGCCACCAGCTCGATCGCCCGCTCGGCCAGCAGCAGGTAGATCAGCACGCCATTGTTCTGCTCGGTGTCCCACACGCGCAGCTTGGAAAACATCATCAGCGCGCGCTGGCGCACGATCTGCCTGATTGGCAGGCGCTGGCGCAGGTGACGCCACAGGTAGCTGGCCGGCAGGCTGGCCTCGACGCAGATGCGCACCTCACCGCTGTGGCGTTGCTCGCTGGCAGCGATGCGCTGGCGCAGCCTTTCGGCCGTGGCGGCCGGGATGGCGCGCGCGGTGTGGGACCGATCCAGCCAGAGGTGGCGCCCCAGGCGCGTCAAGGTGGTCCACATGGTCTACCAGCTCCCACTGGCGCCGCCGCCACCAAAATCGCCGCCGCCGCCTGAACTGAAGCCCCCGCCGCCGGAGCCGAAACTCCCGCCGCCGAAGCCGCCGCCCCCAAGCCCTCCGCCGCCGAAGCCGCCGCCCCAGGGGCCACCGCGCGAGCGCGGCGAAGGCAGCGCACCGCTCACACCGCCCAGCAGCGCGATGAACAGCGAGAGCGCCGCGGCCACCAGCGCCAGCAGCCAGCTGGCGGTGACCACGAAGGCCAGCCAGCCCACCCCGGCGCCGGTGGCCAGGGCGCCCAGCTTGCGACCGAGCACGCCGCGCGCCACGGCGCCGATGATCGGCACGATAATGAACAGCAGCACCAGCATCTCGAACAGGCTGAAGTCCAGCTCGTCCTGCAGCGTGCCGGTGCCCGTGGTGCGCACGGGCGGCAGCGGTTCACCGCGGATGCGGGCGCCCAGTTGCTCGACGGCGGCGTCCAGCCCGCCGGCATAGTCGCCGCGCCGAAAATGGGGCGCCATGGCCTCGTCGATGATCTGACGCGCGGCGATGTCGGGCACCGCCCCTTCCAGCGTCTTGGCGACTTCGATGCGCATGCGCCGGTCCTGCACCGCCACCAGCACGATCAGGCCGTCGCCCACGTCGCGGCGGCCGATCTTCCAGCTGTTGCCGACGCGGTTGGCGTAGGCGGCGATGTCTTCCGGCGCCGTGGTCTGCACCAACAGCAGCACCACCTGCGCGCCCTTGTCCTGCTCCAGCGCGGCCAGCCGTGCTTCCAGCGCCGCCTGGCGGGCGGCATCGAGCGTGCCCGTGGTGTCGATCACGTGCGCCGTCAGCGCCGGTACCGGCTGCAGCGGCTGAGCCAGCGCCGCAGCGGTGCCGATAGCTACCAAAACGATAGCTATCAGCGCTTTCAGGACGGACGCCAGGCGCACTTTTTGCAGTGAACGAAGGGGGCGAGGAGCCGCCGGTTCAGCGCGATGCCGCCGTCGCAGGACCGAACTGCACGCGCGGCGCGGTGGAGATGGCGGCCTCGTTGGTGACGCTGAAGTTTTCCTTGGCGTGGTAGCCGAACACCATGGCGGTCAGGTTGGTCGGGAAGCTGCGTGCCAGCACGTTGTATTCCTGCACCGCCTGGATGTAGCGGCCGCGCGCCACGGCGATGCGGTTTTCGGTGCCTTCCAGCGCCACGCGCAGTTCGGCGAAGGCCTTGTTGGCCTTCAGGTCGGGGTAGCGTTCCACCGTCACCATCAGGCGGCTGAGCGCGCTGGACAGCTCGCCTTGCGCGGCCTGGAACTGCTTGAACGCCTCGGGGTTGTTCAGCGTCTCGGGCGTGACCTGGATCGAGGTCGCCTTGGCGCGCGCCTCGATCACCTTGGTCAGGGTTTCCTGCTCGAAGTTGGCCTCGCCCTTGACGGTGGCCACCAGGTTGTCGATCAGGTCGGCGCGGCGCTGGTACTGATTGACCACCTCGCTCCAGGCCGACTTGGTGGTTTCGTCCAGCCGTTGGAAATCGTTGTAGCCGCAGCCGCTCAGCGACAGTGCCACCGCCAGCCAGGCGGCCATCTTGATGAACCAGCGAGTCATGTGCATGTGCTCTCCTGCAAAGGCGCACGGGACGCGCGCCACAACCGCAAGCATATATGGACACACGCCGCCGCAGTGCAAGGGGTGACGTGGCCGGGGCGGTGCGCGGCACAATGCACACCTTGGTCTCCGTCACGCCTCATCTTCGCCCGCGCCATGCCCAGGACCCGCTACCACGCCGCCCAGTTCGGCGGCTCCGCCGACGAAGTCGAAGTTGCGTTCTACGAGGCGCTGCAACAGGGCGACCTGGAGCAATTGATGGCCTGCTGGGCCGACGAGGACGACATCGTCTGCGTTCACCCGGGTGGTCCGCGCCTGGTGGGCGCGGCGGCGATCCGCCAGGCCTTCGAGCTGATGTTCAGCCAGGGCACGATCCGCGCCACGCCCGAGCGCCTGCGCCGCGTCGAAACCCTGGGCGCGGCCGTGCACAACGTGCTGGAGCGGGTGGATCAGCACAGCGCCGAAGGCATGCGCCGCGCCTGGGTGGTGGCCACCAACGTCTACCTCAAGACCACCCAGGGCTGGCGCCTGGTGCTGCACCATGCCAGCCCGGGGCGCAGCGAAGTGGCCGAAGTCTCCGAGCCGGCGCCACTGCTGCATTGAGCCCGAAGCCGTTCGTGTTCTCGCCAGTGGCAGGATGAATTGGCCCGTAGGTGGCCACAGGCTTGCGCCGGCAGCTATGCTATGGATAGCATATCGAGGGTGCCGCAGCACGCCGGACACACGGCGAGCGCGGTGCGGGTGGGTGGGTAGCGCGCTCACCCAAGAGGTGAAGGCCTTCGGAGCCGCCAAACCCTGCATGGACGCGGCCTGCCCGAAGATGACAAGCGGTCAACGGCCTTCTCTGGGTTCGAAGGCCGCTTCAACCTAGAAACCGCAGTTGACCGCTTGCAACCCTTGGGAATGCCGCATGAACGCTGACCTTGCGCCACTTGGGAGCCTTCACCTTCTGGGTGAAGGCGCTATGCACCTGCCAGCACCGCGCTCGGCGCGCCATGCGGCGTTGCTCCTCCTTGCGCACAGCAGTGCGCTGCGTCGTCACGCCTTGCCTGGCACACCGATCACGGTACTGGCAGGCGCATCCAACTGCCGTTTCTAGGTTCAATAAGATAGCGGCATGGACGACATCGTGCGCCAGGCCATGGCCAAGTGGCCGAACGTGCCGCACTGCCACGGCTGGCTGGGGCTGGACGCACGCGGCCACTGGTACCTGCGCGATGCCCAGGCGCAGGCCCTGGGGGGCTTTGCCAGCGGCGTGGCCGGCGCGCGCGGCACGCGCTTGCAGCACGAAGGCCTGATCGGCTTCATTCAGCGCAACTACGCCGCCGACGCGGCCGGCTGCTGGTATTTCCAGAACGGGCCGCAGCGCGTATTCGTCGAGCTGGAAGTGGCGCCCTGGGTGTGGCGTGTGGCGTCCGACGGCGCCGTGTCGGCGCACGACGGCCGTCCGGCACGGGTGCAGGCGGTGTGGCTGGACGAGCAGGGGCGCGTGTTTCTGCGCACCGACCTGGGCTTTGGCATCGTTCACACGCTGGACATGGGCGCCGTGGCCGACGCGGTGGAAGCCGGCGACTGGCAGCCCGTCGCGGTGCACAGCGCCGAGCTGCCGCAGCGCGAAGGCTATGTACTGAGCCCGCAGGCGCGATCGTGCAGGCCCTGAGCAGGGCGACCGGCACTATCAAAAATGTAGCTATCGGCGCTTGCCGATCGGGTGCCAGAGGCCTGAGCCTGGAACCGGTGGTTGACTGCTTGTCAACTTCGGGCAGGCCGCGTCCAAGCAGGGTTTGGCGACTGCGATGGCCTACACCGGCTGGGAGAGAGCGCCACACATCCACCCGCACCGCGCTCGCCGCGCCATGCGGCGTTGCTCCCTCTTGCGGGCACGAGTCCGCGGCGGCGTCGCGTCTTGCCTGGCACGCCGATCACGGCACGGGCGGGCGCGTTCAACTGCCGCTTATGGGCTGAATGAACCAAAAAGAAAGCCGCTGAAGCAGCGGCTTTTCTGACGGGTTCAGGGCTGCGGGCCGATCACTTGGCGGCGTCCACCATGAACTGCACGGCGGCGCGCAGCTCGTCGTCGCTGGCGGTGGAGGCGCCGCGTGGCGGCATGGCGCCCTTGCCGTTGATGGCGATCTTCATCATGGCGTCCATGCCTTCGGCAATGCGCGGCGCCCAGGCCGCCTTGTCGCCCAGCTTGGGCGCGCCGGCCACACCGGCAGCGTGGCAGGTGACGCAGGCCTTGTCGTACAGGGCCTTGCCGGCGGCCGCATCGCCCGCGGCGGCGGCCGGTGCCGGCGCCGCCGCGGCCACCGGTGCGGGGGCTGGTGCAGCGGCGGGGGCGGGTGCGGCAGCCGCGGCAGGCGCCGGAGCGGCGTCGGCCGCACTCGCGGCTGCAGCCGGGGCGGCCGGCTCGGCCAGTTTGCCGCCGGCAGCGTTGGCCATGTAGACCACGGCGCGCCCGATCTCCAGGTCACTGAAGTTGCCGCCACCCTGCGGCGCCATGGCGCCCTTGCCTTTGAGCGACGAGTTCAGCAGCGCCGCGTAGCCCTGGCCCAGGCGCGAGCCCCAGTCGCCGGCGTTCTGGAACTTCGGCGCGCCCGAGACGCCGGTGGCGTGGCAGGCGGCGCATTGCGTCTTGTAGACCTCTTCGCCGCTGGCCAGCGGGCGGTTGGCGTCGCGGATTTCCACTCGGCCCACCTTCTGCAGGCGTTCGGCGATGGCGCGTTCCATGTCGGACGCGCCCGGCGAGGTCTTGTTGCCCGAGGTGACGAAGGACACCAGGCCGATGATGATGAACACCGGCAGCACGAAGGCCGCCACACTGACCCAGAACATCTGCTTGGGTGACTTGATGGGTCCGGTATGGGCGTCGTCGTGCGTGCTGTCGCTCATGGCTTCCTCTGGCGGGCGGTCGGGGTTGTCTCGTGGTTGGGGTGCGCGTCACGGCGCGGGCTGCGGGCGCGCCGTGCGTCGGGCGTGACAAAAATCAATTATAGGGACAGCGTGTCACGCCCCTCAGGCCGTGCCCTCAGGCCCCTGCGGCCGGCGACTCGCTCCAGCCGCCGCCCAGCGCCTTGTAGAGCTGCACCTCGTTGGCGCGCTGGGCCAGTCGCGCCTGGGCCAGCGCCTGTTCGATGGCAAACAGCGAACGCTGGGCGTCCAGCAGGTCGAGCGAGCTGGCCACGCCGTTGCGGTAGCGCAGATCGGTCAGCTGAAAGCGCGCGCGCTCGGCCTCGGCCTGCGCTTGCAGCGCGGCCAGCTGCTCGGCCAGCGTGGCGCGGCCGGCCAGGGCATCGGCGACCTCGCGGAAGGCGGTCTGGATGGCTTTCTCGTACTGTGCCACGGCGATGTCCCGCCCGGCCAGGGCGCTGTCGAGCCCGGCCTGGTTGCGCCCGGCGTCGAAGATCGGCAGCGTGATGGCGGGGCCGAACGACCAGGCCCTGCTGCCGCCGGAGCCGAACAGGCCATCCAGGTCGCTGCTGACGCGCCCCAGGCTGCCGGTCAGCGTGATGCGCGGAAAGAAATTGGCGCGTGCGGCACCGATCTGGGCGTTGGCGGCGATCAGCTGCTGCTCGGCGGCGCGGATGTCGGGCCGGCGCAGCAGCACGTCGGACGGCAGGCCGGCCGGCACGTCGGCAAAGGCAGGCAGCTCGGCCGCCGGCGCCACGGTGGCGCTGGCCTGGGTCGGCTCGCTCGGGCTCTGGGGCGTGGGCAGGGCCGGCACGGCGGGGATGAGCCGCTCGGGCAGGGGCTGACCCACCAGCAGCGTCAGCAGGTGGATGTCCTGCGCGCGCAGGCGCTGCTGCTGGGCCCGCGTGGCGCGGGCGTTGGCGATCAGGGTCTCGGCCTGGCGCAGATCCAGCGCCGAGGCGGCGCCGTGCTCGAAGCGCAGCCGCGTCAGCGCCAGCGACTGCTCGCGCGTGCCCAGCGTACGCTCGGCCAGCGCCAGCAGCTCGGTGTCGGTCTTCAGTTGCAGCCAGGTGCTGGCCACGTTGGCGATCAGGCTGATCTGGGACGACTTGCGCGCCTCCTCGGTGGCCAGGTAGCTGGCCAGCGCGGCGTCCTTGAGCGCGGCCACGCGGCCGAAGAAATCGAGTTCCCAGGCCGACACGCCCAGCCCCACGCTGTAGCTGCTGCTCACGCTGGGCCCGCCCAGCGCCTGGTAGGGGTTGGGGGCCGAGCGCGTGCCGCTGGCGCTGGCGCCCACGCTGGGGAACTGGTCGGCGCGCCGGATCTGGAACTGGGCACGCGCCTGTTCGATGTTCTGTACCGCCACCCGCAGGTCGCGGTTGCTGGTCAGGGCCAGCCCGATCAGCTCGCGCAGCTGGTCGTCGCGCACGAACTGCTGCCAGGGCAGGTCGGCGGCGGTCGTGGTGTCGGCGCCGGGCGCGCCGGCGGTGTCGGGCCAGTGGCTGGCGATGGGGGCCGCCGGACGTTCGTAGGGCGGCACCAGCGAGCAGCCGGCCAGCAGGCCGACCGCCACCAGGCCGGCCAGCGCCAGCGGGGCGCGGGAGAGGCGATGACGGGCGTGACTCATGATGGATCCTTGGTGAGCGGCGGTTGCGCGCCCTGGTGCAGCGCCTGGCGTTCGGCTTCGCTCATGCCCTGTTCAGCGGCCGCGACGTAGGCGTCGGCCGAGGCGGCGGTGATGCCGGCGTGCTCGGCGTGTTGCTGCGAGCGCTCCAGCTCGCGCTGGTTGGGCTTGAACAGGCTGCGCACGACGACGAAGAAGATCGGCACGAAAAACACCGCCAGCGTGGTGCCCACCACAATGCCGCCCATCACCCCGGTGCCGATGGCGCGCTGACTGGCCGAGCTGGCGCCGCTGGCGATGGCCAGCGGCAGCACGCCGAGGCCGAACGCCAGCGAGGTCATGACGATGGGGCGAAAGCGCAGGTGGGCAGCGGCCAGCGCCGACTCCAGCGCGCTCTTGCCCTGCGCCTGCAGGTCCTTGGCGAACTCGATGATCAGGATGGCGTTCTTGGCCGACAGGCCGATGATGGTGATCAGGCCGACCTGGAAATACACGTCGTTGAGCAGGCCGCGCCCGGTGACGGCCAGCAGCACGCCCAGCACGCCCAGCGGCACCACCAGGATCACCGCCAGCGGGATCGACCAGCTCTCGTACAGCGCCGCCAGCGCCAGCACCACCGCCAGGATGGCGAAGCCGTACAGCACCAGGGCCTGGTTGCCGGCCAGCTTTTCCTCGCGCGACTGGCCGGTCCATTCGAAGCCGAAGCCTTCCGGCAGGCGGCTGGCCAGGCGCTCCATTTCGGCCATCGCCTCGCCCGAGCTGTAGCCCGGCGCCGCGCCACCGTCGATGCGCATGGCCGGGTAGCCGTTGTAGCGCACGGTCTGCATGGCGCCGGTGACCCAGCGCGTGCTGGCCAGCGCCGACAGCGGCACCGCCTGTCCCTTGTTGTTGAGCACCGTCAGGCGCAGCACGTCGTCGGGCGTCATGCGCGCCGGTCCGTCGGCCTGCACCACCACGCGCTGCAGGCGGCCGGCGTTCGGGAAGTCGTTGACGTAGCTCGACCCCAGCGAGGCCGAGATGACGCTGTTGATGGCGCCGAAACTCACGCCCTGCGCGGCCGCGCGGTCGCGGTCGATGTCGATCTGCAGCTGCGGCGCGTCCTCCAGGCCGTTCGGGCGCACACCGGCCAGCAGCTTGCTCTGCATGGCCATGCCCAGCATCTGGTTGCGCGCCGCCAGCAGGGCGTCATGGCCCTTGCCACCGCGGTCCTGCAGCCGGAAGCTGAAGCCCGAGCTGACGCCCAGCTCGGGGATCGGCGGCGGGTTGAGCGGGAAGATGAAGGCATCCTTGATGGTCGACAGCGCGCCCATGGCGCGGCCTGCCACGGCGTCGGCGGCGTGCTGCGGGCCGGTGCGCTCGTCCCAGGGCTTGAGGGTGACGAAGGCGATGCCGGCGTTCTGGCCCTGGCCGGAGAACGAGAAGCCCATCACCGCCACCATGCTCTGCACTTCGGGCTGCTTGAGCAGGTAGCCCTCGATCTGCTCCACCACGGTCTGCGTGCGCTCGGTGGTGGCGCCAGGCGGCAGCTGGATGTTGACCAGCAGGTTGCCCTGGTCTTCCTGCGGCAGGAAGGCGGTCGGCAGGCGCACGTACATCCAGCCGACCACGGCCGCCAGCAGCAGGTAGATCAGCATCAGCCGGCCGCTGCGCCTCAGCAGGCGCGCGACCACGCCTTCGTAGCCGCGCGTGGTGCGCGCAAAGCCGCGGTTGAACCAGCCGAAGAAGCCGCCCTTGGCCTGCTGGTGGCCGGCCTGTACCGGCTTGAGCAGCGTGCCGCACAGCGCCGGCGTGAGCGACAGCGCCATGAAGGCCGAGAAGAAGATCGACACCCCCATCACGGCGGCGAACTGGCGGTAGATGTTGCCGGTCGAGCCCTTGAAGAACGCCAGCGGCACGAACACCGCGATCAGCACCGCCGTCACGCCCACGATGGCGCCGGAGATCTGGCTCATGGCCTTGCGCGTGGCGGCCAGCGGCGGCAGGCCCTCTTCGCTCATGATGCGCTCAACGTTTTCGACCACCACGATGGCGTCGTCCACCACGATGCCGATCACCAGCACCATGCCGAACATGGTCAGCACGTTGATCGACATGCCGAACGCCAGCAGGGCGCCGAAGGTGCCCAGCAGCGCCACCGGCACCACGATGGTGGGGATCAGGGTGTAGCGCCAGTTCTGCAGGAACAGGAACATCACCAGGAACACCAGCACCACCGCTTCCAGCAGCGTCTCGACCACCTTGCGGATCGAGATCTTGATGAAGTTGGAGGCGTCGTAGGGGATGGTCCAGGTCACGCCGGGCGGGAAGAACGCCTGCAGCTCGCTCATGCGCGCGCGCACGGCCTCGGCCGCCGCCAGGGCGTTGCCGGTGGGCGACAGCTGGATGCCCATGCCGGCGCCGGGTTCGCCGTTCAGGCGCGCGGCGCTGGCGTAGCTCTGCGCCCCCAGCTCGATGCGCGCCACGTCCTTCAGGCGCACGCTGGAGCCGTCGGCGTTGGCGCGCAGCACGATGGCGCCGAACTGCTCGGGGGTGGACAGCTGGCCCGGCACCACCACGGTGGCGGTCATGGTCTGGCCCGCCACCAGCGGCTGGTTGCCGATGGCACCGGCCGACACCTGCGCGTTCTGCGCCTGAATGGCGCTGGCCACGTCGGACGGCGCCAGCTTGTAGCTCTGCAGCTTGTCCGGGTCGATCCAGATGCGCATGGCGCGCTCGGAACCGAACAGCTGCACCTGGCCGATGCCCGGCACGCGCTGCAGCTCGGGCTGCACGTTGCGCGCGGCGTAGTCGGACAGCCCGGTGACGTCGACGTCCGGGTTGGACGAGGACAGCATCACGAACATCAGGAAGTTGGCGCGCGCCTTGTCCACCCGCACGCCCTGCTGGTTGACCACGGCGGGCAGGCGCGGGGTGGCGCGCGACAGGCGGTTCTGCACCTCGACCTGGGCCAGGTCGGCGTTGGTGCCGGGCTCGAAGCTGATGGTGATCTGGCCGGTGCCGTCGGCCTGTGCCACCGATTCCATGTAGGCCAGGCCGGGCGCGCCGTTCATCTCGCGCTCGATCACGGCCAGCACCGAGTCTTCCAGCGTCTGCGCCGAGGCGCCCGGGTAGGCGGCGTTGACCACGATGGTCGGCGGCGCCACCGGCGGGTACTGCGCGATCGGCAACTGGGTGATGGCGGTGGCGCCGATCACCATCAGGAACAGGGCAATCACCCACGCGAAGATGGGTCGGTCAATGAAAAAACGTGCCATGCCGGGCGCCTCTCAGTTCGACGCGGCGCCCGCCGGTGCCGAGGCCGGGGCTTTGGTTGCTTCTGTTTTGGTAGCTGCTGGCGCTTGTCCAGCAGGCGCCGCAGCCGATTTTGGCTGCCATGGCACAGGTTTGACCACCTTGGCGCCCAGCATCAGCTTCATGGCGCCTTCGACCATCACCTGCTCGCCCGGCTGCAGGCCGCCGGTGACGATCCAGTGCTGGCCCTGGGCGCCGCGGATGGTGATCGGGCGCGGCGCCACGCTGCCGTCGGCCGCCACCACCAGCACCGAGTCGCCCTGGCTGCCGCGCGTGACCGCCTGCTGCGGCAGCAGGATGGCGCCTTCCACCTGCGCCTGCTCGATGCGCACCCGCACGTACATGCCGGGCAGCAGCCGGCCGCCCGGGTTGGGCAGTTCGGCGCGCAGGCTGACTTCGCCGGTCGCGGGGTCGACGCTGAGGTCGGTGAACAGCAGCCGCCCGCTCTGGCCGAACGGCTGGCCGTTGTCCAGCAGCACCTGCACCTTGGCCGCTTCGGCGCCGCTGGCGCGCGCCAGCTGGCCGGCCGCCAGGGCCTCGCGCAACTGCAGCACCTGGTTGGCCGACTGGGTGATGTTGATGTAGAGCGGATCGATCTGCTGAATCACCGCCAACGGCGTGCCGCCGTCCTGCTGTTGGTTGACCAGCGCGCCTTCGGTCACCAGCGCGCGGCCGATGCGGCCGGCAATCGGCGCCGTCACGGTGGCGTAGCCGAGGTTGATGCTGGCCGTGCGCACCGCCGCCTGACCGGCCGCCACCTGGGCCTGCGCGGCTTTTTCGGCCGCCACGGCGGCGTCGTATTCCTGCCGGCTGACCGCGTTGGCCGCCACCAGCGGCTTGTAGCGCGCAGCGGTCGCGCTGGTTTGCGCCAGCTGCGCCTGCGCTTGCGCCAGCTGGGCCCGGGCGCTCTGCAGCGTCGCTTCGTAGGGGGCGGCGTCGATGCGGAACAGCGTTTGCCCGGCCTTCACATCGCTGCCTTCGGTGAACACGCGCCGCTGCAGGATGCCGGTGACGCGCGCGCGCACCTGGGCCACGCGCGAGGCCTCCAGCCGGCCCGGCAGCTCGGTGCTGATCGGCACCACGCCCGGCTGCACAGTGAGCACCGCCACCTCGGGCGGCGGCATGCCACCGCCCGGCCCGCCGGCGCCGGCGGCCGGGGGCTGGCCTTTGCCGCAGGCGGCCAGCGTCAGGGTCAGCGCGGCGGCGATGCCGACGGGCGCCAGGCGGCGCGCCCAGGTGCGGGAGACGGTTTGCTTTGAGGTCATGAGGCTTGTTCTTTGCGACGGAGGGATCGGCAGGCACGGCCGTCAGCGCCACGCCATGATGAGCGGCGGCCACCGAAGCGGTTGAGCGGGCGGTGCCCCTTCTGTGGGGCGGCGCCGGCACGGCGTCGGGGACAACTGACGATGGCGCGAATTATACATACATTCTTGAATGTATGCGCTACAATGGATGCCGTGCCGATCGCTGACGAGCAGCGATTCTTCCCGTTTTTCTGGTTTTCTGCATGGCCCGACGCACCAAGGAGGATGCCCTCGCAACCCGTGCCGCGCTGCTGGACGCGGCCGAGTGCGTGTTTCAGCAGCGCGGGGTGTCGCGCACCTCGCTGGCCGACATCGCCCAGGCCGCGGGGGTCACGCGCGGCGCCCTGTACTGGCACTTCAAGGACAAGGCGGCGCTGTTCAACGCCATGATGGACCGCGTCACGCTGCCGCTGGGCGCCGAGTTGGAGGGCCTGCTGGAGCAGCGCGACGATCCGCTGCAGGCGCTGTGCCA
The DNA here is from genome assembly GCA_020848515.1 of Rubrivivax sp. Classification (GTDB taxonomy): domain Bacteria; phylum Pseudomonadota; class Gammaproteobacteria; order Burkholderiales; family Burkholderiaceae_C; genus Ottowia. The sequence goes on along the minus strand of JADLIA010000139.1, from coordinate 260 downwards.
GCATCTGGACGAGGCGCTGTACCAGATCGTGCACGACGAGCAGACGCGGCGCGTGTTGCGCATCGCCATGCAGAAGGTCGAGCATGCCGAGGACCTGGGCCCGGTGATCGATCGCCACATCCAGATGCACCGCCTGAACACCGAGCGCGAGCGCCAGGTGTTCGAGCGCGCGGCGGCGCTGCGCCAGTGCGTGTTGCCGGCCCCGGCGGCGCAGCTGGCGCACGGTTTCTACGCCATGGTGCACGGGCTGATCTACAGCT
>JADLIA010000138.1 GCA_020848515.1 Rubrivivax sp. | reverse complement strand
TCATGTTCGCCAGCCGCTGGCTGCTGGCGCCTTTCTATATCGGTCTGGTGGGCGCCATCGCCATCCTGCTGGTCAAGTTCGTGAAGGAGTTCGTCGCCCTGCTGCCGCAGGTGCTGACGCTGGAGGGCGGGCAGGTCATGGTCGGGGTGCTGACGCTGGTCGACGTGGCCCTGGTGGCCAACCTGCTGCTCATCATCGTGTTTGCCGGCTATGAAAACTTTGTCTCCAAGATCAACACCGGCGACAGCGAGGATCGGCCGGAATGGATGGGGCACGTCACTTTTTCCGACCTGAAGATCAAGCTCATCGGCTCGATCGTGGCGATTTCGGGCATTGAACTGCTGAAGGCCTTCGTCAACATCGACAGCCACAGCAACCAGCAGATCGCCTGGAAGATCGCGCTGCACATGACCTTTGTGCTCTCGGGCGTGCTGTTTGCCGTGATGGACCGCCTGACGGCGGGCAAGTCGGGCGGTCACTGACGGCCACCGGGGCGCGCCGCCCCGGCTGGCGCGTCGCACCGTCGGATTGGCCTCTGGCGCTTGTCTGGCAAGCACCACCAGCTACTGTTTTCATAGTTATGCAGCGCCGCGACGGCCGCCGCCGGTGCGCGCGGATCGTTACACTGTGCGGCAGCCGGCCCCTGGGCCGGGCTTCACGCACCCCTTCAGGCCGCGCATGTCCACCGTCTTCAACTTCACTTTCGTGCCCTGGTTCCGCTCGGTGGCGCCGTACATCCACATGCACCGCGGCAAAACCTTCGTGGTGGGGGTGGTGGGCGAAGCCATCGCCGCCGGCAAGCTGGCGGCCATCGCCACCGATCTGGCGCTGATCCAGAGCATGGGCGTGAAGATCGTGCTGGTGCACGGCTTTCGCCCCCAGGTCAACGAGCAGCTGCAGGCCAAGGGGCACGAACCGCACTATGCGCAGGGCATGCGCATCACCGACGAGGTGGCGCTGGATTGCGCCCAGGAGGCCGCCGGGCAGCTGCGCTACGAGATCGAGGCCGCCTTCAGCCAGGGCCTGCCCAACACGCCGATGGCCGGCTCGCGGGTGCGCGTGATCTCGGGCAACTTCCTCACCGCGCGGCCCATGGGCATCATCGACGGCGTCGACTTTCAGAGCACCGGGGTGGTGCGCAAGGTGGACGCCGCCGGCATTCGCCACTCGCTGGATTCGGGCGCGCTGGTGCTGATTTCACCGTTCGGCTTTTCGCCCACGGGCGAGGCCTTCAACCTGCGCATGGAAGAAGTGGCGACGTCGGTGGCCATCGCCCTGCAGGCCGACAAGCTGCTGTTCCTGACCGAGGTGCCCGGCATCCGCGTGCGCCCCGAAAGCCCGGCCGCCGAAGACAACCCGATCGACACCGAAATCCCGCTGGCCGACGCGCAGGCGCTGCTGGCGCGGCTGCCCGCCCCCGAGCAGCCCACCGACACCGCGTTCTACCTGCGCCACTGCGTCAGCGCCTGTCTGCACGGGGTGGAGCGCAGCCACATCCTGCCCTACGCGACCGACGGCGCGCTGCTGCTGGAAATCTATGTGCACGACGGCATCGGCAGCATGGTGGTCGACGAGAAGCTGGAAAGCCTGCGCGAAGCCGGCGCCGACGACGTCACCGGCATCCTGCACCTGATCGAGCCGTTCGAGAAGGACGGCACCCTGGTCAAGCGCAGCCGCACCGACATCGAGCGCGACATCGCCAACTACACCATCCTGGAGCACGACGGCGTGATCTTCGCCTGCGCCGCGCTCTACCCCTACCCCGAAGCCGCCACCGGCGAAATGGCCGCGCTCACGGTGTCGCCGCAAAGCCAGGGCCAGGGCGACGGCGAAAAGGTGCTCAGGCGCATCGAGCAGCGCGCACGCGAAATGGGGCTCAAGAGCATCTTCGTGCTGACCACGCGCACCATGCACTGGTTCATCAAGCGCGGCTTCCAGCAGGTCGACCCCGACTGGCTGCCCGAGGCGCGCAAGCGCAAGTACAACTGGGACCGCCGCAGCCAGGTGCTGGTCAAGCACCTGTGAACGCCGGCAGCACCCAGCGCCCGCCGACCCTGCGCCCCTCTCGGGGTTAACCCCCGAGTCATAACGCGACCCATACATCCGCTATCGTGCCCCCTGTATGCCACGGGGCGGCCAGCCCGCGCACCATCGCGGGCGCAACGGTTGGCTGACCCATCCCCGGGGCAGACCTTGACCGCCGGAGCCGCAGATGACGACCCTCAGTCCCCCGACCGCAAGCCCCCGGGCCATCCGCTTCTATCACCGCGGCACGCTGGTGTCGGTGGACGGCGTGCCGGTCACCCGAACCGTGCTCGACTGGCTGCGCGAGCAGCGGCGCCTGACCGGCACCAAGGAAGGCTGCAATGAAGGCGACTGCGGCGCCTGCACCGTGGTGCTGGGCGAACTCGACGCCAGCGGCCAGCTGCGCCTGAGCAGCGTGAACGCCTGCATCCAGTTCCTGCCCACGCTGGACGGCAAGGCCCTGTTCACGGTCGAGGACCTGCAGGCGCTGGGCGGCGCCGCGCCCGACGCCCTGCACCCGGTGCAGCAGGCGATGGTGGATTGCCACGGCTCGCAATGCGGCTTCTGCACGCCGGGCATCGTGATGTCGCTGTGGAACACCTATGAACGCCACCAGCAGGCCGGCACCCAGCCCACGCGCCAGCAGCTGGCCGACGACCTGTCGGGCAACCTGTGCCGCTGCACCGGCTACCGTCCCATCCTCGACGCCGGCCAACGCATGTTCGACCTGCCGCCGGTGGCGCTTGACCGTCAGGCCGTGACCGAGGCGCTGCGTGCCCTGCAGCGCGAGCCGGCGCTCCATTACGCGGCGCCGCAGCCCACGCCCGCGGGCCCGCGCACCGACCACTTCCACGCCCCGCGCACGTTGCAGCAGCTGGCCGAGCTGCGCCTGGCCAAACCGCAGGCCCGCCTGCTGGCCGGCTCGACCGACATCGGCCTGTGGGTCAACAAGCAGTTTCGCGACGTGGGCGACCTGATCTACGTCGGCCACGTGGCCGAGCTGCGCGCGATCGAAGCG
>JADLIA010000137.1 GCA_020848515.1 Rubrivivax sp. | reverse complement strand
TGCGCGCCAGCAGAATCATCCAGTCGCTGTGCTGCACGCGCGAGATCCAGACCTTCTGGCCGTTGACCACGTAGCGCCCGTCCTTCTTCACGGCGCTGGTCTTGATCTTGGTGGTGTCGGTGCCGGTGGTGGGCTCGGTCACGCCCATGGACTGCAAGCGCCATTCGCCGCTGGCTATTTTTGGCAGGTACTTTTCCTTCTGCGCCGCGCTGCCATGGCGGAGCAGCGTGCCCATGTTGTACATCTGGCCGTGGCAGGCGCCGCTGTTGCCGCCCGCGCGGTTGATCTCCTCCATGATCACGCTGGCCTCGGTAAGCCCTAAGCCCGAGCCGCCATATTCGTGCGGGATCAGCGCGGCCATCCAGCCGGCGCGGGTCAGCGCATCGACGAACTCCGCCGGGTAGGCGCGTTGCTCGTCCACCTTGCGGAAGTATTCGTCCGGAAACTGGGCGCACAGCGCGCGGATCGCGTCGCGGATCTCGTGGTGGTTGTTGGAGCTGGTCTGTTCGATCATGCCGGTGGTGGTCGGTGTTTCAGCCCTCTGGCGCGCTGTCAGCAAGCGCCAGCAGCTATCAAATATATAGTGATTCAGGCCAGTTCGGCGCTGGCCTGCATGGTGAGAAAGCCCTCGTGGTCCTGCGCCCACAGCCGCACGCAGTGGCCTTCCGCCGACGGCGCGCCATGCACGCTGAAAGGATGCAGATCGAAGGTCGGACGCACGGCGCGAAACTCGAAGCGCGCCACCTGGGACCGGGGCCGTTCGCGGCGCAGCAGATCGAGCAGCAGCGTGGCGATCAGCGGGCCGTGCACGATGAGGCCAGGGTAGCCCTCGACCTCGGTGGCGTAGCGGCGGTCGTAATGGATGCGGTGGCCGTTGAAGGTCAGGGCCGAGTAGCGAAACAGCAGCACGTCGTCCGGCACGATGGTGCGCGACCAGGCCTGCTGGCCGGCCAGCGGCGGGGTCTGCGGCGGCGGCACCGGGTCGTCGGGCTGGGGCGCCGAACGGTAGACGATGTCGTGCGCCTCCGTCAGCGCCAGGCCGTGGGCGTTGTGGATCTGGTGCTCGACCAGCACGAACACCAGCTCACCCGTGCGCCCCGCCTTGTGCGTGACCGAGCGAATGGTGGAGCGCCGCTCGACCTGCTGGCCCACGCACAGCGGGTTGTCCGCCTGCCAGGCCAGGCGGCCACCGGCCCACATGCGGCGCGGCAGCGGCACCGGCGGCAGAAAGCCGCCGCGCCTGGGATGGCCGTCGGCGCCCAGCTCGCTCTGGCGGGCGGTGGGCAGAAAGTACAGCCAGTGCCCCAGCGGCGGCAGCGCACTGCCCGGTGCGGGCAGCGGGTCGTCACGGTCCAGCGTGGCCGACAGGCCGCGCAGCGGCGCCGCGTGCAGCTGATCGTGCCAGGTCTCGCCGCGGCCGCACCACTGCTGCAGGTGGGCGACGGTGGTGGCGTCAAGAGGGGCGGTGCAAGGGCCGGGCATGCGTCCATCATGGCGTGGCGACGCGCCCGCGGCAAGCGCCGGCGGGGGTCATGGCGCGCCACCGGCCGCTGCCCAGGGCGCCTGCCAGCCGCCACCCAGGGCCTCGATCAGCGCCAGCGCCGCCTGCTGGCGCTGCAGTTGCAGCTGCAGCAGCGCACGGCGCGCACCCAGGGTGCTGGCCTGGGCGCTGACGACGTTGGTGTAGGCCGACAAGCCGGCCTGGTAGCTGTTCATGATGCGCTGCTCGGCGGCGGCCGCCGCGGCGGCGGCGGCGCTCACGTGGCCGATCTGCGTCGCCAGCGTGGCCAGTGCGCTGAGCTGGTCTTCCACCTGGCCCATGGCGGCCAGGGCGCGCTGACGGTAGGCGGCGCTGGCCGCCAGGTGCGCGGCCCGCGCCTGGTCGATGGCGGCGTCGCGCGCGCCGGCGTCGAACAGGGTCTGCGCCAGCGCCGCGCCGAGCGACCAGGCCAGGGTGGGCGCCGACACCAGTTGCGACAGCCCGCTGGCGCCGCCACCGAGCGAGGCGCTGAGGTTGAGGCTGGGGAACCAGGCCGCCCGCGCCACGCCGATGCGCGCGTTGGCCGCGGCAACCGCGCGCTCGGCCGCCGCCACGTCGGGGCGGCGCAGCAGCAGGCTGGCCGGCAGCTCCGGCGGCACCGTGGGCACCTGGTCGATCCAGGGCGCGGGCGCGAGCGTGAAGCGGGCCGGCGGCTGGCCCAGCAGCACGGCAATGGCGTGCTCGTAGCTGGCGCGGTTGCGCTGCAGGCCGGCGCGCGTGGCACGGGCGTTGTCCAGCGTGCTCTGGGCCTGCAGCAGGTCGGTGTGGGCGGCGATGCCGGCGCGATAGCGGTTGCCGGTGATGGTGGCGGCGCGTTCGTAGCCGGTGATGATGTCGTCCAGCAGCGCCTGTTCGGCGTCGGCCGCGCGCAGGGCGAAGTAGGCCTGCGCCAGGCTGCCCTGGGCCGCCAGCCGCGCGCCGGCCAGATCGGCCTGGCTGACCTGCAGCTGGGCGCCCTGGGCGCGCACGGCGTCGCCCAGCCGGCCCCACAGGTCGGGCGCCCAGCTGGCGGTGAGGCCCAGGTCGGCCGAACCGCGCGCCGGCCGGCCGCTGCGCTGCACCCCGGCCTGCGCGCCCAGCACCGGGGCGCGCTGCGCCTCGGCCTGGCGCAGCAGCGCCTCGGCCTGCGCCACCTGGGCCACGGCCTGCGCCAGGCTGGCGTTGTCGATGTCCAGGCGCGCCATCAGTGCGTCGAGATCGGGGTCGCCGAACAGCGTCCACCAGCGCCCTTCGCGCCAGGACTGGTGCGCGGCGGTGCTGACCCATCCGTCGGCGGCGGCGCCCTTCCAGCCGCCGGCCAGCGGCAGCTCGGGCGCGCGCTCGGGCGGCGCCAGGCTGCAAGCGGTCAACAGCGCGGCCGCCACCCATGCGGCAACCGAAGACAAAACAGGGCTATGGCGCTTGTCTGGCAAGCGCCGCAAGCTATGAAAACAGGAGTCGTTCATGTCGTGTCCGCCCCTGGCGCGGCGACCACGCCGCGCGCCAGATGGGCCTGATCGGGGCGCCGGCGGCGCAGTCGGTCGAGCAGCACATAGACCACCGGCGTGGTCAGCAGGGTCAGCAACTGGCTGGCGATCAGGCCGCCGACGATGGTCACGCCCAGCGGCTGGCGCAGCGCCGAGCCCTGGCCGAAGCCGATCGCCAGCGGCAGCGCGCCCAGGCCGGCGGCCAGGGTGGTCATCAGGATCGGGCGAAAGCGCAGCAGGCAGGCTTCGCGCACCGCCTGCGTGGCGCTCAGGCCGCGCGCGCGCTCGGCGTCGAGCGCGAAGTCGATGATCAGGATGGCGTTCTTCTTCACGATGCCGATCAGCAGGAACACGCCGATCAGCGCCATGATGGAAAACTCCATCTTCAGCAGCAGCAGCGCCAGCACGGCGCCGAAGCCGGCGCTGGGCAGCGTGGTCAGCACGGTGATGGGGTGGATCAGGCTTTCGTACAGGATGCCCAGCACGATGTAGATCACCACGATGGCGGCGCCGATCAGCAGCACCTGCTGCGCCTGCGTCTGCTGCGCCTGCGCCGCCGCGCCGCTGAAGACGCCGCGCACGTTGTTGGGCAGGCCGACGGCATCGACCGCGTCCAGCACCGCCTGGCGGCCCTGCTCGATCGACACCCCATCGGCGAGGTCGAACGACAGCGTGCTGGACAGCTCGCCACCGTCGTGCCAGACGCTGGTGGGCACGGCGCGCTCGCTGAACTCGGCGATCGCCGGCAGCGGCACCATGCCGGCCGGCGTGAACGAAATCGGCTGCCCTGTGGAGGCCCCGCGCTGCGCCGGGTTGGCCGAGGTGGCGCTGGCCACCGGCGCCGCCTGGCCCGCCAGCCGCGCCGACACCGCCGGCGCCACCGGCAGCATCACGTCGTGCAGCGCCTGCGGCGCGCGCGCATGCTCCGGCGCCCATTCCAGCACCACCGCGTACTGGTTGAGCGCGCTGAACATAGTGGCCACCTGGCGCTGGCCGAAGGCGTCGTACAGCGTGGCGTCGATGCCCGGCAGCGCCACGCCCAGGCGGGCGGCGCGCTCACGGTCGATCTGCACGAAGGTCTCCACGCTGTGCTCGCTCTGGTCGTCGTCGATCTCGGTCAGGCGGGCGTCGCGCTTCATCTGCTCGGACAGGCGGCGCGTCCAGTTTCGCAGGTCGGCCTGGTTGTCGGTCTTGAGCGTGTACTGGTAGCTGCTGTTGCTGCTGCGCCCGCCGATGCGCAGCTCCTGCACCGGGTTGAGAAACACGCGCAGCCCGGTGATGCGCCCCAGCTGCGGGCGCAGCCGTTGGATGACGGCGCGCGTGCTCTCGCCCGGCGGCCGCTGGCCGGGTGGTTTGAGCGCCGCCGACAGAAAGCCGCCGCCCGAGCGCCAGCCGCCCGAAAACGCCACCACCGTGCCCACCGACGGATCGGCGCGCAGGATGTCGACCGCCTGCTGCAGCTTGTCGGCCATGGCGCCGGAGGAGATGCTCTGGTCGGCACGCAGCCCGCCGGTCATCAGGCCGTTGTCTTGATCCGGGAAGAAGCCCTTGGTGATGGCCGAGAACAGGTAGCCGTTCAGCCCGATCACCACCAGCAGCACCGCCACCACCAGCCAGGGCGAGGCCAGCGCCCAGTCCAGCGCGCCGGCGTAGGCGCGCGTCAGCGACCGCTGGCTGCCGCGCGCCCAGCCGCCCAGGCGCTGGCGCAGCCGGCCGGCGACGCTCTGGCGCGGTGGCGTGCCCGCCGCCGGCGGGCGCAGCAGCAGCGCGCACAGCATGGGCGTGGTGGTGAGCGAGATCAGCAGCGAAATCAGCACCGCCGCCGACAGCGTGACGGCGAACTCGCGGAACATGCGCCCCACCTGCCCGCCCATGAACAGCAGCGGAATGAACACCGCCACCAGCGACACGCTGATGGTCAGCACCGTGAAGCCGACCTCGCGCGCGCCCTGCAGCGCCGCGCGGCGCCGCGCCACGCCCTGCTCCAGGTGGCGGGTGATGTTTTCCAGCACCACGATGGCGTCGTCCACCACGAAGCCGGTGGCCACCGTCAGCGCCATCAGGGTCAGGTTGTTCAGGCTGAAGCCCAGCACGTACATCACACCCAGCGTGCCCAGCAGCGACACCACCGTGGCCACCGCCGGAATCAGCGCCGCCCGCAGCGTGCGCAGGAACAGCCCCACCACACCCACCACCAGCAGCACCGCGATCACCAGGGTGATCTCGACTTCGCGCACCGAGGCGCGCACCGAGCCGGTGCGGTCGACCGCCACGTGCAGCTCGATGTCGCTGGGCAGCTGCTCGCGCAGCTGCGGCAGCAGCGCGTCGATGGCGTCGGCGGTCTCGATCAGGTTGGCGGTGGGCTGCTGCGTGATGTTGACCACGATCGCCGGCTGGCCGTTGAACATGCCGCGCGTGCGCGTGTCCTGCACGCTGTCGATCACGCGCGCCACCTGCGACAGGCGCACCTCGTGGCCGTCGCGCAGGGCCACGATCAGGTCCTGGTAATCGGCCGCGCGCAGGCCGGGCGCGGGGGTCAGCACCTGCAGCGCGCGCCCGTCGGCGCTGCCGCCGACTTCGATCACGCCCTTGGGGCGGTTGGCGTTGTGCGCCTGGATGGCGGCGCGCACGTCCTCGGCGCCGATGCCCAGCTCGTGCAGCGCGAAGGGGTTGAGCTGCACCCGCACCGCCGGCAGCGAGCCGCCGCCCAGCTCCACGTCGCCCACGCCATCGACCTGCTGCAGGCGCTGGCTGACGATGTTGCTGACGGCGTCGTAGATTTGCCCCGGCGTGCGCGTGGTCGAAGTCAGCGCCAGCGTCATGAAAGGCTGCGCCGCCGGATTGGCCTTGCGGTAGGTCGGGTTGCTGCGCAGGCTGGCCGGCAGGTCGATGCGGGCGGCGTTGATGGCCGCCTGCACGTCGCGCGCGGCGCTGTCGATGTCGCGCCCCAGATCGAACTGCAGCACCACGCGGGTCGAGCCGGTGTTGCTGCTGGAGGTCATTTCATTGACGCCCGAGATGGTGCCCAGGGTGCGTTCCAGCGGCGTGGCGACGGTGCGCGCCATGTCGGCCGGGCTGGCGCCGGCCATGCTGGCGTTGACGAAGATGACCGGAAACTCCACCGCCGGCAACCGCGCCACCGGCAGCACGAAGTACGCCGCCATGCCGGCCAGCGCCAGCCCGAGGGTGAGCAGCACGGTGGCGATGGGCCGGTGGATGAAGGGGCGCGAGAGGTTCATGGCTCAGCGCCCCGCCGGGGGCATGCGGACCCGGGCCTCTCCCCAGACGGTCGAGGGCGCCAGCCACAAGCGACAAAAAAAGCCCGCAACGCCCGCCCAGCAAGCGCCACCAGCTACCAAAGCAGTAGCGCTTGGCCCGCCGTGCAGCGCCTCAGTCGGCATGCCCCACCTCCCCCACCGGGGCGCGACCGGCCAGCCGCTGGCCCAGGCGGTCGAACCACAGGTAGATCACCGGCGTGGTGAACAGCGTCAGCAGCTGCGACAGCACCAGACCACCAAAGATGGCGATGCCCAGCGGCCGGCGCAGCTCGCCGCCGTCGCCCCAGCTCAGCATCAGCGGCACGGCGGCGGCCAGCGCCGCCAGGGTGGTCATCAGGATCGGCCGGAAACGCAGCAGCGCCGCCTGGTGAATCGCCTCCAGGGCCGACTTGCCGGCGCGTTCGGCCTCGATGGCGAAGTCGATCATCATGATCGCGTTCTTCTTCACGATGCCGATCAGCAGCACCAGGCCGATGATGCCCACCACGTCCAGCGGATGGCCGGTCAGCCACAGCGCCAGCAACGCGCCCACGCCGGCCGAGGGCAGCGTCGACAGAATCGTCAGCGGGTGCACGTAGCTCTCGTACAGCACGCCCAGCACGATGTAGACGCACACCACCGCCGCCAGGATCAGCCACAGCTGGTTGCCCAGCGACTGCTGGAAGGCGCCGGCGGCGCCGGTCATGCGCAGCGTCAGCGCCGCCGGCAGGCCCTCGGAGCGCACCGCCGCCTCGATGGCGCTCACCGCCGCCCCCAGGCTGACGCCCGGCGCGGTGTCGAAGCCCACGGTGGCGGCGGGGTACTGGTCGACCCGCTGCACCTGCAGCGGCGACGGCTCTTCCACCACGCGCGCAAAGGCTTCCAGCGGCGTGGTGCCGCCGACGCTGGTGCGCACCGGCAGCTCGCGCAGGGTGCGCAGGCTGGCGTCCACGGCGCGCGCGGCCTCCAGGATCACGCGGTACTGGTTGGTTTCGCTGAAGATGGTGGAGACGATGCGCTGGCCAAAGGCGTTGTAGAGCGCGTTGTCCAGGTTGCTGGCTGTCACGCCCAGGCGTGCGGCGGTGTCGCGCTCGACCCGCACCATGGCGGCCAGGCCGGTGGCGCCGGCGTCGGTGGTGACGTGGCGCAGCTCGGGCAGGCGCTGCAGGCGCGCCACCAGGCGCCGCGCCCAGCCATCGACCAGCGCCGTGTCCACCCCCTCCAGGTCGAAGCGCTGCGCCGTCGGGCCGCTGACGGCGTCGATGGTCAGGTCCTGCGTCGGCTGCAGGTACAGGGTGACGCCGGCCACCTGCTCGCCCACCTGCCGGCGCAGCCGCTGCATGACGGTCGCCTGCGTGTCGCCCCAGGGCGTGCGCGGCCGCAGGTTGATGACCAGCCGCCCGCTCGCCAGCGCGCTGTTGTTGGCCGCGTCCACCCCCACCACCGAACTGACCGAGCGCACCGCCGGATCGCGCAGCACCACCTGCGCCGCCGCACCCTGCAGCGCCGACATGCGCTCGAACGACACCTCCGGCGCCGCCTGCAGCAGGCCCTGCAGCTGACCGGTGCTCTGGGTCGGGAACAGCCCCTTGGGCATGCCCGCGTACAGCAGCACGGTGACGGCCAGCGTCAGCAGCGCCAGCGCCAGCGTCAGCGGCTGACGCGCCAGCACCCAGCGCAGCGCGCGGTCGTAGCCGGCGATGGTGGCGTCCAGCCACGCCTGCATGCGGGCGCCCACCGGGCCATGGGCCTGACCCAGCGGCTCCAGCCAGCGCGCCGACATCATGGGCACCAGGGTCAGCGACACCAGCGCGGAAAACAGGATGGTGATGGCCAGGGTGACGGCGAATTCACGGAACAGCCGGCCGATCACCTCCTGCATGAACAGCAGCGGGATCAGCACCGCGATCAGCGACACCGTCAGCGAGATGATGGTGAAGCCGATCTCGCCCGCCCCCGCCAGCGCCGCCTGCAGCGGCGGCTTGCCCAGCTCGCGGTGGCGCGAGATGTTCTCGATCATCACGATGGCGTCGTCCACCACGAAGCCGGTGGCGATGGTCAACGCCATCAGGCTCAGGTTGTTGAGCGAATAGCCCAGCAGCACCATGGCCGCCAGCGTGCCGGCCAGCGAGATCGGCACCGCGATGCTGGCGATCAGCGTGGCGCGCGCGCTGTGCAGAAAGGCAAAGATCACCAGCACCACCATCACCACCGCCAGGCCCAGCTCCAGCTCCACGTGCGCCACCGAGGCGCGGATGCCCTGCGTGCGGTCGCTCAGCACGGTCAGCCGCACGCTGTCGGGCAGGCTTTGCCGCAGCTCGGGCAGCTGGCGCCGGATGGCGTCGACGGTGGCGATCACGTTGGCGCCCGGCTGGCGCTGCACGTTGAGCACGATGGCCGGCGTGAGCGGCAGCTCGATTTCAGATGTTCCGGGGCTCTGGCGCGCATCCGGCGTGCGCGAGGCGCTATCGTTTTTGATAGCCACCCAGGCCCCCAGGCGACGGTTTTCGGCGCCGTCCACCACCTCGGCGACGTCCTTCAGGCGCACCGGCTGGCCGGCCACGAAGGCGACGATCAGCTCGCGGTATTCGTGCGCCGTCAGCAGCTGGTCGTTGGCGTTGATGGTGTACTGGCGCGTCGGGCCGTCGAAGCTGCCCTTGGCCGAGCTGGTGTTGGCGGCGCTGATGGCGCTGCTGACGGCGTCCAGCCCCAGGCCCATGGCGGCCAGCGCCTGCAGGTTGGCCTGCACCCGCACGGCGGGACGCTGACCGCCGGCCAGCGTCACCAGGCCGACGCCACCGATCTGGCTGATCTTCAGCGCCAGCCGGGTGTTGACCATGTTCTGCACCTCGGGCAGCGGCAGGCTGTCGGAGGTGACGGCCAGCTGCATGATGGGCGCATCGGCCGGGTTGACCTTGGCGTACACCGGCGGCGCCGGCAGGTCGGCCGGCAGCAGGGTGCCGGCGGCGTTCATGGCGGCCTGCACCTGCTGCTCGGCGGCGTCCATGTTCAGGTGCAGCGCGAACTGCAGCGTGATCAGCGACACGCCGGCGCTGCTGACGCTGCTCATGCGTTCCAGCCCGGACATCTGGCCCAGCTGACGCTCCAGCGGCGCCGTCACGGTGCGGCTCATCACGTCGGGGCTGCCGCCGGGGTAGAGCGTCTGCACCTGGATGGTCGGGTAGTCGACCTGCGGCAGCGCCGCCACCGGCAGCAGCCGCAGGCCCAGCAGGCCGGCCAGCACGATGGCCAGCATGCACAGCGCCGTCGCCACCGGGCGCTGGATGAACAGGCGCGAGACGTTCATGACGAGGGGCCGGTGCTGCCGCCGCCTCAGCGGCCCGAATCGGCCGCGCTGGCCGCCGCGCGGCGCTGCTGCAGGAAGGCCCGGCGCTCCTCGGGCGACATGGCGCGCACCTTGTCGCGCAGCTCCGGCGGCAGGCGCTCCAGCCACGGCGGGGCAGCCGCGCCGGCCTCACCTGCTCCTGATGCGATAGCTGCCGGCGCCGTCGGGGCGGGCGCTGGCGCCGCACCGGGGCGCATGCCGGCGGCGCCGCCCGGGCCCGGCGATTCGCCCGCCAGGCGCAGCTTGCCGCCGTCCTTGACGCGGTCGCCGCCTTCGGTCACCACGCGCTCGCCGGCCTGCAGGCCCTGGACGATCAGCACCTGATCGACCGTCGCCATGCCGCGCCTGACCGGGCGCATGCGCGCCACCCGCTCGTCGTCGATCACGTACACGTAGTCACCCTGCGGGCCGGTGCGCACCGCCGTCACCGGCACCAGCACGCCGCTGTCGTGCCCCAGCTGCAGCCGGGCGTTGACGAACTGGTTGGGAAACAGCGCGCCGTCGGCGTTGGCAAAGCGGGCCTTGGCACGCACCGTACCGGTGGCGGTGCTGACCTGGTTGTCCAGCGTCAGAAAGCTGCCTTCGGCCAGCGGCTGGCTGCGCGCGCGGTCGAACGCCTGCACCGGCAGGCGCCCGCGCCGCTGGGCCGCCAGCACGGCGGCGATGCGGTCCTGCGGCACCGAGAACACCACGTCGATAGGCGCGATCTGCGTGATGGTGGCAATGCCGCCGGCGCTGCCGGTGCTGACCAGGTTGCCGGGGTCGATGGCGCGCAGGCCGATGCGCCCGCCGATCGGCGCGCGGATGCTGGCAAAGCCGACATTGAGCTGGGCCGCGCGCTCGCTGGCGCGGTCGGCCTCGACCACGCCTTCGAGCTGCTTGACCAGCGCCGCCTGGGTGTCGACGTCCTGGCGCGCGATCGAGTCCTGCTGCCACAGCGTCTGGTAGCGCGCCAGCGTCACCCTGGCGGCGGCCAGCTGCGCTTCGTCCTTGGCGCGCTGGCCGCGCGCCTGCGCCAGCGCCTGTTCATAGGGTCGGGCGTCGATGCGCGCCAGCACCTGGCCCTTGCTCACCATCTGCCCCTCGGTGAACAGCACCTCGGTCAGCACGCCCGACACCTGCGGCACCAGGGTGGCGGTGACCGGCGGCGTCACCGTGCCCAGGGCGTCGATGACGATCGGCAGTTCGCCGCGCTGGGCGTGCGCCGCGCCCACGGTGACGCTGGCGCTGCCCGGCCCCGGGCCACCGGCGCCGCCCGGCGCTGCCGCGGGGGCCGCCGCCTCGGGCGCGCGCGCGCGCTGCACCAGCCACCAGGCGCTGCCCACCAGCGCGGCGATCAGCAGCAGCGTGAGCGTGACGCCCAGGCCGCGGCGGCGCGGTGCGGCGTCGGCGGTCGGGGTGGCGGCGGGTGAGCCTGCGGGTGTGTCGACGGTGGTGGTCATGGTGGGCAATGCATGGCGGGCCGCGCGCGCGCAGGGACAGGCGCCGGCGCTTCAGCGCGCATCGTAGCGGCCCGGCCCCGGGCCGCCCGTCAGCGCCAGGTGAAGATATGCAAAGCCCCACCGACCCCGCCGCGCCCGCGCCAGCGCGCGCCAGCGCGCGCCAGCGCCGCCGGATTCCATGCAAAAAATGCCTCTGAAGCTTGTCCAGACTGCGCAAGCAGCTATGAAAACGATAGCCTTGACGTGGTGGGTGTGCCACGTCGCCCCCGCAGGCCGACGGCGCTGCGCGTTCAACGAGCGCCCACGGCGCCCCCATGCCCCGAGGCGCCCCCGCCGTCCAAGCGCAGCGAGGTCCTTCGCCCTGCCTCATGGGTCATCGTCATCGATCGTGCTCCCCGGCCCCCCACAGTCGCCTCAGACGCGGCAGCGCCGCCAGCGCGTTGGCGGTGCTGAGGTCGGCCCAGTCGGCCGCCGAGACGCCACGCAGCGCCGCCAGCTCGGCGCCGATGCGCGGCAACTCGCCCGGCTCGTTGCGGCCCTGGGGCTGGCCCTGCGCGCGCGCTTCGGCGGTGGTGTAGAGCCAGTGCGGCGGGATGTCGGGCGCGTCGGTTTCCATCACGATGGCGCTGGCCGGCAGCTCGGCCGCCAGCGCGCGCAGGCGGCTGGCGCGCGGGTAGGTCACCGCACCGCCAAAGCCCAGCCTGAAGCCCAGCGCCAGCAACTGATCGGCCTGCTGGCGGCTGCCGCTGAAGGCATGGGCGATGCCGCCGGCCACGCCGACCTCGCGCAGGACCTGCAACACCGCGTCGACCGCGCGCCGCAGGTGCAGCAGCACCGGCAGGTCGTGGCGCCGCGCCAGCCGCAGCTGCTCGATGAAGAAATGCTGCTGGCGCGCACGCAGCGGCGCCACGCCCAGTTCGGGCACGAACAGATCCAGCCCGATCTCGCCCACCGCCACCAGGCGCGGGTCGTCGGCATGGCGCGCCAGGGCCTGCGCCAGCTGGGCCAGCGCGTCCTCCGGGGCGCGCGCCACGTACATCGGGTGCACGCCCAGTGCGTAGGCGTCGCCGCCGCGGTGGGCCAGCGCGCGCACCGCCTCGAAGGCCGCCGGCTCGACCGCCGGGATCACGCAGATCGCTACGTTTTCGGTAGCTGCTCGCGCACGCACGGCGGCCACATCAGCCGAAAACTCCGGGGCGTCCAGGTGGCAGTGGGTGTCGATCCAGGCGGCCATGCGCGCATCATGCCGCAGCCGCGACCGTCAGGTACAGCGCCGCAGCCGGCCGGCCAGCCACGGCGCGCCGGCCGTCACCAACAACACCAGCGACCACAGGTTGCCGCCCTCGAACCGATAGGCGGCCAGCAGTTCGGCCAGCGTGCGGCCGCGCCACAGACCAAAGGTGAACTCGAAGCCCAGGGTCAGCGCCAGCCAGCCCAGGCCGGTCAGCAGCAGCGGCCCGTGGCCGCGCACACCGATCCAGGGCAGCAGCCACCAGGCGAGCACCAGGATCAGCGCCGACAGCAGCAGGCCGCTCAGCACCAGGCCGGATGGCCCGCCCAGGCGCGGGATCAGCACGGCCTCGCGCAGCACGCCGTTGGCGATCGCCAGCAACAGCAGCAGGACCCACACCAGCAGCGCCCGCAACACCGTCATCGCGCCCATGCCACCTCCATGACCACCCCGCTACCGGGGCGTGCCGAATCATGGTACCGTGAGCTTCGTCATTCACCAGCCCGGGGTCAGCCCATGCGTCGCAGCGCGCTGTACAGCCGATCGTCCCCTGCCCCAGTGGTGGCGCCCGATGCCCCGGCGCCGGCGCCGGCGCTGGCGCCCGAGCGTGCGCGCCGGCGCCCACACCTGGGGGCGGCGCTGCGCCACCCCGGCGCGCTGTGGGCGGCGGTCCTGGCGCTGGCGCTGGCGCTGGCGCTGGGCCTCGACCTGGGCGCCTGGCGGCGCCCGGCGCCGCGCCAGCTGACGCAAAAGGACATCGACGACGCCGTGCTGCACACCGCCACGCACAAGGTACTGCCCTCGGCGGCGGCGCGCGCTGCGGCCGCGGTGGCACCTTCGCTGGTGCGGGTGGAAGGCGTGGTCGAACAGAAGAAGGGCCGCAAAGGCCCGCCCGAACTGGGCCGTGGCATCGGCACCGGCGTGGTGATCATCGACAACGGCACCATCCTGACCAACCTGCACGTGGTGCAGGGCGCCGAGCAGATCACCGTGACCTTTGCCGACGGCACCGAAAGCCCGGCCGGCATCGTCAACATGCAGCCCGAAAACGACCTGGCGGTGCTGCGCGCCCACAAGCTGCCCGACGACCTGCAGGCCGCCACCATGCGCTCCACCGGCGATCTGGCGCCCGGCGACGAGGTGGTGGCGATCGGCTACCCGTTCGGCATCGGGCCCTCGGTGTCGGCCGGCGTGGTGTCGGGCCTGGGGCGCGGCTTTCGCTCGCCCGACGGCGGCCAGTTGATGCGCAACCTGATCCAGTTCGACGCCGCCGCCAACCCGGGCAACTCGGGCGGGCCGCTGGTGACCATGGACGGCCAGGTGGTGGGCATCGTCACCGCCATCCTCAACCCGACGCCGGCGCGCACCTTCCTGGGCATCGGCTTTGCGGTGCCGATCGAAAACGCCGCCGCCGGGGCCGGGCAGATTCCCTTCTAACCCCGTTTTCAGGAGCATGCCGCGCATGACGGACAAGGACAACCCGCGTTTGGAGACCGACCCGGCCACGGCCGAGCTGATGGAGCGCATCCTCTACGAGGTCAAGCGCGTGGTGGTCGGCCAGGACCGCTTCCTGGAGCGCGTGATGGTGGCCCTGCTGGCCGGCGGCCACCTGCTGGTCGAGGGCGTGCCGGGGCTGGCCAAGACGCTCACCGTCAAGACGCTGGCGGCCGTGCTGCAGGGCCAATTCCGGCGCATCCAGTTCACGCCCGACCTGGTGCCGGCCGACCTGATCGGCACCCGCATCTACAACCAGAAGACGGGCGAGTTCAGCACCGCGCTGGGCCCGGTGTTCACCCACCTGCTGCTGGCCGACGAGATCAACCGCGCGCCGGCCAAGGTGCAGAGCGCGCTGCTGGAGGTGATGCAGGAGCGCCAGGTCACCATTGCCGGCCAGACCCACTTCGTGCCCGAGCCGTTCCTGGTGATGGCGACGCAGAACCCGATCGAGACCGAGGGCACCTACCCGCTGCCCGAGGCGCAGGTCGACCGCTTCATGATGAAGGTGCTGGTGGACTACCCGAGCGACGAGGAGGAGTTCGTGATCGCCCAGCGCGTGACCGGCCCGCGCATCGAGGTGCAGGCGGTGGCCAGCATGGAGCAGCTGGCCGCCCTGCAGCAGCAATGCCGGCAGGTGTACGTCGACCCCTCGCTCACGCAGTACGCCGTCCGCCTGGTGGCGGCCACGCGCCGGCCGGCCGACGTCGGGCTCAAGGAGCTGGCGCCCATGCTCGGCTACGGCGCCAGCCCGCGCGCCACCATCGGCCTGATCGAAGGCGCCAGGGCGCTGGCGCTGATGCGCGGGCGCGCCTACGCCCTGCCCGAAGACATGAGCGACCTGGTGCCGGACGTGCTGCGCCACCGGCTGGTGCTGTCCTACGAGGCGCTGTCGGAGGGCTTGTCGGCCGACCAGATCGTGCTGCGCCTGATGGCCAAGGTGGCGCCGCCGGCCAAGCCGCTGGCGCACGAGCCGCTGGCCGCCTGAGCATGGACCACCGCGCTGCGCCACGAGGCCGCTGATGCTGCGCTGGCTGCGCCCACGCCGGCCACCGCCGCACGCGGTGCCCAACCCGGCGCGCGCCGACCCGCAGCCCGGGCCGGCCGCGGCCGACACCGAGGCCCTGCTGCGCCGGCTCGAATGGACGGTGCTCAGGCGCCTGGACGGCGTGCTGCAGGGCGACGTGCGCACCCTGATGCGCGGCAGCGGGCTGGATCTGGCCGACCTGCGCGAATACCAGGCCCACGACGACGTGCGCCACATCGACTGGAACGTCACGGCGCGCCTGCAGACCCCGCATGTGCGCGTCTACACCGAAGACCGCGAGATGGCGGCCTGGTTCCTGCTGGACCTCAGCCCCTCGGTCGATTTCGGTTCCGGCCAGCGGCTCAAGCGCGAGGTGCTGGCCGAATTCGTCGCCGTGCTGGCGCGCCTGCTGACGCGCCACGGCAACCGCGTCGGCGCCCTGCTCTATGGCGCGCGGGTCGAGCAGGTGATCCCGGCGCGTGCCAGCCGCCGCCATGTGCTGCATCTGCTGCACGCCATCGGCCACCGGCCGGCGCCGGCCCCGACGGCCGAGGCGGGGACCACGCGCCTGGCCGAGCTGCTGCGCGCGGCCGGCCACCTGGTGCACCGGCGCGCCACCTTGTTCGTGGTGTCGGACTTCATCAGCGCGCCCGGCTGGGAACAGCCGCTGGCGCAACTGGCCAGCCGCCACGACGTGGTGGCGGTGCGCCTGCTCGATCCGCTCGAACGTGCGCTGCCCGACCTCGGCCTGATGACGCTGCGCGACGCCGAGAGCGGCGAGCAGATGCTGGTGGACACGCACGACGCCGGCTTTCGGCAGCGCTTTGCCGCCCTGGCGGCCCGCCACGAGGACGAGCTGCGCCAGACGCTGGCGCGCGCCGGCGTCGACGCGCTGGAGCTGTCCACCGAGGGCGCGCTGACCGACGCCATCGTGCGCTTCGTCGAGCTGCGCCGCCAGCGCGCCCGCCTGGCCGCCGGCGGGGGGCTGCCGGCGCACCTTCGCAAGGCCGGCTGATCGGATCAAAATGAAGGTCTCATGAACTTCGCCTGGCCCGCCTTCCTGAAGTGGCCTGCGGCGATCCCGCAGCCCGCCTTCCTGTGGCCGCACATGCTGTGGCTGCTGGCGCTGCTGCCGTTGCTGGTGCTGCTGTACGCCGGGCTGCTGCGCCGGCGCAGGAAGCTGGCGTTGCGCTACGCCAGCCTGTCGATCGTGCGGCAGGCGCAGGGCCGCGGCCCCGGCTGGCGCCGCCACCTGCCGCCACTGCTGCTGCTGATGGCGCTGGCGGCCCTGCTGCTGGCCAGCGCGCGGCCGGTGGCGGTGATCGCCCTGCCCTCCAACCAGCAGACCATCATCCTGGCGATGGACGTGTCGGCCAGCATGCGCGCCACCGACGTCGAGCCCAACCGCCTGGTGGCGGCGCAGGAGGCAGCCAAGACCTTCCTGAAGGAGCTGCCGCGCGACGTCAAGGTAGGCATCGTGGCCTTTGCCGGCTCGGCCCAGGTGGCGCAGCAGCCCACGCTCAACCGCGAGGACCTGGTCACCGCCATCGAGCGCTTCCAGATGCAGCGCGCCACCGCCACCGGCAACGCCATCGTGATTTCGCTGGCCACGCTGTTTCCCCACGCCGGCATCGAGCTGCAGCAGCTCAGCCCCGACCGCATGCGCGGCGGCTGGGGTCGCTCGCTGGATCAACCGCCACCCAAGCAGAACGAGTTCGTGCCGGTGCCGCCGGGCTCCTACAGCTCGGCCGCCATCATCATGCTGACCGATGGCCAGCGCACCACCGGCGTCGATCCGCTGGACGCCGCCAAGATGGCCGCCGAGCGCGGCGTCAAGGTCTACACCGTGGGCATCGGCACGGTCGATGGCGAGATCATCGGCTTCGAAGGCTGGTCGATGCGCGTGCGGCTGGACGAGGAAACCCTCAAGACCATCGCCCAGAAGACCGCCGCCGAGTACTTCTACGCCGGCACCGCGCAGGACCTGAAGAAGGTCTACCAGAGCCTGTCGAGCCGCCTGACCCTGGAGAAGAAGGAAACCGAGGTGTCGTCGCTGTTCGCCCTCGCCGGCGCGCTGCTGGCGCTGCTGGCGGGCGGGCTGTCGCTGCTGTGGTTCGGCCGCGTGCTCTGACGGATTTCATGACCGTTTGGGCCTCAGCGCCCGCCCAACATGCGCCAGGAGCTATCGTTTATATAGCGATCGCTGCCCCTCATGCACCTGCGCTGCGCTGCGCCAAGTCACCCCGCACCACGTACCACGCATCCTCGACCCAATCGCACAGCACGCGCCGCGTCTCACGCGGGTCGATGATGTCGAGCACGCCGAACTTCTCGGCGGTGCGAAACGGCGAGGTCATGGCCAGATAGTGCGCCTCCAGTTCGGCGCGCCTGGCGGCCGGGTCGGGCGCGGCTTCGATCTCGGCCTTGTGCGCGGCCATCACGCCGCCCTCGATCGGGATCGAGCCCCAGCGCGCCGACGGCCAGGCAAAGCGGTGATTCAGCCGCGCGCCGCCCTTGGGCCCATGCAACGCACCGGCCATGCCGAAGCAGCGGCGCATCAGGATCGACACCCAGGGTGAGCGGCAATGCGCCAGGGCTTCGCCCAGCCGCACCGCACCCAGCAGGGTGCCGGCGAGCTCGGCCTCCAGACCGGTGGCGTTGCCGGGCTGATCGACGAAATTGACCACCGGCAGCCCGAACTGGCTGCACAGCCGCGTGTGGCGTTCCATCTTGTAGGCCGCCTGCAGCGTCATGGCGCCGCCCTGCACCTTGGGGTCGTTGGCGATCACGCCCACCGGCACGCCGTTCAGACGCCCCAGCAGGGTGAGCAGCGAGCCGCCCTGCCAGCGCCCGATCTCGAACAGGCTGCCCTGATCGAACACCGCCGCCAGAATGCGGCGTGGGTCGTAGATCTTGCGCCGGTCGCGTGGGACGGCGTCCTTGAGCCAGTCGTCCGCGCGGTGCGGATCGTCGTCGCAGGCGACCACCGGCGCCAACTCATGCACGCTGCGCGGCAGATAGGACAGAAAGCGCCGCACCTGCGCCAGCGCGTCGGCCTCGTCCTCGGCCTCGTTGTGCACCAGGGCGCTCTTGCGCTGCGCCAGGTGGCCACCCAGCTCGTTCTTGTCGACCTCGACCCCGTAGGCCTGCCGCACCACATGGGGCCCGGCGGCCATGACCTGGGCCTGCCCGCGCACCAGCACCGAAAAATGCGAAGACAGCACCTTGACCGCCCCCTGCCCGGCGCAGGCGCCCAGCGCCACGCCAACCACCGGCACGGTCTGCAGCAGCTCCTGCGCCGGCCAGGTGGTGTATTCGGGGATCTTGGTGCCGCCCAGCTGCATCAGCAGCTTGACGCTGCCGCCGGCCGAATCGACCAGCCGCACCAGCGGCATGCGCAGCTGGTGCGCCAGGCGCTCGATGTAGATCCACTTGTCGGCGATGGTGCCCTCGGAGCTGCCGGCACGGATGCTGTAGTCGTCCACGTGCAGCGCCACCTTGCGCCCGTCGATGCGCCCGGTGCCGACGATGGCGTTGGTCGGGTCGGTATGGCTGTAGCGCCCTTGCGCGTCATAGTGGCCCTTGCCGGCCAGGGTGCCCATTTCATGAAAACTGCCCTGGTCGATCAGGGCGGCGATGCGTTCGCGCGCGTTCATGCGGCCGCTGTCGCGCATGCGTGCCAGCGCCTGCGCCCCCCCCATGGCCAGCGCGCTGGCGCGGCGCTGCTGCAGCTCGGCCAGTTCGGCCGCCCATTCCCCGGCCGGCGCCAGCGTCTGGCCTTGTTGCGCGCTCATCGGCCGCCCTTCAGGCCCAGCGTGCGGGCCAGTTCGGCGGCCGCGTCCCATTCGCTCATCATGTAGCGGTGGGATTCGACATAGCCGCGGAAGATCGGCTGGTTGCCCGATTTTTCGACCAGCGCGCGCCACTGCGGATCCTGCGAGACCTTGCGCAACGCCTCCTCCCAGAACCGGATCTGTTCGGCATGGACGCCTGGCGGCAGCGTGACCCCGTTGTAGCTCACGTAGTCGGCCGGCACGCCCTGTTCACGCCAGGTCTTCACCCCCGCCAGCGGCCCGCTGCCCGGCACGGGCGCCGCGCTGGCCAGGATGCGCAGCTTGCCGTTGGCCACCTGCGGCAGCACCACCGGCGCGGTGGCCGACACCACGTCCACGTGACCGCCGATCAGCGCCGTCACGGACTCACCGGATGAGCGAAACGGCGCGATGGTCAGCTTGTCGATCGCCACCCCCGCCACATGCAGCGGCTTGGCGATCGCCATGTGGATGTTCTGCCCCAGCGCCGGCGCCACCGCGATGCGCAGTGCCGTCGGGTCGGCCTTGAGCGCGGCCACCAGATCGGTGCCGCTGCGCAACGGCGAATCGGCGCGCACCGCCACCACCGAGGTCTCTTCCACCAGCATGGCCACCGGCATGAATTCGCGCGGATCGGCCTTGATCAACCCGGTCACCGCGCCGGCTATGGCGCCGGTATGGAACGTGCCCAGGTAATGGGCGTTGCCCTGGCCGGCGCGCAGCGCGTTCATCGCCAGGGCGCCGCCGGCACCCACCTTGTTCTCCACGATCACGGGTTCGCCGCCGGTCAGTTTCAGGCGCTCCAGGCTGTCCTTGATGGCACGCGCATACAGATCCACCGTGCCGCCCGGTGCCACGCCAATGATGTAGTTGATGCGTTCGCTGGGCTTCCATGCCGTTTGGGCCAGGGCCGTGGCGGCCAGGCACAGACCGCCGAGCATCAGACCGGCCAGGGATCGAAATTGCATGACATCTCCTCTTCGATGGGACGGCGTGGCCGCGCCAGGACAGGGGCGAGGCGGCAACGTCGGTGCCGATTGAATCACCCAACATAGAGATTGTCAACAATCTTGATGTTGTCTATCATCGCGGGCACCCACATTCAGGAGAATCCCATGCCGCGCATCCATCTGCCGTCCGAAGTCACCGGGACCGTCTGGAAAGTCGAGGTGAGCGCCGGTGACCCGGTGAGCGCCGACCAGACCCTGGTCATCCTGGAGAGCATGAAGATGGAAATTCCGCTCACCGCCCCCCGCGCCGGTGTGGTGCTGGAGCTGCTGGTGGCCGAGGGCGAGAGCGTGGCCGAGGGCCAGACGGTCGTGGTGCTGGAATGATCGCCGGACGACTCACCACCTGGGCCGCCGCGCAGCACGGCGCGCGCACCGCGGTGGTGTTCGGTGAACAACGCTACAGCCACGCCGAGATCGAGGCCCGCAGCAACCGTTTCGCGCAGGCGGCGCTGGCCCTGGGCCTGCAACCCGGCGAGCGGCTGGCGGTGTTGCTGGACAACTCGGTCGAGAGCCTCGACAGCGGCTTTGGCGCCGAAAAGGCCGGCCTCACCTACGTGGCCCTGAATGCCCGCCACACCCTGGTCGAACAGCTGGACATTCTGGCCGATGCACAGGCCAGCGCGGTGCTGGTCGGGCCACGCCACGGCGAGCTGGCGGCGGCCTTCGCCCAGGCCGCCGGCCACCAGCTGCCCGAACTGCGCCACGTGCTCGGTCTCGGTGTGGACGCCCCCGGAGTGACCGACTGGCGGCTGGCCACCGCGGCGGCACCGGATCACCCGCCGGCCATCGAGATCGGACCCGACCACCTGATGCGCATCGCCTACACCAGTGGCACCACCGGTCGGCCCAAGGGTGTGGCCTACACGCTGGAGCGCTGGCAGGCGCGCCTGGCCAACCACTTTCTGGCCATGGAATACGGTCTGTCGGTGGACGACGCCATGCTGCACGTCGGACCGCTGACCCACGCCGCCGGGGTGTACCTGTTTCCCTGTTTTCTGCGCGGTGCGCGCAACGTGGTGCTGGATCAGTTCGACCCCGCCACGCTGCTGGCCACCATCGAGCGCGAGCGCATCACGCACCTGATGCTGGTGCCGACCATGATGCACCGGCTGGTGGAGGCCATCGAAGGCGGCGCGCGCGGTGACTGGTCCTCGCTGCGGCGCATTCACTACGGCACGGCGCCCACCCCGGTGCCGCTGATCCGGCGCGCCCAGGCGATCTTCGGCCCGATCCTGCGCCAGCAGTACGGCATGACCGAGGCGGTGCAGCCGCTGTGCGTGCTCTATCCGCATGAGCACCAGGGCACCAGCGCCGACGGCGCGGACGAACCGATCGGCTCCTGCGGGCGACCCACGGCCAACGTGCGCATCGTGCTCAGGGACACCCAGGGGCGCGAGGTCGCGCCCGGCGAGGTGGGCGAAATCACCATTGCCCACGAAGGCATCGGCAAGGTGCAGTACTGGCGCCGTCCCGAGCTGCTGGCCGAGACCGTGCGCGATGGCTGGTACTACAGCGGCGACCTCGGGCGGTTGGACCGACAGGGCTTTCTGCACATCGTCGGCCGCAACAAGGACATGATCATCAGCGGCGGATTCAACGTCTACGCACGCGAGGTGGAGGATGCCCTGAGCACCCACCCCGCCGTGCTGGAGGCCGCCGTGCTGGGCCTGCCCGACCCGCAGTGGGGCGAGCTGGTCGCGGCCGCGGTGGTGCTGCGTGCCGACTGCACCGCCAGCGCCGAGGCGCTGATGGCCCACTGCGGCGAGCGCATCGCCGGCTACAAGAAACCGCGGCGCATCGCCTTCGTCGAGGCGCTGCCGCGCAACCTGGCCGGCAAGGTGCAGAAGCCCGCCTTGCGCGAACGCTTCACCAGCCAGGGCCTGTAAACGCTAGGCAAGGGGTCGCCCTGCATAGCGTTAACCTAGAAGACTGTCGGACTTGGAAATCGCCGGCTGCAAATCGACCGCAGCGGCCCATTTTTCACCGGATTTTTTGCCCAAGAGCCCGGCTATTGGGCTGCAAATCCGGCAAAAACTGGTCTCGCTGGAGCCGATTTTGGCTACGCCGCTCTTCGAGAACGGTTTCGGCGCTCCAAGCCCGACAGCCTCCCAGAAACGGCCGTTGCACGCGCCCGCCCGTGCCGTGATCGGTGTGCCAGGCAAGACGCGACGCCGCTGCGCGCTCCTGCCCGCAAGCAGGAGCAACGCCGCATGGCGCGGCGAGCGCGGTGCGGGTGAGTACGTAGCGGGCTCACCCAGGAGGTGAAGGCCATCGCAGCCGCCAGACCCCGCATCGATGCGGTCTGCCCGAAGTTGACCAGCGGTCAACTGCCGTTTCTAGGTTGAAATGGGCGGTGAGGGACACCCGAGACGGGAGGCGATGCAAGGCGCAAAGCGCAGCCACAGCCCGTGCTGTGGCGAGCATGGGCAACGCCGCAGCGTGCCCGTATCGGGCGGACAGCGCCGATCCGATTTCAGTGATTCAGTGGACTAGAACAGGCCGGCTGAAGCTCAGCTGCCGCCCGACGGCTCGGCCAGCCGGCGCGCGGCTTCATCGGCCGACTCCTGACTGCGCTGGCGCGCCAGCCACAGGGTCCGTTCCACGTCGCCGCGCTCCAGCGCCTGCAGCGCCTGGCGCCACAGCTTCACCGAGCGCTGACGCCGCGCCACCGAGGCCAGGCCCAGCTTGCTGTAGCGCAGGCTCTGCAGCGACAGCGCCACCACCATGCGGCGCAGGCGCTCGTTGCCGGCGAAATGCGCTCCGATCTGGATCAACCGGTAGGTCGTCTCGGCATAGGCATCGCCGCCCTCCGGCAGTTCGGCCAGCGCCTCGAGCCGGGCCACGCCGGCGCGCGTGATGGCCAGCAGCTCGGGCGGCACGCCCGCGCCCATCACCTTGCGCAACGCGATCTCGACCAGGCCGGCACGGATCTCGAACAGCTCGCGCAGCTCCTGTGCCGACAGGCTGGTCACCACCGCGCCGCGGCGCGGCAGCACCTGCACCAATCCTTCGCGCTCCAGGATGCGGATGGCTTCGCGCACCGGCCCGCGGCTGATGGCGAATTCGTCGGCCAGTTCCTGCTCGCCGATGCGCGCGCCCGGCGCCAGCGCGCCACCGATGATGCGGTCGCCCACCTGCGCGGCCACCTGCTCGGGCACGGTGCGGGTGGGCTCCTGGCTGTCGGCCAGCAGCCGGAACTGAATCAGGCGCTCCCAGCGCGCGAACACTTCCTGGTCAGACTCCACGCTCGCCATCGGGTACGCCTTGTTTCATGATTGTCGACAATCATAAATCCGGCCCAGGCGGTGGCGCGCATGGGTGGCGCCGGCAGGCTGCCGGGTCGGCCGCTCCCTCGGCCACCAGGCCACGGCCGCCCAAGGGGGCACAGGTCACACCGGCCCGAGCCGGCCCTGCACCAGCCGCAGCACCCTGGCGCAGCGCCCCGCCAGCTGGGCGTCGTGCGTGACCACGATGAAGGCCGTGCCGTGCTGGGCCGCCAGCTCCATCATCAGCGCAAACACCGCGTCGGCGGTGGCGCGGTCGAGGTTGCCGGTGGGCTCGTCGGCCAGCACGCAGGCCGGGCGGGTGACCAGGGCGCGCGCGATGGCCACGCGCTGGCGCTCGCCGCCCGACAGCTCGGACGGACGGTGCCGCACGCGCTCCTGCAGACCCACGCGCGCCAGCATGTGGCGTGCCGCCTCGGCCGCCTCGGCGCGCGGCTGGCGGCGGATCCACAGCGGCATGGCGACGTTTTCGAGCGCGCTGAATTCGGGCAGCAGGTGGTGAAACTGGTAGACGAAGCCCAGGTGGCGGTTGCGCAGCTCGCCCTGCGCCGCCGGCGACAGGCTGCCGAGGTCCTGCCCCAGCAGCCGCACGCGCCCGCTGCTGGGGGCGTCCAGCCCGCCCAGCAGGTGCAGCAGGGTGCTCTTGCCGGAGCCGGACTGGCCCACGATGGCCAGCGTTTCACCGGCGCGCACGCGCAGATCGACGCCCTGCAGCACCGTCACGTCGAGCGGGCCCTCATGAAAGCGCCGGCCCAGGCTTTCAGCCTCCAAAACGATGCCAGCGCTTGCTGGATCTGCGCCAGCAGCTATGTTTTCAATAGCTACTTCACTCATAGCGCAGCGCCTCGGCGGGGTTGACGCGGCTGGCGCGCCAGCTCGGGTAGAGCGTGGCCAGGAACGACAGCAGCAGCGAGATGACGCCGATCGGCACGATGTCGCCGGCCTGCGGGTCGCTGGGCATCTGGCTGATCAGGTACACGTCCTTGGGCAGGAAGCTGGCGTGGAACAGGCGTTCGAGGAACGGCACGATGACGTCGATGTGGAAGGCGATCGCCAGGCCCAGCGCCAGCCCGCCCAGGGTGCCGATCACGCCCACCAGCGCGCCCTGCACCATGAACACCTTCATGATGCTGGCCGGGCTGGCGCCCAGGGTGCGCAGGATGGCGATGTCGGCGCGCTTGTCCTGCACCGTCATCACCAGCGTGCTGACCAGGTTGAAGGCGGCCACGGCGACGATGAGCGTGAGGATGATGAACATCATGCGCTTTTCCAGTTGCACGGCGGCGAACCAGGTGCGGTTCTGGCGCGTCCAGTCGAGGATCAGCAGGTGGCCGCTCAGGGACGCGGCCAGCTGGTCGGCCACGCTGCGCGCCCGGTGCAGATCGCGCAGCTTCAGGCGGATGCCGGTCGGCCCCTGCAGGCGGAAGATGCGTGCCGCGTCGTCGATGTGCAGCATGGCCAGCGCCGAGTCGTATTCGTAGTGGCCGCTGCTGAAGGTGCCGACCACCGTCATCTGCTTGAGGCGCGGCACCACGCCGGCGGGGGTGACCTGGCCGCTGGGTGCGATCAGCGTCACCGCATCGCCCTCGGCCACGCCCAGCTTGCGCGCCAGGTCGCTGCCCAGCAGGATGCCGTAGCTGCCCGGCACCAGGCGCGGCAGCAGCGTGGCCTGCAGCTGCGCCGCCACCTCGGTGACGAAGGGCTCGCGCGCCGGGTCGATGCCACGCACGATGGTGCCCTGCATGGACTCGCCGCGCGCCAGCAGCGCCTGCGCGCCGATGAAGGGCGCGGCGCCCACCACCTCGGGGTTGGCGCGCACCTCGGCCAGGGTGCGCGCCGGGTCGGGCAGCGCCTCGCCGTCGGGCGAAAACACCTCGACGTGCGAAATCACGCTGAGCATGCGCTCGGTGACGTCCTTGCGAAAGCCGTTCATCACCGACAGCACCACGATCAGCGCCGCCACGCCCAGCGCAATGCCCAGCATCGACGCCGCCGAGATGAACGAGATGAAGCCGTTGCGCCGCGTGCCGCGCCCGGCGCGCGTGTAGCGCCAGCCAAGCAGCATTTCGTAGGGCAGGCTCTGGGCCAGGGACATCGGGTGGAAGGCGGGGCACGCCGTGCAGGACAAGCCCGGCATTGTGGCATCCCGGACAATGCGGCCATGTCCGCTGCACCTGCCTGGCCGCATGTCCTGATCCCCGATGCTGTGCTGGCCCTGCCCGACGGCGCCGCGGCGCCGCCCTGGCCCGAGCTGCCGGCGCTGCGCGCCCTGGCGCGCCAGCTGCGCCTGGCCGAGCGCCTGACGCTGGACGAAGACAGCCCGGCCACCCCGTTCGAGGTGGCGCTGGCGCGCGCCCACGGCCTGCCCGACACCCCCGGACGCACGCCCTGGGCCGCCTTCGAAAGCGGCACCAGCGGCACCCCCTGCGCCTGGCTGCTGCCCTGCCACTGGCAGATGGGCATGAACGACGTCAGCGTGCTGCACCCGGCCGAGCTGGGGCTGGACGAGCGCGAATCGCGCGCCCTGCTGGCCAGCGTCGAGCCGCTGCTGCGCGACGACGGCCTGACGCTGCGCTACCTGCGCCCCGACGCCTGGCTGGTCCAGGGCGAGCTGCTGCGCGGCCTGAGCTGCTGGTCGCTGCGGCGGGCGCTGACCCGGCCGGTCACGCGCCAGCAACTGGCGCAGGCGCCCACCGAAGCGCAGCGCCGCACGCTGCGCCGCCTGCAAAGCGAATGGCAGATGCTGCTCTACACCCACCCCGTCAACGAAGCGCGCGAAGGCGCGCGGCGCTGGCCGGTCAACGCACTGTGGATCGGCGGCGCCGGCGAGCTGCCCCAGGCCATCGCCCCGCGGGCCGACGTGCAGGTGTGCCGCGAACTGCTCGATCTGCCGGCCCGCCTGAGCCTGCACGACTGGCAGCGCGCCTGGCAGGCGATCGACGCGAACGCGCTGGCCCCGCTGCTGCAGACGGTGCGCGGCGGCGCCCCGGCGCGGCTCACGCTGTGCGGCCCGCGCCGCGCGCTGACGCTGTCGAGCGCCCAGGGCCTGACCCAGAAGATCATGAGCCAAATCAGCCCCTTGCGCTTGTCCAATCTGCGCGACCAGCTATGAAAATTGAAGTCCGCGACGTCCCCCCGCGCGCCGCCTGGGCGCTCGAGCAGGCCGGCGTACACCCGCTGCTGGCGCGCCTGTACGCAGCGCGCGGCGTCAGTTCGGCCGCCGAGCTCGACGACGGCCTGGCGCAGTTGCTGCCGCCCGACCGGCTGCAGGGCGCGCAGGCCGCCGCCGTGCTGCTGGCCGACGCCATCGCCGCCGGGCGGCGCATCTGCATCGTCGCCGACTACGACTGCGACGGCGCCACCGCCTGCGCCGTCGGCCTGCGCGGCCTGCGCCTGCTGGGCGCCACGCAGCTGGACTATCTGGTGCCCGACCGCGTGATCGACGGCTACGGCCTGACGCCGCCGATCGCCGAGCGCGTGGCCGCGCGCGGCGCCGAGCTGCTGATCACCGTGGACAACGGCATCGCCAGCGTCGAAGGCGTGGCGCGCGCCAGGGCGCTGGGCCTGCAGGTGCTGGTGACCGACCACCACCTGCCGGGCGGCGCGCTGCCGCCGGCCGACGGCATCGTCAACCCCAACCAGCCGGGCTGCGGCTTCGAGAGCAAGGCGCTGGCCGGCGTGGGCGTGATGTTCTACGTGCTGCTGGCGCTGCGCGCCGAGCTGCGCGCGCGCGGCCGGTTCAGCGCCGCCACCCAGCCGCGGCTGGACAGCCTGCTGCCGCTGGTGGCGCTGGGCACGGTGGCCGACGTGGTGCCGCTGGACGCCAACAACCGCCGCCTGGTGGCGCAGGGCCTGCGGCGCATCCGCGCCGGCCAGATGCCGGTCGGCCTGGCGGCCCTGTTTGCGGTCGCGGGCCGGGCCACCCCCAGGGCCGGCAGCTTCGACTTCGGCTTTGCCCTCGGCCCGCGCATCAACGCCGCCGGCCGGCTGGCCGACATGACGCTGGGCATCGAGCTGCTGCTGACCGACGACGCCGCGCGCGCCGCCGAGCTGGCGGCCACGCTGGACGCCATCAACCGCGAGCGGCGCGAGATCGAAGGCGGCATGCGCGAACAGGCGCTGCAGATCGCCGAAGGGCTGTTCGAGCCGCACGCCGACCCCCCTGCCGCCCTGGCCGTGTTCGACCCCGACTTCCACGAAGGCGTGGTCGGCATCGTCGCCGCCCGCCTGAAGGACCGGCTGCACCGCCCGACCTTCGTGTTCGCCGCCAGCGGCGCGCCCGGACGCGAGCACGAGCTGAAGGGCTCGGGCCGCTCGATCGCCGGCTTTCACCTGCGCGACGCGCTGGACCTGGTGGCCAAGCGCCATCCCGGCGTGCTGCTGCGCTTTGGCGGCCACGCCATGGCGGCCGGCTGCACCATTGACGAACACCAGTTCGACACCTTCGAGCGCGCCCTGCAGCAGGTCGCCACCGAGTGGCTGGACGCCGCCACGCTGACGCGCCGACTGCACACCGATGGTGCGCTGCCGCCCGAATATCGCCGCCCCGACGTGGTCGATCTGCTGCACGACGCGGTCTGGGGCCAGGGTTTCGCTCCGCCGGTGTTCAGCGAGGAGCTGGAGATCGTCGGCCAGCGCCTGGTGGGCGAAAAACACCTGGCGCTCAAGCTGCGTCACCAGGGGCAGCCGGTCGATGGCATCTGGTTCGGCCGCACCGAGCCGCTGCCCGCGCGCGCCCTGCTGGCGTTCCGACTGGAGGCCGACGAATGGCAGGGCGTGCGCCGCGTACGCCTGCTGATCGAAGGGCTGGGCGCCTGATCCCGCGAGCGACCGTCGGAGAAGGTGCGAGCCTTCCGACGCGCCTGCCATCCGGGCGCGCGCCGCGCGCATGACGGTATGCCGGCAGGTCATGAAGGCTGGGCGACAATCAGGGTTTTCCACCCGGTGCGCCGCGCGCACGTTCACCGCAAGACGTCATGGCAGCCTTCGACGACGAAAAAGTCCTCTCGGTCCACCACTGGACCGATCGCCTGTTTTCTTTCACCACCACGCGCAGCCAGAGCCTGCGCTTTTCCAACGGCCACTTCACCATGATCGGCCTGCGGGTGAATGGCAAGCCGCTGCTGCGCGCCTACTCCATCGTCAGCCCGAACTACGAAGAGACGCTGGAGTTCCTCAGCATCAAGGTGCCCGACGGCCCGCTGACCAGCCGCCTGCAGCACATCCAGCCGGGCGACAGCATCATCGTCGGCCACAAGCCCACCGGCACCCTGCTGATCGACTACCTGCTGCCCGGCAAGCGCCTGTACCTGTTCGGCACCGGCACCGGCCTGGCGCCGTTCATGAGCATCATCCGCGACCCCGACACCTACGAGAAGTTCGATCAGGTGATCCTGGTGCACGGCTGCCGCCTGGTGAGCGAGCTGGCCTACCGCGACTACATCACCCAGGAGCTGCCCCGGCACGAATTCCTCGGCGAGCTGGTGAGCAGCCAGCTCAGGTACTACCCCACGGTGACGCGCGAGCCCTTCCCCACCCAGGGCCGCATTCCCGAGCTGATCGAAAGCGGCCGCATGGCGCGCGATCTGGGTCTGCCCGACCTGCACCCGCAGCTCGACCGCGTGATGCTGTGCGGCAGCCCCGAGATGCTCAAGTCGATCAAGGAAGTGCTGGAAAAGCGCGGCTTCAAGGAAGGCAACACCACCACGCC
>JADLIA010000136.1 GCA_020848515.1 Rubrivivax sp. | reverse complement strand
TCCACAGCTTGACCACGGTGTCGCCCAGCTGGCTGCTGGCGCCGGGGAAGGGGTCGAAGGCGCGGATGCGCCGCTCGATCTGTGCCGCCGGCTGGTGCCAGTCGATGGCGGCCTCGTGCTTGTCGATCTTGTGGGCGTAGCAAACGCCCTCGGCCGGCTGCGGCGTCGGCCGCAGGCGACCCTGCGCGGCCTGCTGCAGCGCCTGCACGATCAGCTGCCCGCCCAGCGCCGCCAGTTCGTCGTGCAGGCTGGCGGTGGTGGTGCGCGGGCCGATCGGCAGCGCCTGCGCCAGCAGCATGTCGCCGGTGTCCAGGCCGGCGTCCATCTGCATGATGGTGACGCCGGTCTGCGCGTCGCCGGCCTCGATGGCGCGATGGATCGGCGCCGCGCCGCGCCAGCGCGGCAGCAGCGAGGCATGGATGTTGAGGCAACCGAAGGCCTGGCCGGTGGCGCTGCCCGCCGAGGGGGCGCTCGCACCTTGGGGCGGCCCGGCGGTGCTCGGGTCACGGCCCCCACGCTCCACGGCTGCGCCTGTTGCGCTGCCCCCCGAGGGGGCGCTCGCACCTTGGGGCGGCCCGGCGGTGCTCATGTCATCCAGCACCCACTGCGGCAGGATCAGCCCGTAGGCGGCCACCACCATCGCGTCGGCGCGGGCGGCGCGCAGGGCCGCGCGGGCGGCGGCGGCGTCTTCGGGGTACTTGCCGTCCAGGCGCAGGCTGCGCGGCTGGGCGACGGCGATGCCGTGCTGCAGCGCCAGCTGCTTGACCGGCGAGGCCTGCAGCTTCATGCCGCGGCCGGCCGGGCGGTCGGGCTGGGTCAGCACCAGCGGCACCTCGAACCCGGCCGCCAGCAGCGCCTGCAGGGCCACGCGGGCAAACTCGGGGGTGCCGGCAAAGATCACGCGCATGCTCATGTTTCGATAGCTTTTGGCGCTGGCGGGTTGGCGCTTTGGTGGCGATTCAATGGCACGGAACGGTCAGCGCGGCTCGGGCGGGTCGGGCAGGTTTTCGTCGCCGGCGGACCAGCCGCGCACCACGCCGGCGCGGTCGATGTCGATGAACAGCAGGCGCCAGGTCGGCCCGTCCAGGTAGCGCCAGACCCAGATGTCGCCGTCGAACCGGTGCACCGCCGTCACCTGGGCCGGCCGGCCGTATTCGCGCAGCACGTCCTCGCGCGTCCAGCGGTCGGGCTGGATGCGCTGGCCAAACCGCGCTTCGCTGAGCGCCTGCTCGACGCGCACCACGCGGCCCTGGGCGTCCAGGTCCAGATTGAACACCTGGCGGCCGGCCGGTTGCTGCGAATACTGCCAGCGCTCGCCCGCCTGGGCCGTGGCCGGGTAGCGCGCCGTGGGCGGACCCAGGCGCTGCAGCACCTGCGCCGCCGGGGTGCCGGGCGCCACCCGATCCGGGTTGAGCAGCGCCGCACAAGCCCCCAGCAGCAGCGCCCCAAGCGCCGCCGGCAAGGCCTTCAGGACACGCCGGATGACGAATGCATCAGCCTTTGCCGCGCAGTGGGCGCTCACGCCGGCACCCGCGCCTGGTCGGCTTTTTCCTGTCGCTCGGCTTTCAGCAGTTTGGTCTTGATGCGGCCGCGCTTGAGCGGCGACAGGTATTCGACGAACACCTTGCCGAGCAGGTGGTCCATCTCATGCTGGATGCACACCGCCAGCAGGCCCTCGGCCTCGATCTCGCGCGCCTCGCCGGCCGCGTCCAGCGCGCGCACACGCACGCGCTCGGCGCGCTCGACGCCGTCGTAGATGCCGGGCACCGACAGGCAGCCCTCCTCGCCGCGCACGCGCTGCTCGCTGGCCCACAGCAACTCGGGGTTGATCAGCACCAGGCGCTGGTTGCGCTCTTCCGACACGTCGATCACGATCAGCCGCTCGTGCACGTCGACCTGGGTGGCCGCCAGGCCGATGCCCTTGGCGGCGTACATGGTCTCGAACATGTCGTCGATCAGCGCCTGCACGCGCGCATCGACCACCTGCACCGGGCGAGCCACCTTGTGCAGGCGCGGGTCGGGGTAACGGAGAATGGGAAGCTGGGCCATGGAATTCTTGCCTCGGATGTGGCGATTTTCGCTACTTTTCGCAGTTCGCGCTGCCTCGGGTGAGTGATTTCGTTGCCGGATCAAGGGCTTGAATGCAGAATGTCCGGTGACTTGTCAAGTTGGCAGCTGCCCCCGGCAAAACAATGAAACACACTTTTCCTGGTGCCACGCGCGCACTGATCGCGCCCCTCGGCCTGCTGACGGCGGCCGTGCTCAGCGTCCCGCCCGCCGCCGCGCAGTCGGCCTCACGCCTGCCGGTGACGCCGGCGCAGCGCGCCACCGCCCAGCAGGTGGCGGCGCAGGGCGTGCCGCTGTCGGCGCTGGCGCCCGACGCGCCCGACCAGTACACGGTGCGCCGCGGCGACACCTTGTGGCGCATCTCCAGCCTGTTCCTGAAGTCGCCCTGGCGCTGGCCCGAGCTGTGGGGCATGAACCTGCAGGACATCCGCAACCCGCACCTGATCTACCCAGGCCAGCAGCTGTACCTGGAGCGCCTGGGCGACCGCGCCTTCCTGCGCGCGCGCCGCGGCGCCGACGGCGAAGTCGGTGACACCGTGCGGGTGTCGCCGCGCAACCGCATCGAGATGCTGGGCACCGGCCCGCTGCCCACGCTGGAGCCGCACCTGATCGAGCCCTTCCTGACCGAGCCGCTGGTGGTCGACGACGACAGCTTCCAGCGCGCACCCCGCATCGTCGCGCTGGCCAACCAGAGCCGCGTGCTGGTGGCCAAGGGCGACCGCGCCTACGTGCGCGGGCCCGCCGATGCCCCCCTGCTGAAACAGGCGGGCGACCCCACCGAATTCCGCGTGTTCCGCAATGCCAAGCCGCTGAAAGACCCGGTGACCGACGAAACCCTGGGCTACGAAGGCCACTACGTCGGTCAGGCCACCCTGGTGCGGGGCGAATCCGAAGCCGAAGAAGACGCCGGCGCGGCGCCCGCCGTGCGCCCCACGCGCTGGCCCGCCAACGGCGAAGTGCAGACCGAACCGCGCCGCGCCGCCGCCCCGCAGCCGCGCGCCCTGCCCGTGCCCGCCACGGTCGACGTGATCAGCAGCAAGGAAGAAATGCGCGCCGGCGACCGCCTGCTGCCCGAGCCGCCGCGCGAGTACCGCAACTACGTGCCGCGCGTGCCCGAGGTGCCGGTGGACGCGCGCGTGGTCGCCGTGCCGGGCAGCGCGGTGCGCTACGCCGGCCAGAACCAGGTGGTGGTGATCAACAAGGGCCTGCAGGACGGCATCGAAAGCGGTCATGTGCTGGCGCTGCTGAGCACCGGACCGAAGCTGGTGGACAAGACCGACGAGGCGCGCGGCCTGATGAAGCTGCCCGACGAGCGCAACGGCATCGCCATGGTGTTCCGTCCGTTCGAGCGCGTCTCCTACGTGCTGGTGATGGAAATCACCAACCCGGTGCAGGTCGGCGACAAGCTGGTCAACCCGAACTGACCGGAGCGGCGGCCACGCCCGCCCCGCCATGGACCGGCAGGAACTCGAGGCCTGGCTGCGACTGAGCCTGACGCCCGGCATCGGCAACGACGGCGCCCGGCGCCTGCTGGCGGCCTTTGGCCTGCCCCCGCTGATCTTCGCCCAGTCCCCCGCCGCCTGGCGCCAGTTGCTGAGCCCGGCCCAGGCCAGCGCGCTGGCGCAGCCGCCCGACAACCTGGCAGCCCAGTTGCAGGCCACGCTGGACTGGCTGGACGCGGCCGAAGACGGTGTGCCGCGCCGCATCGTCACCCTCGGCGACCCCGCCTACCCGGCCGCCCTGCTGACCATCGAAGATCCGCCCTGCCTGCTCTACCTCATGGGCCGGCTGCACCCGCCGAACGGGGCAGCCCATACGGCTTCCACGCCCACTCCGTCTGCGCCGACAGCTATTGATGTTGTAGCTGATGGCTGGCCGACGCGGGCCCTGGCGGTGGTCGGCAGCCGCAACCCCACGCCTCAGGGCGCGACCAACGCGCGCCAGTTCGCGCGCGCGCTGGCAGCCCAGGGCGTGTGCGTGGTGTCGGGGTTGGCGCTGGGCATCGACGGCGCGGCGCACGAAGGGGCGCTGGAGGGCGCGCCACCGCCCGCGCAGGGCCCGGCCACCATCGCGGTGGTGGGCACCGGCATCGATCGCGTCTACCCGCGCCGGCACCGCGAGCTGGCGCACCGCATCGTGCGCCAGGGACTGATCCTGAGCGAATACCCGCTCGGCACACCGCCGCTGCCGCCCAACTTTCCCCGGCGCAACCGGCTGATTTCGGGACTGAGCCAGGGCACGCTGGTGGTGGAGGCGGCCTTGCAGTCCGGCTCGCTGATCACCGCCCGCCTGGCCAGCGAACAGGGCAAGGAGGTGTTCGCCATTCCGGGCTCCATCCACAGCCCGCAGTCGCGCGGCTGCCACGCGCTGATCCGCCAGGGCGCCAAGCTGGTCGAAACCGCACAGGACGTGCTGGAGGAGCTGCGCTGGCCATGGCCCACAGGCGCTATCGAAACCGAAGCTGCTGGCGCTGCAACGGCGGCGCCTGAAGGCCAGCATGACCCTTATCCGGAGCTGCTGCGGGCACTCGGCGCCGACCCGGTGAGCCTGGACGCCCTGCAGGCCCGCACCGGGCTGGACACCGCCACCCTGCAGGCGCGGTTGCTGGAGCTTGAGCTGGCCGGCCAGCTCGGCCGCCTGCCCGGCGGGCTGTTCCAGCGTCTGGGGCGGGGCTGACGCGAACCCGCTTACAACCTGGTGCAGTGTTTCGCGCCGTCAGGCACTTACAAAAACCAGAAAAAAGCTTGCGGCAAGGCGCGGCTCGCAATAAGTGCCTGACGGCGCGAAACACTGCACCAGGGTCAGTTGAGCAGCCGATCGGGCTCGGCGTTGAGCCGCGCCAGGGCTTCGCGCGTGGCGCGCACGGTCAGGGTTTCGTCCTCCACCGGCACCAGCAGGCCGGCCTGCAGGTACGAGGCCAGGCGCCAGGTCTGCACCAGGTAGCTCTTGCCCGAGCCGTCGCCGAACAGGTGCAGCTGGCCACGCTTGCTGCGCCACACGTACTGCACCTGGGTCACGCTGCCCAGGTAGTCGAGCGTGAACCAGGCCCCGAGCTCCAGCTC
This sequence comes from Rubrivivax sp., assembly GCA_020848515.1. Taxonomy (GTDB): domain Bacteria; phylum Pseudomonadota; class Gammaproteobacteria; order Burkholderiales; family Burkholderiaceae_C; genus Ottowia. Next base: position 46,393 of record JADLIA010000136.1, on the reverse strand, counting down.
GCCGGCCCAGTGCAGCATGCCCTCGCCGGGCTGTGAGCCGCCGCTGGCAATCACCTCCAGCGCGTCGCCTTCGGCGCCGAACATCAGCTCGATCACGCCCGGGTCGAGCAGCACGTCGCCCTGGGCGTCGTCGCTGACCACGTCTTCCAGACCGGCCAGGTTGCGCGACAGCTCGGCCAGCCGCTCCGCCGACAGGCCCTCGCCGCGCGAGACGAAGGCCTGCACCACCGCGTCGTTCAGCACCTTGATGTGGGCATCCTGGTCCGAGGTCGACAGCGCCAGGCCTTCCATGCCCTCGCGCAGGGCGTGCAACAGCGTCGGCAGCTGCTGCACCACGCGGCCGCGTTCGCTGCGGTCGGCCTTGGGGCTGACCGCCCACAGCAGATCGGCCGCCGCCTGCTTGAAGCGCAGCGTGTCGGGCGCCTGCGGCCCGCGCCGCACCGCGGCCATGGCCAGCACCTCGCACCAGACGCGGAACAGGAACTCGCGCACCGGCTCGGGCACGGGCACCGGCTCCAGCATGCGCCGCAGCTCGATGGTGTACTGCACGGTCAGCGCTTCCTTCTGCTCGATCTGCTGCGCCAGCGTCGCCATCTGCTGTGCGGAGCCGCCTTCGGTCAGTGAGCGACCGAGAAACTTCTTGAACTCTTCCAGCACCAGCTGGTAGACGCGGCGGCCGGTTTCAGGGTATTGCTCGATCACCTGCACGATGCGCTTGATCTCGCGCTCCAGGCGGCTGCCGCCGACCTGCGCGGCGTCGAAGCCCAGCGCGCAGGCACCCATGCGGTCGATCAACTGGCGCGCCGGGTGCTGGATGGAGGCGAAGAAGTCCGGCTCGGCCAACGCCAGCCGCAACACCGGAATCTGCAGGCGCGCGAACCAGACGCGGATCGCCGCCGCGATGCGCTCTTCGGCCAGGATGGCCTGGAACATCAGGGCCACGATCTCGATGGTGGCCTTCTCGCTCGGTCGCTCCGCCTTGGCCTTCAGCTCGGTGGCTCGCTGGCGCAGACGCGTCGCCACCGCGTCGACACTGGCCACGGGTTGCACGATGGTGACGTCGGCGTCGCTGCGGTCCAGCAACTCGGTGACTGCGAAAGGCGCCGCCTCGGCCATGGCGCGAGCCAACGGCGGCGAAGGTGGCTCTGCCGGCGCCGCCAGGTCGAAGTTCGCCAACTGATCGGTCAGCAGCCGCCGCAGCTGCCCCAGCACGCCCTGCGCTCGTTGCCGTACGCGCGTCATGGGCGAGATGGCCGTCATCATGCGGGTTTCCTGGGCTGCGCGCGCCAGCGCGGAGTGCCGCACGTCGGGTGTCTGGGTGTCATCCGCGGCATTGGCCCGGCCATGGGTGGTAAACGCGTCGCCACGGGCCGACCGGCCATCGCCGAACAGTCCGGCACCGCCTGAGCGCGCGCCCGATTCCCGGGAAGCGGCATCTTCCGCGGGTCCGGGCGCTGCGCGATCGCGCGCACCCGCAACCGCCGACGCTCGAGCACCTGCGACAGGCCCGGCATCGCCATCACCACGCCGCACCAGCGCCTTCAGGTCGATTTCGGCCAGCACCCCGCGCTCGATCAGGAAAGCATTGGCCTGCCCGTAGAGTGGCACCAAGCGTTCGATCATTGCCGCCTGGATCTCCGGGTGAACCAGTACCCACATCGGACGATCCAGGCCGGCGTCCCGCCAGGCCTTGAGCAACTGCTGTGCAAAGGTGTCGGGCCGCAGCACGTCGCGCGCCGGCAGGTCGGTGCTGCGCTCGAGCGCCTGCATGCGCAGCCGCAGATCGTTGAATTCGGCGCCAGCAGCGTCCTGCACGGCCGCCCCCAGTCGCGAGGCGGCGATCTTGCGCTCGACACTGTCGTCGTCCACCAGACCCAGATCACCCGGCAGACTGCGACGCGCGGCGCGGCTGTCCGTCATCTGCGTCAGTGCATCGCGCCAGTGGCGCCGTGCCGCCGTCACCCAGGCGGTGCGCGCACGCCGAAACGCTGCCTCGGCCTCCATGGCACGCTGCATGTCGGCCAGCGTCGCGCCGCGGATCCCGCCTTGCGCCTGGCCCGTCAGATGAGTCTGGATTCGCTCACCCAGCTCGATGACGGCTGCGTCGAGCACCTGCAGGAAGCGCTCGCGCACCTGCTGCGCGAGGCGATGAGGCGACGGTGGTGGTGGCGTCGAAACCATGGGAGCGGTTGTGGCCCCTCAGTATGGCACGCCCGGCGTGGAATCCAGGGCCGCTGTCTTACACCACCGCGCCGGCGTTCGGGTCACCGGGGTCGCCATCCTTGCGGCCGGTCTTGACCAGGTCCTCGCGCCGGATGCCCAGCCACATGGCGATGGCGGCGGCCACGAACACCGAGGAATAGATGCCGAACAGGATGCCGATGGTCAGTGCCACGGCGAAGTAATGCAGCGTCTCGCCGCCGAACAGCAACATCGACAGCACCATGATCTGCGTCGAGCCGTGGGTGATGATGGTGCGGCTGATGTTGGCGGTGATGGAGTTGTTGATGATCTCCACCGTGCTCATCTTGCGGTAGCGGCGGAAGTTCTCGCGGATGCGGTCGAAGATCACCACCGATTCGTTGACCGAATAGCCCAGCACGGCCAGGATCGCCGCCAGCACCGAGAGCGAGAACTCCCACTGGAACAGGGCGAAGAAGCCCAGAATGATCACCACGTCGTGCAGGTTGGCGATGATGCCGGCCACGGCGTACTTCCATTCGAAGCGCATCGACAGGTAGATCATGATGCCGACCACCACGAAGGCCAGCGCGTACAGGCCGTCGCGCGCCAGCTCGTCGCCGACCTGCGGGCCGACGAATTCGGTGCGGCGCAACTGCACGTCGGGGCTGGCGCTGCGCAGCGCGGCCAGCACCTGCTCGCTCTGCTGGGCCGAGCTCTTGCCCTGCTGCACCGGCAGCCGGATGATGACGTCGCGCGCGGTGCCGAAGTTCTGTACCTGCACGTCGCCGTAACCCAGCGCCGCCACCGTGCCACGCACCTGCGCCAGATCGGCCGGCTGGCTGTAGGCCACCTCCATCACCGTGCCGCCGGTGAACTCGACCGACAGGTGCAGGCCACGCGTGAACAGAAACACCACCGCCAGCAGGAAGGTGACGATCGATATGGCGTTGAAAAGCCGCGCATAGCGCATGAACGGGATGTCCCGTCCGATCCTGAAGAATTCCATCTGCCTGTTCCTTGCTTGTCTGACGGCGGTTGCGGCGCGCTCACACCTTCTCGGGGGCGGGTCGCCACACGGTGCCGATCGACACCGACTTGAGCTTCTTCTGCCGCCCATACCACAGGTTGACCAGGCCGCGCGAGAAAAACACCGCCGAGTACATCGAGGTCAGGATGCCGATGCAGTGCACCACGGCAAAGCCGCGCACCGGGCCGGTGCCGAACGCCAGCAGCGCCAGGCCGGCGATCAGCGAGGTGACGTTGGAGTCCAGGATGGTGGCCCAGGCGCGGTCGTAGCCGGCATGGATGGCCGCCTGCGGCGAGGCGCCACCGCGCAGCTCCTCGCGCACGCGTTCGTTGATCAGCACGTTGGCGTCGATCGCCATGCCCAGCGTCAGCGCCACCGCCGCCATGCCCGGCAGCGTCAGCGTGGCCTGCAGCATCGACAGAATGGCCACCAGCAGCAGCAGGTTGACGCTCAGCGCAATGGCCGAAAACACGCCGAACAGCATGTAGTAGGCGATCATGAACACCACGATGGCCAGAAAGCCCCACATCACGCTGTGGAAACCCTTGCTGATGTTGTCGGCGCCCAGGCTGGGGCCGATGGTGCGCTCCTCGATGATCTCCATCGGCGCGGCCAGCGAACCGGCGCGCAGCAGCAGCGCCAGGTCGTTGGCCTCGACGACCGACATGGAGCCCGAAATCTGAAAACGCGTACCCAGCTCGGCCTGGATCACCGGCGCCGTCAGCACCTCGCCCTTGCCCTTCTCGAACAGCACGATGGCCATGCGCTTCTTCAGGTTCTCGCGGCTGACGTCGCGCATCACACGCCCGCCCTTGGCGTCCACCGTCAGGTCGACCTTGGGCTGCTGGGTCTGCTGATCGAAGCCGGGCTGGGCGTCGGTCAGGCTGTCGCCGGTCAGGATCACCTGGCGCTTGACGATCACCGGGCGGCCGTCGCGCTCGAGGAATTTTTCGGAGCCGAACGGCACCGGGCCGCCGGTTTCGGCGGCACGGCCTTCGGCGCTTTCGTCGACCAGCCGCATCTCCAGCGTGGCGGTGCGCCCCAGGATGTCCTTGGCCTTGGCCGTGTCCTGCACGCCGGGCAGCTGCACCACCACGCGGTCCACCCCTTGCTGGGCGATCACCGGTTCGGCCACGCCCAGCTCGTTGACGCGGTTGTGCAGCGTGGTGATGTTCTGCTTGACCGCATCGGCCTGCACGCGCTGCAGCGCCTGCGGCTTGAAGCTGGCCACCAGCCGCGGCTCGGTGCCCTGGGTCGGCTCCACCTGCAGGTCGGGCTGGGTGTCGACGATGACGCGGCGCGCCGCCTCCAGCGTGTCGGCATCGCGCGCGCGGATCTCGATCTGGTTGCCTTCGCGGCTGATGCCGCCGTGGCGCACGTCCTTCTCGCGCAGCGCCACCCGGATGTCGTTGGCCAGCGTGTCCAGGCGCTTGGTGATGGCCGTGCGCATGTCCACCTGCAGCATGAAGTGCACGCCACCGCGCAGATCCAGCCCCAGGTACATGGGCTGGGCATTGATGGCCGCCAGCCAGGCCGGCGAACGCGACACCAGGTTGAGCGCAATGATGTGGGCCGGGTCGGCCGCGTCGGGGTTGAGTGCGCGCTCGATGACGTCCTTGGCCTTGAGCTGGGTGTCGGGCGTGTCAAAGCGCGCCCACACCGAGCTGCCTTCCAGCGTCAGGCGCTGGGGCGTCAGGCCGGCCGCCTGCAGCGCGCCTTCCACACGCGACAGCGTGCCGCCATCGATCCGGGTGGTGGCCTTGCCGGCCGACACCTGCACCGCCGGCGCCTCGCCGAAGAAGTTGGGCAGGGTGTAGAGCGCCGCCACCACCAGGGTGATCAGGATGACGATGTATTTCCAGAGGGGGTAGCGGTTCATGGCGACGGCAGGATAGGGGCGGCCAGATGCGCGCCGGCGCGAGGGCCGGCGCCGGCGTCCGGGCTTACTTCAGGGTTCCCTTGGGCAGCACCTGCACGATGGCGCTGCGCTGCATCTGCACCTCGACGCCGCTGGCGATCTGCAGGCCGATCTGGCCTTCCGACAGCGCCGTGACGCGCCCCATCAGGCCGCCGGCGGTCACCACCTCGTCGCCCTTGGCCAGCGCGTCGATCATGGCGCGGTGTTCCTTCTGCTTCTTCATCTGCGGGCGGATCATGATGAAGTACAGCACCACGAACATCAGCACCAGCGGCAGCATGCTGGTGAAGGTGGAGGCGAGGTCGGCCCCGGGGGCGGCGGGGGCGGCTTGGGCGTAGGCGTTGGAGATGAACACCGGCAGGCTCCTGAAATGGGCGGTGATGGATGGATCGCGCGCGTGGCGCGCAGCTGCGCGCCCGGCGGGGCGCGCGCAGGCAACCGTGCATTGTAAGGCGCGCTGGCGCGCGGGGCCGCGCTGGGGGCCCAACGCGCAGCCATCGAATCATGGATCGATTACTATCAATATCATAGCTGCCGGCGCAGACTGGGCGGTCGCGAAACCCATATTTCGCCCGAATTTCAGGCGATCTGCCGCGCCGGCGCGACGGGCGGCTGGCGGTACTGCGCCCGCAGCTCGTCCCAGCGCGCACGCGCCGCCTTCAGGTGGCGCTCCTTGACGTGGCCGAAGCCCTTGATGGCCTGCGGAATGCGCGCGATCTCGACCGCGATGGCGTGGTTGTCGGCGTTCAGCGTGGCCAGCAGCTCGTCGATGCTGGCGCGGTACTGCTCGATCAGCGCGCGCTCGGTCTGGCGCTCCTCGGTCTTGCCGAACAGATCCAGCGCGCCGCCGCGCAGGCCCTTGAGGCGCGCCAGCAGCCGAAACACCCGCCCCATGCCGGAGCCGTATTTCTTCTTGACCAGCTCGCCGCGCTCGTTGCGCTGGGCCGTCATGGGCGGCGCCAGGTGGTAGTGCAGCTTGTAGTCGCCTTCGAACATGGCGTCGATGCGCGCCAGGAAGGCCGGGTCGCTGTGCAGGCGCGCCACCTCGTACTCGTCCTTGTAGGCCATCAGCTTGAACAGGCCCTGCGCCACCGCCTCGGTCAACTGGGTCCTGCCCAGCGCCGCCTCCTGTTGCTGCACCCGGGCCACGAAGGCGCGGTAGCGCTCGGCATAGGCGGCGTTCTGGTAGCCGGTGAGGAATTCGACGCGCCGGGCGACGATGGATTCCAGCGTCTCGCGCGGCTTGAACGCCACCACCTGCTCGCCGCCGGCGCCGGCCAGCGCCTGCTCGACGCGCGCGCCGTCGTGCGCCGCCTGTCGACCCCACTCGAAGGCCGCCTTGTTGTGCTCGACCTGCACGTTGTTGAGCTCGATGGCGCGCAGCAGCGACTCACGCCTGAGCGGCACCCAGCCGCGCTGCCAGGCGTAGCCCAGGATCATGGGGTTGACGTAGATGGTGTCGCCCAGCAGCCGGCCGGCCAGGCGGTCGGCGTCGAAGCTGGCCAGGCCCTGTTCGCCCACGGCGCGGGCGATGTCGGCGGCGCAGCGCGCCTGCGGGTTCTGCCAGCCGCCGTCCTTGACGAAGGCCGCCGTGGGCGTGGCGTGGGCGTTCAGCGCCACGTGCGTGCGCCCCTCGCGCATGCGGGCCACGGTTTCCTTGTTGGCGGTGACGATCGGGTCGCAGCCGATGATGAGGTCGGCCGCCGCCGCGCTCACCCGCGTGGTGCGGATATCGTCCTGCGTGGCGCCGATCAGCACATGGCTCCAGGTGGCGCCGCCCTTTTGCGCCAGGCCGGCGGCGTCCTGGGTGACGATGCCCTTGCCTTCCAGGTGCGCCGCCATGCCCAGCAACTGACCGATGGTGATGACGCCGGTGCCGCCCACGCCGGCCACCACGATGCCCCAGGCGCCGCCGGCCTCGGGCTGGGGCAACGGCGGCTCGGGCAGCGCACCGAGCTCGAACGGCGACACGCTGGCGCGCGCCTTGGCCTTCTTGCGCAGCTGCCCGCCTTCCACCGTGACGAAGCTGGGGCAAAAGCCCTTGACGCAGGAGATGTCCTTGTTGCAGGTGCTCTGGTTGATGGTGCGCTTGCGGCCGAATTCGGTGTCCAGCGGCTCCACCGACAGACAGTTGCTCTGCACGCTGCAGTCGCCGCAGCCTTCGCACACCGCCTCGTTGATGAGCACGCGCACCGCCGGGTCCACCATGGTGCCGCGCTTGCGGCGGCGGCGCTTTTCGGTGGCGCAGGTCTGGTCGTAGATGATGACGGTGGTGCCGGCGATCTCGCGGAACTCGCGCTGGATGGCGTCCAGCCGGTCGCGGTGCTGCACGTCGATGCCCTCGGGCAGGCCGTGCTGGCGCGCCTGGGCGTATTTTTCGGGCTCGTCGGTGACGACGGTGATCTTCACCGCGCCCTCGGCACGCATGTTCTGCGCGATCTGGATCACCGACAGACCCTCGGGGCGCTCGCCGATCGGCTGGCCGCCGGTCATGGCGACGGCGTCGTTGTAGAGGATCTTGTAGGTGATGTTGACGCCCGCGGCCACCGACTGGCGCACCGCCAGCGAGCCGCTGTGGTAGTAGGTGCCGTCGCCCAGGTTGGCGAACACGTGCTGTTCGTTGCTGAACGGCTGCTGGCCGACCCAGGGCACGCCCTCGCCGCCCATCTGCGTGAAGCCGACGGTGGCGCGGTCCATCCAGATCGACATGAAGTGGCAGCCGATGCCGGCCATGGCGCGCGAGCCCTCGGGCACGCGGGTGCTGGTGTTGTGCGGGCAGCCCGAGCAGAACCAGGGCTGACGGTCGGCGCCGCTGCTGCTGGCCTGCAGCACCTGCAGGTTGCGCTCGCCGGCGTCCAGGATGGCCAGCTGACGGTCGATGCGGGCGGTGGTGTCGGCGTCGATGCCGAGCTTTTTCAGGCGCTCGGCGATGGCGCGCGCGATCAGCGCCGGCGACAGGTCGGCGGTGGCGCGCAGCAGCACGTTGGCCGTGGGGTTGTCGAGCGACCATTCGCCGCCGCTGTAGTCGCCCGCGGCGCCCTCGCGGTACTTGCCCAGCACGTTGGGCCGCACGTCGGCGCGCCAGTTGTAGAGCTGCTCCTTGAGCTGGTATTCGATGACCTGGCGCTTTTCCTCGATCACCAGGATCTCGCGCAGGCCGGCGGCGAACTGGCGCGTGATCTGCGCCTCCAGCGGCCACACCACCGCCACCTTGTGCAGGCGGATGCCGAGCTGGCGGCAGGCGGCGTCGTCCAGCCCCAGGTCCAGCAGCGCCTGGCGGGTGTCGTTGTAGGCCTTGCCGCTGGCGATCAGGCCCAGGCGGTCGTTCGGCCCTTCGATGACGTTGCGGTTCAGGCGGTTGGCGCGCACATAGGCCAGGGCCGCGTACCACTTGGTGTTGAACAGGCGCTCCTCCTGCGGCAGCGCGGCGTCGGGCCAGCGGATGTGCACGCCGCCGGGCGGCATGTCGAAGTCGGTCGGCAGCGCGATCTGCACCCGTTCGGGGTCGATCAGCGCGCTGGCGCTGGATTCGACGATCTCCTGGATCGTCTTCATGCCGGCCCACACGCCGGCGTAGCGGCTCATGGCGAAGGCGTGCACGCCCAGATCCAGGATGTCCTGCACGCTGGCCGGGAAGAACACCGGAAAGCCGCAGGCCTTGAAGATGTGGTCGCTCTGGTGCGCGGCGGTGCTGCTCTTGGCCAGGTGATCGTCGCCGGCGACGGCAATCACGCCGCCCCAGGGCGTGGTGCCGGCCATGTTGGCGTGCTTGAACACGTCGACGCTGCGGTCCACCCCCGGCCCCTTGCCGTACCAGATGCCGAACACGCCGTCGAAGCGCTGGCTGCCGGGCGGCGCAAAGCCCAGCTGCTGCGTGCCCCAGACGGCGGTGGCGGCCAGCTCTTCGTTGACGCCGGGCTGGAACACGATGTGCTGGCCCTGCAGATGCTTGCGGGCGGCCCACAGCGCCTGGTCGTAGCCGCCCAGGGGCGAGCCGCGGTAGCCGCTGATGAAGCCGGCGGTGTTCTTGCCGGCGAGCGCATCGCGCTGGCGCTGCAGCATCGGCAGCTTGACCAGCGCCTGGATGCCGCTCATGAAGGCGCGGCCGTGCTCCAGGCTGTATTTGTCGTCCAGCGTGACGGTTTCCAGCGCCTTGCGGATGTGTTCGGGCAGCGGGGCGTTCATCGGGGTGGTCTCCTGTGTCGGGCCGCCTGGCCGATGGCCGGCAGCCGCCTGTGTGTCGGGTCGGCAAAGTGTAGGTCGGCTGACGCGACAGGTGCTTTCTTTATGTGCCGCGATCCACGGTGGTCAGGAAAGATTCTTTCTAGAATACACCCATCATGGAAACACTTGACGCCCACGATCTGGCCATCCTGGAACAACTGCAGGCCGACGGCCGGCTCACCAACGCCGAACTTGCGCAGCGCGTCGGCCTGTCGGCCGCACCCTGCTGGCGGCGCGTGCGCGCGCTGGAGCAGGCTGGCTTCATCCGCGGTTACCGCGCCGAAATCGATCGCCACAAGCTCGGCCTGGGCGTGCTGGCCTTCGTGCGGCTGGATGCGGCCCAGGTCAGCGGCGCGGCGCTGCGGGCGCTGGAGGCGGCGATCCGCACCCGCCCCGAAATCGTCAGCTGCCACTACATCAGCGGCACCGGCACCTTCGAGCTGCAGGTGGTGAGCACCGACCTGGAAGGCTTCAGCCGCTTCGCGCGCGAGGTGCTGCTGAACCTGCCCAACGTGAAGGACATGCACACCAGCTTCTCGCTGGGCGAGGTCAAGGCGGCCGGCGCGCTGCCGCTGGAGCACCTCAGGGCCAAGCCGCGCCGCGGCGGTTAGTTGCCCGCCCTCAACCCGGCCCGTTGCGACCGTCGCCCTGCCGGATGTTGGTCTGCACCGGGGCGTCGGGGTCGGGTCGCGGCGGCGGCGGGCGCGGGCCGAGGCGCGGGCTGGCGCGCACGGCCGCCGCCGGGGCGTCGGCGCCGGGCAGGTGCTGGCAGTACACCGGCTCGGGGATGCCGGTGTAGTCCAGCCGCACCAGGCGCGCGTCCAGACCGAGGCCGAAGCGCGCCCGCACCGTGGGGTCGGCATAGTGCAGCGCGTCGCCTTCGGCGCCGGGCACGCGCTCGAGCACGGCGTGGCCGCGCAGGCCTTCGAGCAGGGCCATGTCCTGGTACAGCCGGGCCTCGAAGCGCAGCTCGTGCGGGCACTGGTAGGCCAGGCGTGGCGCATCCTGCCAGCTCGCGCAGCCGCCCAGCGCGGCCAGTGCCAGGCCGCCGGCGAGCCGCCTGAATGCTATAAATAACGTAGCTTCTGGCGCAGATCGGGCGGGCGGCGCAGCCATTTTTGCTTTGAACATCGAGGCGGGGCGCGCGGCACCCGCCCAGGCGGCGCGGCGGCCCGCTTCGGGCGCGCGGGCGCGGCTCACCGGGGCCACAGCACCCACAGGCGCAGCGGCTGCTTCATGCGGCCGGCCAATTCGCCCGCCTCGGCGCCCCAGCCGGCAAAGTAGTCGGCGCGCACGGCGCCGACGATGGCGCTGCCGGTGTCCTGCGCCAGCACCAGGCGCTGCAGCTGCGCCACCGGCCCCTGCGAGGACAGCCACACCGGCGTGCCGTAGGGAATGCTCTGCGGGTCGACGGCGATCGAGCGCCCCGGCGTCAGCGCCACACCCTGCGCGCCGCGCGGGCCGAACTGCGCCTCCAGCGCCGACAGCGGCTCCTCGCGGAAGAACACCACGCGCGGGTTGCTCCACAGAAAGCCCTGCAGGTGCTGCGGCTGCGCCGCCAGCGCGGCGCGGATGCCGGGCCAGGTGGCGTCGCCGCGCAGCAGCCCCTGCTCGATCAGCCACTTGCCGGGGCTGCGGTAAGGGTGTTCGTTGGTGCCGGCAAAGGCCAGCCGCAGCAGGCGCTGGCTGCCGTCGGCCTCCTGCACGCGCACCCGGCCCGAGCCCTGGATCTGCAGGATCAGCGCGTCCAGCGGATCGGCCAGCCAGACCAGCTCGTGGCCGGCCAGCTGGGCGCGCGCCTCGGGCAGGGTGTCGAGCTCCTGGCGCGTGTACCAGGGCTTGCGCTGGCTGGCGCCGGGCGGGGCGCGGTACACCGGCGCGCCAAAGCCCGGGCGCGCCACGCGCGAGGCTTCGTACACCGGCTCGAAGTAGCTGGTCAGCAGGCCGTCGCCGGCCGGCGCGCCGGCCAGGGGCTCGACGCGGTAGGGCTGCAGGCGCGCGCGCATCCAGTCGCGCTGCTGCTGCGTGCTGCCCAGCGCCAGGCGCCGCACCTCGCTGCACAGACGGGCAAAGGTGGGGCCGGGGCGCTCGCAGCTCTTGAGCCAGGCGTTCCAGGCGGCGGCGGTGTCGTCCTGCTCGAAGCCGGGCAGCTCGGCCCAGCGCACCGGCACCCAGCGGCTGCGCGCGCGCTCGATGGGCGGGCCCAGCGGCGCCGTGTCGGCCACCGGGCCGGCGGGGGGCAGACCGGGCTCGGCCGGCGGCAGCGGGGCGGGCGCCGGCGGCGGGCGCAGCGCGCAGGCGGCCAGCAGAGCGGCCATGGCCGCCACCGCCAGAATCCGTGATACTCGTTGCATGACCCTGATTCTGCTGGAAGCGCTGGGCGCCCTGTTGCTGTTCGTGCTGCTGGTGTGGTGGACCATGTTCGCCGGCCGCAAGAAGGGCGAGCTGCCCGAGCCGGCCGACGACGATGCCGAATGAAATTGGCCTCTGGCGCCCGCCTGGCAAGCGCCGATAGCTATATTTGTTGTAGCAACTGGGCCAGCTCGACGGCCGATTTGACGTCCATCTTCTCGAACACCCGGGCGCGGTGCACCTCCACCGTGCGCACGCTGATGCCCAGCTCGTCGGCGATCAGCTTGTTGGGGCGCCCGCTGGCCACCCGCTGCAGCACCTCGCGCTCGCGCTCGGTCAGCTCGTCCAGGCGCGCGCGCAGCGCACGCTGCGCACCGAGCTGCGCCACGCGCTCGCGCGACACCGCCAGCGCGCGCTCGACGCGATCGACCAGCGCGTTGTCGGAAAACGGCTTCTCGCAGAAGTCGAAGGCGCCGCGCTTGACCGCCTCCACCGCCGTCGCCACGCTGGCGTGACCGGTCAGAAAGATCACCGGCCAGGCGGTGGCGATGCCGCGCTCCAGCAGGCGATCGAACAGCGCCAGCCCGCTGGTGCCGGGCATGCGCACGTCGAGCAACAGGCAGGCCGGCGTCTGCGGCGGCGCCTCGCCCAGCGCCTGCTCGAAGGCCTGTGCGCTGTCGAAGCCTTCCGAGCACAGCCGGCGCGAGCGCAGCAGCCAGGCCAGCGCCGCGCGCACCTCGGCATCGTCGTCGACGATGTAGACCATGGCATCGGCAGCGGACATGCGGCGGATTCTATGGATTCGGAATCGTGACCATCGCGCCGTTCGCTCTGAGCCTGTCCAAGGGCTGCGACAGGCTCGGCCCGAACGGTGCTCAAGACATCCCGGAGGCCGAATCCACAGGCGGCTGTCGGAGCTCGGCTTGGCTGGGCCTGGCCGGCTGGCCGTAACATCCGGCCTCGTTCATCTGGGAGAGTTCTGCATGTCCACCCCGTTCCTGCGCCGTCTCGTCATGCCGGCCACCTTGTGCCTGGCCGCGGCCCTGAGCGCCTGCGGCGGCGGCGGCGACGACGACGCCACCCCGCCGCCGCCTGCGCCCCCGGGTCAGGCCAGCGGCAGCCTGCTGTCGAGCGCGCCGGTCAACACCTGGTCGGCCGAGCAGATCGCGCAGGCGCTGTCCGACCCCGACAGCAAGGTGCAGAGCGGCGTCACGCCGCGCTACGCGGTGCGCTCGCACCGTGTGACCTACGTCAGCAGCGACAAGCACGGCCAGCCGGTCACGGCGTCGGGGCTGATCAGCGTGCCCCTCAAGCCGCCCGGCGCCCGCAGCCCGGTGCTGAGCTACCAGCACGCCACCACCTTCCACGACGACCAGGCGCCCAGCAACAAGGTGGAGGCGGTGGAGCCGCCGATCGTGCTGGCCTCGCTGGGCTACATCGTGCTGTCGGCCGATTACGTGGGTTTCGGTGCCGCCAAGGGCCTGGAGCACCCCTACCTGACGGCCGCGCCGAGCGCCGCGGTGGTGCTGGACCTGCTGCACGCCGGCCAGACCTGGCGCCAGCAGCAGGCCGTGGCCGACAACGGCCAGCTGTTCCTGGCCGGCTATTCGGAAGGCGGCTACGTCACCCTGGCGGCGCAGCGGGCCATCGAAACCACGGGCGACGCGCTGCGCCAGCAGCTGCAGGCCAGCGTGCCGGGCGCCGGCCCTTACGACGTGCAGGCGACGCTGGACGCGCAGGTCGAGGCCGTGCGCGCCTACAACAGCACGCTGGGCAAGCTGTTCGAGCCGCATCGCCTGTCGCAGGCGCCCGAATGGGTGCGCAACGAACTGCGCCGCCTGCTGCTGCGCCAGATGGTGCCGGACGACGCCGACGTGCGCTACCAGACGCTGTTCCTCGACCGCTACATGGCCGACGACCAGGCCGCCATCGCCGCCGAGCACAGCGTGCACCTGGGCTGGGCGCCCGCCGTGCCGGTGTACCTGTTCCACGGCCGCGACGACCGGACCGTGCCCTACGCGGCGGCCACTTCGGCGCTCAACACCCTGCGCGCCGCCGGTGCGCGCGACATCAGCCTGACCGACTGCACCACACCGGACTACGGCCACCTGAAATGCGTGCCGGAATACTTCCGCTTCGCGGTCGAGCGCATGGGGCGGCTGGCGCGCGACCTGTGACGACCCTTGAACCTATGGATTCTTGGGTGAGCACGCTAGGCGCCCACCGGCACCGGGTCGACCGGCAGCGCCAGCCCCTCCTTGATCTCCTCCATCACCACGTAGCTGTTGCTCTGCGCCGGCACCGGCATCTTGCGCAGGATCTGGCCCAGCAGGTCGCGGTACTCGCGCATCGCCGACAGGCGCGCCTTGACCAGGTAGTCGAAGGTGCCCGACACCAGATGGCATTCCAGCACGCGCGGCTCCAGCAGCAACTCGTCGCGCACCTGGCGGAACACCTCGGCCGACTTGGACGACAGCGTCAGCTCCACGAACACCAGCAGCCCGCGCCCCAGCGCCTCGGGGTTGACGCGCGCGTGGTAGCCCTGGATCACGCCGCTGCGCTCCAGCCGCCGCACCCGCTCGGCACAGGGCGAGGTGGACAGCCCCACCTGCTGCGCCAGCTCGGTCATCGAGATGCGGCCATCGCGCTGCAGCTGGTCGAGGATTTTGCGGTCGATGCGATCGATGGAGCTCATTTCACTGCCAAACGATGTTGATTCAGTGATTTTCACTGACTCAGTAGCCGCGAGCAAGTCATTTCAGTGACTTTTGTGCCCCTCCCCGCCCTAGACTTCCGGCATTCCCACAGGATCATGGAGACAGGCATGAAGGTCATCGTTCTGGGCGGCGGCGTGATCGGCGTCAGCACGGCGTACTACCTGGCGCGCGCCGGCGCCGAAGTCACCCTGCTGGAGCGCCAGGACGACGTGGCGCTGGAAACCAGTTTTGCCAACGCCGGTCAGGTGTCGCCCGGCTATTCCACGCCCTGGGCCGCGCCCGGCATTCCGCTCAAGGCCGTCAAGTGGCTGTTCCAGAAGCACGCGCCGCTGTCGATCCGCCCGGACGGCACGCTGTTCCAGCTGCGCTGGATGGCCCACATGCTGCGCCACTGCACCAGCGCGCGCTACGCCGTCAACAAGGAGCGCATGACGCGCCTGGCCGAATACAGCCGCGACTGCCTGCGCCAGCTGCGCGCCGACACCGGCATCGAGTACGAGCAGCGCAGCCTGGGCACGCTGCAGGTGTTCCGCACCGCGGCGCAGTTGCAGGCGGCCCGGCGCGACACCGCCGTGCTGCAGGAGTGTGGCGTGCCCTACCGCCTGATGACCGACGTAGCCGAGCTGGCCGAATACGAACCGGCGCTGGCGCGCGCGCGCGGCCTGGTCGGCGGCCTGCAGCTGCCGGGCGACGAAACCGGCGACTGCCGGCGCTTCACCACCGCGCTGGCCGAACAGGCGCGCGCCCTGGGCGTGCGGTTCCGCCTGGGCGTGCAGATCGCCGAGCTGCTGCCGCGCGGCGGCCAGATCGGCGGCGTGCGGCTGGCCAGCGGCGAGGTGCTGAGCGCCGACCGCTACGTGCTGGCCCTGGGCAGCTGCTCGCGGGCGCTGCTGGCGCCGCTGGGGCTCGATCTGCCGGTGTACCCGGTCAAGGGCTATTCGCTCACCGTGCCGCTGCTCGACCCGGCCAACGCGCCGCGCTCCACCGTGATGGACGAAACCTACAAGGTCGCCATCACCCGCTTCGACCAGCGCATCCGCGTCGGCGGCATGGCCGAGCTGGGCGGCTTCGACCTGCGCCTGAACCCGCGCCGGCGCGAAACGCTGGAGCTGGTGCTGGGCAACCTGTTCACCGGCGGCGACATCCCGCGCGCCGAGTTCTGGACCGGCCTGCGCCCCATGACGCCCGACAGCACGCCGGTGGTCGGCGCCACGCGCTACGCCAACCTGCTGCTCAACACCGGCCACGGCACCCTGGGCTGGACCATGGCGGCCGGCTCGGGCAAGCTGGTGGCCGACCTGACGCTGGGGCGTCAGAGCGACATCTCGACCGCCGGGCTGGGCCTGGAGCGCTACGGCCGCAGCCAGGCCGGCCCGCGCTCGCTGCCGCGGCACGTGCCGGCCTGACGGCACGGGCTGCCGCGTCCCGCGCCATCCGCGGGCGGGGCTGGACGCAACCATCCGGAGCGTCGCACGCCCCTGCGGCGCATCGACCATCGCGCGCGTGTCGGCCAGCACGCCAAGGCGCGGCCGGCCTCCGTGGTTGGCCCCGGGTTTGATGGCAAATCAGGCTCTGGCGCTTTACTGGCAAGCGCTGGCAGCTATCAAAACAGGAGTCTTCGGACCTCGAACGCCAGGAGCCATCCCCGCCAACGACCCATGACCCATGGGTCATCGACGCGCAGCGAGGTCATTTCGTCATCCGTCAGGCCTGGAACCACCCGCCCGCTTAGGCCACTTCGGCCAGGGCGTCGCCCAGCGCGTTCACCAGGCGCTCGATCTCGGCCTTTTCGCTGATGAAGGGCGGCGCCAGCTGGATGGTGTCGCCGCCGTAGCGCACGTAAAAGCCCTTCTTCCAGCAGGCCATGGCGATGTCGTACGGGCGTCGCGCCGGCTCGCCCGCCACCGGGGCGATGGTGAAGCCGGCGGCCAGGCCGTAGTTGCGGATGTCCAGCACATGGCGGGCGCCCCGGAGGCTGTGCACGGCGGCTTCGAAATGCGCGCTCAGGGCCTTCACGCGGCCGGGGCCGTCTTCGCGCTCGAGCAGCTCCAGCGCCGCCAGACCGGCGGCGCAGGCCACCGGGTGCGCGCTGTAGGTGTAGCCGTGGGCGAACTCCAGCATGTAGTCGGGGCCGCCGGCGGCCATGAAGGTGTCGTAGATCGCCCGGCTGGCCACCACGCCACCCAGCGGCTGCACGCCGTTGGTGACCTGTTTGGCAAAGGTCATGAGGTCGGGCACCACGCCAAAGGCGTCGCTGCCGGTCATGGCGCCGCAGCGGCCGAAGCCGGTGATGACCTCGTCGAAGATCAGCAGGATGTCGTGCTGGGTGCAGATCTCGCGCAGGCGCTGCAGGTAGCCGACCGGCGGAATCACCACCCCGGCCGAGCCGGAAAACGGCTCGACGATGACGGCGGCGATGTTGCTGGCGTCGTGCAGGGCGATCAGCTCCAGCAGGCGATCGGCCAGCGCCACCCCACCCTCGGCCGGCTGGCCCTTGGCGAAGGTGCCGGCCGGCGGCTGGGTGTGCGGCAGGTGATCGGCCTCGATGCCCTGACCGAACAGCTTGCGGTTGCCCACCATGCCGCCGACCGAGATGCCGCCGAAGTTGACCCCGTGGTAGCCCTTTTCGCGCCCGATCAGGCGCGTCTTGCCGCCCTGGCCCCGGGCGCGCCAGTAGGCGCGCGCCATCTTCAGCGCGGTGTCGGCGGCTTCCGAGCCGCTGGCGGTGAAGAACACGTGATCCAGCCCCTGGGGCGTGCGCTGCTTGATGGCGTTGGCCAGCTCGAACGACAGCGGGTGGCCGAACTGGAACGCCGGCGCGTAGTCCAGCTGCGCGGCCTGGCGGCCCACGGCCTCGGCGATCTCGCGCCGGCCATGGCCCAGGCCACTGCACCACAGTCCGGACAGGCCGTCGAACACCTGGCGGCCGTCGGCGTCGGTGAAATAGGCCCCCTGGGCCGCCACGATCAGGCGCGGGTCGCGCTTGAACTGGCGGTTGCCGGTAAAGGGCATCCAGTGCGCCTCGAGCCAGGCGGCGTCGCGGCGGGTGGCGGCGGGGGCAGGAACGGTGGCAGTGACGCTCATGGGGGGTCTCCTCGGATCGGCAGCTTGGGCCCGGACGGGCGGAACAACGCCATTGTCGGCGCCGTCGTTAGCCGTTTAAATACGCAAATATCGAAGTTCAGTTGCCGGATCATGCAAGTCAACCCCACCCCTGCCCGCAGCCGCGCCGTGCTGGGTCAGGTGAGCGACATGGACCTGCGCCTGCTGCAGGTGTTCAAGGCGGTGGTCGAATGCGGCGGCCTGTCGGCGGCCGAGCTGGAGCTCAACATCGGCACCAGCACCGTCAGCCGCCACGTCAAGGACCTGGAAACCCGCCTGGGCCTGACGCTGTGCCGGCGCGGGCGCGGCGGCTTTGCCGTCACGCCCGAGGGCCAGCGCGTGTACGACGAGACGCGGCGCCTGCTGGCGGCGGTGGACGGCTTTCGCGCCAGCGTCGACGACATCCACCAGCGCATGGGCGGCACGCTGGCGGTGGCGCTGTTCGACAAGACCGTCAGCAACCCGCAGGCGCGCATCCACGCGGCCATCGCCGACTTCACGCAGCAGGCGCCGGACGTGGCGCTGCACCTGCACGTGGGCAGCATCCAGACCATCGAACGCGGGGTGATGGACGGCAGCTTCGCCGTCGGCGTGATTCCGGCGCACCGCGCCTCGGCCAGCCTGCGCTACCAGCGGCTGTTCGGCGAGACCATGCACCTGTACTGCGCCCGGCCCCATGCGCTCTTCGATTCAGAGCATTCGGCGCTGGACTGGCCTGCCCTGCGGGCGCGCCAGGACTTTGCCGGCCTGGGCTACCACTCACCCAACATGGAGCTGGCGCACGGCCAGCGGCTGCGGCGCGGCGCCACCGCCTACGACCAGGAGGCGATCGCCACGCTGATCCTGTCGGGCCGCTTCATCGGTTTTCTGCCCGACCACTACGCCGCCGCCTTCGTGCAGCGCGGCCAGCTGCGCGCCGTGGCGCCCGAGCGGCTGCACTACGACTGCGACTTCGTCAGCGTGCTGCGCCGCTCGCCGCAGCCGGCGCGCGCGGCGCTGGCGTTCCACCGGGCGCTGCTGGCGGCGCACGCCGACGCCATGACGCACGACGCCTGACCCTGCAGCGCTTGGGCAGCGGCGCACGAAGCCACGGCCGGGCGTCTGGTCATGGCGCATCAGCCACCGCCAGCGTGAAGCGGAACAGCGTGCCGCGCGGCAGGTTGGGCGCATGCACCAGCGTGCCGCCATGCTGCTCGATCACGGTGCGGCACAGCGACAGACCCAGGCCCATGCCCTCGGGTTTGGTGGTGAAGAAGGGGGTGAACAGGCGTTCGACCACCGGCGCATCCATGCCGGTGCCGGTGTCGGCGACGCCGAACTCCAGCAGTGCGGGGCCGGCGGGCGCGGTCGGCAGGCGCGCCTGCAGGGTCAGCAGGCGCTCGCCCGGCACCTCGGCCATGGCCTGCAGGCCGTTGCGCGCCAGGTTCAGCAGCACCTGCTCGATCATGGTCGGCTCGCACCAGACGGCGGGCAGCTCGGGCGCCACCTGCACCCGCACGCTGGCGCCCAGCTTGCGCGCCTGCAGCTGCACCAGCGGCAGCACGGCATCGACCAGGGCGCGCGGCGCCACCGCCTGCGGCGCGGTGCTGCGCTGGCGCACCAGCTCGCGCACGCTGTGGATCACCCGCCCGGCACGCCCGGCCTGCTCGGCGATGCGCTCCAGCGCGGTGCGCAGCTCGCGTGCGGTGGCAGCGTCGCCGCCCGCACCGGCGGGCAACAGGTTGAGCGAGCCGCTGGCGTAGCTGGCAATGGCCGCCAGCGGCTGGTTCAGCTCGTGGCTCATGAGCGAGGCCATTTCGCCCACCGTGGCCAGGCGCGCGCTGGCCTGCAGGCGCTCCAGGCTGGCGCGCGAGGATTCTTCGGCCCGGCGCTGCGCCGTCATGTCCACCACGGCGCCCATCCAGCCGCTGTGCTGGCCCTGGGCGGTGATCAGCGGGGTCTCGAAGATCAGCACCGGAAAGTGCGTGCCGTCCTTGCGCATGAACTCGGTTTCCACGCCCTCGCGCGGCGCCGCCGCCTGGCCGGACAGGCGCAGCGCCTGGCGCGCGCCGTATTCGTGGGCGCGTTCGGGTGGCCAGTAGGGCGCGGGCGTGGACTGGCCGATCAGCTCCTGCGGCGTGTAGCCGACCATGGCGCAGAACGCCGGGTTGACGTAGGTGATGCGGCCCTGCAGGTCGCGCGCGCGCAGGCCGGTGATGAGCGAGTCTTCCATCGCCTTGCGAAAGGCCAGCGCCTCGGCCAGCTCGGCCTCGGCCTGCTGGCGCCGGCGGATATCGCGCGCCAGCAGGCCCAGCGCCGTCAACAGCGCCATCGACAGCAGGGTCACCAGCGCCGTGAGCACGTTGGGGAACACGTCCGGCAGCGGCCGCCCGCCCTCCAGCCGCAGCAGCATGGGCGCGCCGGGCAGGTCCAGCGTCTGCTGCGCCACGAACAGGCGCGCGCCGCGCCGCGCCGCGCCGTGCAGGGCCAGCCGGGTGCCGTCCAGCTCGGTGAAGGCCACGGCCTGGCCGCGCGTCAGGCTGGTCGGCAGCAGGCGCAGCAGCTCGTCCAGCGTGTAGCTGGCCAGCACGAAGCCCTGGGTCCGTGCGCCATCCTGCAGCGGCAGACACAGCGTCATCACCTCGCGCCCCAGCCCGCCGGCGCGCAGCACGAAGCTGGGCGGCGCGTAGATCGCCTCGCCCTGCACGCTGGCCTGCTGGCACAGGCGCTGCAGCTCGGGCGCCATGGCCTCGCGCACTTCGGCCGGCAGCGGGGTGTGGAACGGGCTGTCGCGCGCCGCGCGCGGCTCCAGCGCCGCGCCGCGCCACTCCAGCCGCAGCCACTCGCGGTGCGTCTCCAGCAGGCGGGCGGCGCCGGCGCTCCAGGCCTCGGGGTCGGCGGGCGCTGCGCCCAGCCCGTGCAGGTCCTGCAGGTTGCGCCCCAGGCGCTCGCGCAGCACCTGCACCGCTTCCAGGCTGTCGCGCTCCAGCGCCCGCTGCACCTGTTCGATCTCGTGCCCGCGCGCCAGCCACACGGCGATCGCCAGCAGACCGACCACCGTCAGACTGAGCACGCCCCACAGCAGCCAGCGCCGCCCGGCGCCGGCGCGCAGCCGGCGCAGCGCGGCGGCGCTGCCGGGGTCGGGGCTGGCGGCCGCGCGCACCGGCGCCGTGGCGCTCACCCCAGCACCCGATGCCGCAGCGCCGGCAGGCGGGCGCGGCAGGCCGCCAGCCGGGCCGGCTCCAGCTCGGCCAGCACCACCGCCGCGCCTTCGTCCTGCACCGCCAGCACCTGGCCCCAGGGGTCGACCACCATGCTGTGGCCCCAGGTGCGGCGGCCGTTGTCGTGCGTGCCGCCCTGGGCGGCGGCGACCACGCCGCACAGGTTCTCGATGGCGCGTGCGCGCAGCAGCACCTCCCAGTGCGCCTGACCGGTGACGTGGGTGAAGGCGCTGGGCACCAGCAGCAGCTCGGCGCCGTCGGCGGCGTGCTGGCGGTACAGCTCGGGAAAGCGCAGGTCGTAGCAGATGCTCAGACCGACGCGCCAGCGGTGGCCGTCGCGCGACGGCAGGTCGAAGCGCACCGGCTGACGCCCGGGCCGCAGCACCGCCGCCTCGTCGTAGCGGCGCGTGCCGTCGTCGAACTGGAACAGGTGGATCTTGTCGTACACCGCCACCCGCTCGCCGGCGGGCGAAAACACCAGCGTGGCGTTGCGGCAGTGGGTGAGCGGCGGCGCCGCGCCGTCCGGTGCCAGCGGCAGCGTGCCGCCCACGAGCCACAGGCCGAGCGCGCGCGCGCTGTCGGCCAGCCAGCGCTGGATCGGGCCGTCGCCCAGCGGCTCGGCCAGGGCCAGCTTGTCGGTGTCGCGCTGACCCATGAGGCAGAAGTATTCCGGCAGCACCGCCAGCTCGGCGCCGGCCTGCGCGGCCTGCGCCAGCAGGGCCTGGGCGCGGTGCAGGTTGTCTTCGACCCGCGAGCCCGAGACCATCTGGATGGCGGCGACTTTCATGAGCGTTCCTCCTCGGGGGTGTCGGTCGCCGAGCGCGGCGTCGGCGGCGTCGCCGGCGCGGGGGTCTGGGCGTCGGCGGCCGGCGCGCCAAGCGGCGTCACCTGCGGGTCGTCCCAACGCCCGCTGATCTGAAACTCGCGCGTGGCCGCCTTGATGAGCGGGCGCTTGAGCACCAGTTGCGCCACGAAGGCGCCAATGCCGATGGCCGGGTTGATGGCGGTGGCCACCAGGGCCGCCGTGCCGGCGTCGATCTCGGGCACCACCAGCACGCGCAGACGCTGCGTCTCGTGGTCGAGGTCGGCCTCGCCGTCCATCAGCACCGCCGCGCTGGGGCCTTTCATCTGCAGGTTGTTGGTGCGGGCGATGCCGGCCTGCACCTCGACGTCGCCGCGGATGAAGTCGAACGCGAAGCCGGTCGAAAACAGGTCGCGGAAGTCCAGCGTCAGCCGCCGCGGCAGCGCCTGCAGGCTGAGCACGCCCAGCAGCTTGGCCACCCCGGGGTCGGCCTTGAGGAACTGGCCGGCGTCGACGTCCAGGTGCAGCTGGCCGGCCATGCTGGGGTAGTGCGGCGAAAACGGCGTGCCGCGCCAGCCCAGACCGCCGCGCAGCTCGCCGCGCCCGCGCGCCAGCACGTCGGGCATGTCCAGCCGCGCCAGCAGCTTGCCGGCGTCGCGGATGTCGAGCTTGAACTCCAGCTGCGTGCGGCGCCGGTCCTCGGGCGCGCGCGGGCCGCGCGGATCCAGCGGCAGGCCGGGGCCGCGGGCCAGCGCCGCCCAGCGGCCATGGGCGGTCAGATGGGCCTCTGGCGCTTGCAGGGACAGCCGCGAAAGCTCCCAATTCTGCAGCGTTTCACCGGCGGCTGCGGGGCCCGCCACGTCATGGTTGACGGCCTGGATTTCCAGCCGCCCAAGCGCCTTGCCGCGCAGCTCGAACTGCTCCACCACCACGTCCAGCGCCGGGATCTGGGCCGGCGGCTGCGCCAGCAGGGTGCGGTCGTCGCTGCCGCCGGCCGGAATGCTCAGGCGCGCCAGCCGCGCCGACAGCTTGCCGGCACGGCCGTCGGCGCCTTCGCGAAAGTCGATGCGGCCGGCCAGCTCGCGCGCCTGCACCTCGCCGCGCCACTGGCCGCCCTGCTGGGTGCCGCTGGCAACGACGTCGTTCAGGCTGCGCCCGTCGACCACCAGCTCGGCGGTGCGCAGCGTCCACTGGCTGGGCAGCCGGCCGCCTTCGGCCGACAGCGTGGCGCCGCCGCCCAGCACCCGCTGCAGGGCGTCGCGCCAGCGTTCGACGTCCAGGTGCGGCAGCTCGATGCCGGCCTGCACGCCGCTGGCCGGCAAGGCCAGCGCCGTGGCCCGCGGGCCCAGCCCGATCAGGCCGCGCAGCACGCGGTCGCTGTCGGCGGCATGCTCGTATTCGATCGCCAGCCGCTGCGCCACTTCCACACGCAGGCGCTGGCGCCCGGCGCTGCCGGCCACCGGGCCGCTGTCGTAGCGCAGCGGCCAGGCGGCGTCGGCCGGTTTGTCGAGCGGCGCCGGCAGATCGAAGGCCAGGCCGCGCAGGTCGCTGGTCACGCGCACCTCGGGCTCGCCACCGCGAAAGCCGATCTGCGCCTCGTAGCTGGCGCTGCCGGTGGCCTGGCGCGCCAGTGCCGGCAGCGGGGCCCAGTCGGCCATCTCGCGCAGGCCCTCGGCGCTGGCGCTGCCGCTGGCGCGCAGCAGCACCGTGGGGCCACCCGGCGCCGCCGCGGTGCTGCCGCCGCTCAGCCGCGCCTGCCCGCCCAGCAGCTGCACGCGGGCGTCGGCGACGGCAAAGCCGGTTTCGCTGAAGGTCACCACGCCCTGCGCCTGCGTCAGCAGCGGCGCCTCGGGGGCGATGCGCAGCTCGTTGCCGGCCAGCGCGACGCGGCCGTTCACCCTGGATCGGTCGATGGCGTCGATCGGCAGGTCGAGCCCGAGCTGCAGGCTGGCGTCGCCGCTGGCGCTGGCACGGTCCAGCGCGTGCTCGATGAAGCCGGCCACCGGCGAGCCGCGCACGATGTCGAGCGCCGAGGCCAGCACGCCGCGCCCTTCGGCTTCGACCCGCACGCGGGCGTGCTGCAGGTCGTCGATGTCGGCCTGCACGCGCGTGAAGCGCCAGCCGGGGTGGCCCTGCACGCGGGCACTGGCCTGGCGCACCCGCATGCTGTTGCGCTCGAAGATCAGCTCGCCGGCCAGCCCCTCCAGCGCCGGCCAGGGTGGCTGCCCGGCCGGCTGCAGGGCGCGCGGCACGTAGGCCATGGTGACGCCCTGCACCGGCCCGGCGAAGCGGAATTCGCCCGCCTCCGGGTGCTGGTCGAACGGCAGCTGGCGCAGGTCGCCACGCACGCGCACCGCCACGTCGCGCGCGTCACCGCGCACGATGGCGTCGCGCACGTAGTGGCGCGCCTCGGCCGGGATCACCAGCGGCAGGTAGCGGTGCACGCGCGCGCCGTTGGCACGGCTGAAGCTGCCCGACAGGTCCAGCAGGCCCGGAAAGCGCGCCGCGCCCTGGGCGCCGGCCAGCGTCTGCCAGCGCGCCTTGAAGCTGCCGGTGGCGTCGGCGTTGCGCAGATCGAGCTGCTCGACCTCCACCGCGAGCTGCTCGCCCTGCACGCGCCAGCGTCCGCGCAGGTCGAGCCGCGCCAGCGGGATGCGCGGCTCTTCGAACACACCGGGAAAGGTCAGCGCGCCGTCGGCGATGGCCAGGCTGGCGCGGCCGCCGGCGGGCGTGGCCTCCAGCTCCAGCGCCGCACCCTCGATGCCGGGGATGCCGGCCACCGGCTCGCCGGTGGCGGGTGTCGCCTGCGCCGGCGCGGCCAGCGCCAGGCCGCTGACCCGGGTCTGCACGCGCCAGTCGGTCGGAGCCTCCAGCGGGCCCTGCCAGCGCGCCTCGATGCGCTCGACCAGGCCCTGCACCGGGTGCGCCTGCAGCCGTTCGTGCACCGCCGGCGGCAGCGGCAGGCGCTGCGCGATCTTGGCCAGCGCCGCCAGGTCGAGCCGGTCGCCGCTGAACTCGCCCCCGCCCGGGTGGCGGCCGGCGGCGTCGTGCAGCGCCAGCCGCAGGTTGCCGCCCGGCCAGGTCAGGCCATCGGCGTCGACGAAGCGCAGATCGCGCGTGCCCAGCGTCATGCCGTCGCCGGGATCGCGCCAGGCCAGGCGCCCGGTGAGTTCGCTGAAGGCCAGCGGCGCCAGGCGCGGCCCCAGCGTGACCGACACCGCGCCCAGCGCCAGATCGGCCGTGGCGGCCACCGGGCGGCCCTGCTTCTGCTCCAGCCACAGGCGCAGCGCGCCGTGGCCGGCCTGCACGTCGACGCCCCAGTCGGCCGTCAGATCGACGTACTGGCGCAGCCGCGAAACGTCGATGCGCGGCGCGCTGGCGAAGGCCTGGCCGTCCCACTCGCGCCAGTAGCCCGGGTGGCGCGAGAACACGCGCTGGCGGAATTGACCGATCAGGGTGAAGCGCTCGCCCCAGGCCGGCTCGGGCGTGGCGTCCAGCCGCAACTGGTGGCGGCCGTAGCCGTTGCGAGAAACGAACAGCACCGCGCTCAGTTGCACCGGCGGCGCGGCGCGCTGCTCGTCCACCCAGCGCACGCGGCCATCGCGCACGATGATTTCGTCCTGCGAGAAGAACCAGTCGGCCGCGCGGGTGTCGCCGGTGGCGTCACCCGACAGGTCGATGCCACCGGCCAGCAGCCGGCCGTCACGGGTGCGGCGCAGCTCCAGCTCGGGGGCGTCGATCACCAGCTGCTCCAGCCCCAGGGTGCCCAGCGACAGCACCGAGAACGCCGCCAGCACGCGCGGCACCTGCAGCGCCGGGCGGCCATCCGGGTCGAGCACGCGCACGTCGCGCAGCGCCACCGAGGGCACCAGGCCGTTCGACTGCGCTTCGATGGCGCCGATCTGCACCGGCGCCGCGATGGCCTGCGAGGCCAGCCGCTCCAGCCGCGGGCGCCATTCGTCGACACGCGGCACAATGACCCAGTGCAGGATCGCCGCGGCCAGCAGCACAAGCGCCAGCAACACGCCCACACCGCGGACGACCCAGCGCATCAGGACGGCGGCAAGGTGGAAGAACGATTGGACCAAGCGGCTTGCTAACGAAGACAGGAGCAAGGCCCAGCGCAGGCGCGGCGCGCGCCGGCTGGCGCCTCGGAGAAACGACAGAAATTATGACCCCTGCCGATGTGCAAGGTTCTCACGGCGACGGTGAATCTTTGTTAAGCGACTTTCGCGGTCTGCCGGGCAGCGCCGCCCATTCGCGCCTGGTGCAGCGGCTGCGCCGCCGCTACGCCGACGAGCTGCCGCTGCTGCCTGCGGGCACCCCCACGCGGGCGTCGATGCAAGACTGCCTGACGGCGCTGGCCGCACGCGGCCACGCGCTGGGCCCGCGCCTGCGCATCCTGCGCCAGCTGGTGATGGAGCGCCTGGTGGTGCTGGACTGCGAACAGGGTGCGCCCCTGCACGACATCACCG
This sequence comes from Rubrivivax sp., assembly GCA_020848515.1. Lineage (GTDB taxonomy): Bacteria > Pseudomonadota > Gammaproteobacteria > Burkholderiales > Burkholderiaceae_C > Ottowia. The sequence continues at coordinate 20,392 of JADLIA010000136.1, read as the reverse complement.
GCGCCGTCACCGAGCTGGCCGAGCTGGCGCTGGACGCCGCTTTCACCGACGCCTTCGCCCAGCTCGACGAGCGCCACGGCGAGCCGCTGACCGAGGCCGGCCAGCGCCCGCGCTTCTGGGTCATCGGCATGGGCAAGCTGGGCGCGCGCGAACTCAACGTCTCCAGCGACATCGACCTGATCTACCTGTACGAGGAAGACGGCCAGACCCGCGGCCGCGCCGACGGTCGCGGCCAGATCTCGGTGCACGAATACTTTGGCCGCGCCGCCCGCCTGGCCCAGACGCTGATCGGCGACACCACCGAGCACGGGTTCGTGTTCCGCGTCGATCTGGCGCTGCGCCCCAATGGCGAGTCCGGCCCCATTGTCTGCTCGCTCGACGCGCTGGAGGAATACATGCTGGCGCAGGGCCGCGAGTGGGAACGCCTGGCCTGGCTCAAGAGCCGTGCGCTGGCGCCGCGCGCCGACCTCGACGGCGACGCCGCGCGGGCGCTGCGCGCCGTGGTGCTGCCCTTCGTGTTCCGCAAGTACCTCGACTACAACGTGTTCGAGTCGCTGCGCACGCTGCACCGCCAGATCCGCGAGCACGCCAGCAAGCGCAGCGCCGGCCGGCCCGAGCGCGCCAACGACGTCAAGCTCTCGCGCGGCGGCATCCGCGAAATCGAATTCACGGTGCAGTTGCTGCAGGTGGTGCGCGGCGGCCAGTTCCCCGAACTGCGCACCCGCCCCACCCTGGCGGCGCTGGAGCGCGTGGCGCACGCCGGCCTGATGCCGCCCGACACCGCCGACGCGCTGGCGCGCGCCTACGTGTTCCTGCGCCGCGTCGAGCACCGCATCCAGTACCTGGACGACCAGCAGACCCATGTGCTGCCCACCCAGGACGAAGACCTGGACTGGATCGCCCGCACCCTGGGCTACCCCAGCGCCTGCCCCTTTCTGGCCGATCTGTGCGCCCACCGCGAGCGCGTGGCGCACGAGTTCGACGGTCTGCTGGGCGGCGACGCCCCCTGCAAGTCCTGCGGCAAGAAAAGCGCCGACGCCCCCGCGCCGGCGCCGCACGATCTGCCCGCGGTGCTCGACGCCTTTCCCGAGCGCGTGCGCGAACGCCTGGCCCCGTGGCAGGATCACCCGCGCGTGCGCGCGCTGCGCGAGGAGGCCCTGGGCCGCCTGCTGCGCCTGCTGCAGCGCACCGCCGCCTGGCTGGACGAGGGCCGCGTCAGCGACGACGGCGTGCTGCGCCTGGCCGACTGGGTCGAGCCGCTGCTGCGGCGCGAAAGCTACCTGGCCCTGCTGCTGGAGCGCCCGGCGGTGCACGAACGCCTGCTGCGCGTGCTGGGCACGGCGCGCTGGCCGGCGCGCTACGTCATGCAGCACCCCGGCGTGATCGACGAGCTGGCCGGCCCCGGCCTGCTGTCGGGGCGCTTTGACGCGCTGGCGTTCGAGCAGGAACTGGAGCGCCGCCGTCAGGCCCTGGCCAGCACCGGCGAAGACGACGACGAAAGCCTGCTGAACCTGCTGCGCCGCGCCCACCACGCCGAGACCTTTCGCACCCTGGTGCGCGACGTCGAGCGCCGCATCACCGTCGAGCAGGTGGCCGACGATCTGTCGGCGCTGGCCGACGCGATCCTGCGCCTGACCACCCGCTGGTGCTGGCCGCGCCTGCGCCAGCGCCACCGCGAGCAGCCGCGCTTTGCCATCATCGCCTACGGCAAGCTGGGCGGGCTGGAGCTGGGCTACGGCAGCGACCTGGACCTGGTGTTCGTGTTCGACGACGAGCACGAGGACGCGCCCGACATCTATGCCGCGCTGGCGCGCAAGCTGATCAACTGGCTGACCGCGCAGACGCGCGAGGGCGACCTGTACGAGATCGACACCGCGCTGCGCCCGAACGGCAACTCGGGCCTGCTGGTGACCAGCTTCGACGCCTACGCCGACTACCAGCAAAACCGCGGCAGCAACACCGCCTGGACCTGGGAACACCAGGCCATGACGCGCGCCCGCCTGCTGGCGCCGCGCCTGGCGGCGGATGCCGCCGCGCCTGGCGGCGCCGCGGCCGAGCCGGCGTTCGACCTGAGCGCACGCTTTCAAGCCGTGCGCCATGCCGTGCTGACCGCGCCGCGCGACCACGCCGCGCTGCGCGCCGAAATCATCGCCATGCGCGAGCGCCTGCAGGCGGCGCACCCGGTGCGCGCCGGCCTGTTCGACCTCAAGCACAGCCCCGGCGGCATGATCGAGGCCGAGTTCGCCACCCAGTACCTGGTGCTGGCCCACACGCGCGAGCATCCGGAACTGGAGCCCAACCTGGGCAACATCGCGCTGCTGATCCGCGCCGAGCAGGTCGGGCTGCTGCCCGCCGGCGTCGGCCAGGGCGCCGCCGACGCCTACCGCCACCTGCGCCACCTGCAGCACCTGGCGCGGCTGGACGAACAGAGCACCCAGATCGACCCGGCCACCGTGACCGAGCAGCGCGCCGCCATCCAGCGGCTGTGGCAGGCGGTGTTCACGCCCGCCAGCCGGGCGTGACAAGGCGCACGGCACGCACCACCCATGGGCATGGCAGGTCGCGGCTTCGCTCAGGACCACCGCTCGGGCGTCCGCGTGCCGCGGCCGCACCACCCCACCGATTTCCGAATGGTTTTGGCCTCTGGCGCCCGACTGGTGCGCGCCAGCAGCTCATTTATTCATAGCATGCAGCGGCCGCCGATGGGCCGGGTGGGCGCCCCATGAACCGCTGGCAGCGCAGCGCCTGGCCGCTGGCCTGCCTGCTGCTGATCGTCGCCAGCGCGCTGGCCGGGCTGGCGGTGGCCAGCGGCCGGCTGCCGCCCGAGCTGCTGAGCTGGCGGCGTGGCGACTGGCCGCACGCGCCCTGGACGCTGTGGAGCGGCGCCCTGCTGCACCGGCTGGCGCCGCACGCCCTGGCCAACATGCTGGCGCTGGCGGCGCTGGCGGTGCTGGGCGCGGCGCTGGGGGCGCGGCCGCGCGACGCGCTGGCGCTGCTGGTGGCCTGGCCGCTGGGCACGCTGGGCCTGCGCTGCTGGCCGCAGGTGGCCGCCTACTGGGGCCTGTCGGGCCCGATCCACGCCGCCGCCGCAGTGCTGGCGCTGCGCGCGCTGACGGCCGCGGACACGCGCTGGCTCGGTCTGCTGCTGGGCGGCGGGCTGAGCGTCAAGCTGGCGCTGGAGCACGGCTGGGAGTCGCCCATCGCCTTCGACGCCGGCTGGGGCTTCAACGTGGTGTTCGCCGCCCACCTGAGCGGCGCCATCGCGGGGGCGCTGCTGGCCGTGGCGCTGAACGTGGCGGGCTGGCTGCGACTGGCGAGTGCCAGCGCCACGGATCAGCGCTCAAGCCATGGCAAATGACGCGTGACCCTTCGGTCATCGAAGCGCAGCAAGGTCATTCGTCATTGGTGATCGGAACGCGCCCCCGCATCAGGGCCGCATCAACGCCTCGATGGCGTCCGGCTCGACCGGCACGCCGCGCGACAGCAGCTCGCAGCCGTCGGCGGTGACGACGGCGTTGTCCTCGATGCGGATGCCGATGTTCCAGAACGCGCTGGGCACCTTCTCGCTCGGGCGCACGTACAGGCCGGGCTCGATGGTCAGCACCATGCCGGGGCGCAGGATGCGGCTGGGGCGGTCCTGGATCAGCTCGCCCGACAGCGGGTCGCGCCGCGGGCTCGGTTGGCCGACCTCGCCCGGCTCCACGTAGCTGCCGCAGTCGTGCACGTCCATGCCCAGCCAGTGGCCGGTGCGGTGCATGTAGTGCGCAAAGTAGGCGCGGTGGGCGATGGCGTCTTCCAGCGTGCCGTGCTGGCCCTTGTCGATCAGGCCCAGATCCAGCATGCCCTGCGTCAGCACCCGCACCGCCGCCTCGTGCGGGTCGGTGAAGCGCGCGCCCGGCCGGGTGGCGGCGATGGCAGCCTGCTGGCTGGCCAGCACCAGTTCGTACAGCGCGCGCTGCGGGCCGGCAAAGCGGCCGTCGGCCGGAAAGGTGCGCGTGATGTCACTGGCGTAGCCGTCGAGCTCGCAGCCGGCGTCGATCAGCACCAGCTCGCCGGCGCGGATGGCGGCGTCGCCGGCGCGGTAGTGCAGCACACAGGCGTTGGCGCCGGCAGCCACGATGCTGGGGTAGGCCGGCGACTGCGCGCCGTGCTGGCGGAATTCGTGCAGCAGCTCGGCTTCCAGGTGGTATTCGCGCACGTCCTGGCCGGCGCGCAGCATGGCGGCGCTGCGCTGCATGGCGCGCACGTGGGCGGCGGCGCTGATCTGGCCGGCGCGGCGCATGGTGGCCAGCTCGCCGGCGTCCTTGATCAGGCGCAGCTCGTCCAGCACGCGGCACAGGTCGTGCTGCTCGCCCGGGCACAGCGCCCCGTAGCGCACGCGCGCGCGCACCTGCTGCAGCCAGCCGTCGACGCGCGCCGACAGCCCCTCATGGATGGCGAACGGAAACCACAGGCTGCGGCGGTTTTCCAGCAGGCCGGGCAGGCGCGCGTTCAGCTCGTGGACCGAATAGGCCTCGTCCACGCCCAGCGCGGCCGGCGCCGCCTCGGGGCCCAGACGGATGCCGTCCCAGATTTCGCGCTCCAGGTCCTTGGGTGGACAAAACAGCGTGCTGCGGCCGTCGCCGGTCAGCACCAGCCAGGCGTCCGGCTCGGTGAACCCCGTCAGGTAATAGAAGTAGCTGTCGTGGCGGTACGGGTGGTCGCTGTCGCGGTTGCGCGGGCGCGCGGGCGCGGTGGGGATGAGGGCGATGGCGTCGGGGCCCAGCTGGGCGGCGACGCGGGCGCGGCGGGCGGCGTAAGGCGTGGGGTGGCTCATGGCGTCGATCATGACACGCCGGCGTTCAGCGCCGCCAGCCGCTCGGGCGTGCCGACGTCGGTCCAGGGGCCTTGGTACAGCTCGGCGCCCACCCGACCGGCGGCGATGGCGCGGCGCAACAGCGGCGCCAGCGGCGCCGCCACGCCCTGCGGGTTGCCGGCCGGGATGTCGCACCAGGGCGGCTCGAACAGCGCGCGCCGGTACAGCGCGATGGTGCTGAAGGTGTGGCGCCGCCCGCCCGCCGGGGCGTCGTTTTGCGCCAGCCCGTCGGCGCCGATGGCGAAGTCGCCCGCCGGATGGTGCGCCGGGTTGGGCACCAGCCACAGGTGGGCCAGGCGGTCGCTGGCGACGAAGCGCCGCACCGCGTCGGCGGCAAAGTCGAAGTCGGGCGCGAACACGTCGCCGGCAGCGACCCAGAACACGTCGCGAGCGCCCGGCGCCAGCAGCGGCAGGGCGCGCACGATGCCCCCCGCGGTCTCCAGCGCGCCGCCGAAATCGCGCCCTTCGGACGAGAAATGCAACCCGATGTGCTCTGAAATCGATAGCTGTTGGCGCACGTCGGACAAGCGCTGGGCCGCAAAATGATCTTCAATCTGCTGACCCAGCCAGGCGGTATTGACCACCAGCTCCCGCACGCCCGCGCGCAGCAGCGCCTCCAGCGCCCACTGCATCAGCGGCTTGCCGCGCAGCGGCAGCAGCGGTTTGGGACAGCGGTCGGTGAGCGGACGCATGCGCTCGCCGCGGCCGGCGGCCAGGATCAGGGCGCGGGGGGCGGGATGGGGCATCGGGCGACTGTAGTGGATCAGCAGACGGCCTCCCGCCCCAAAGGTCGAACACCTTCGGCAAGGGTTCACCTTACACCCTGCAGGCGCAGGCACCGATGCCGGTCAACCACCCGGCCTGAAAGGTCGCACGCAGCCGGAAAGGGAGCGGCGGGTCAGCGCCCAAGAATCTGCCGCAGCACGCTCGGCAGCTGAGCCAGCTGGGTGGAATCGGCATTGGCCGCGCGCCAGGCAACCATGAGGTCGGGGCGCACCAGCAGTGCGCCGCTTTCCTCGACTTCGCTGATGCGCAAATAGTCGCCGTGGCTGTCCACCACCTCCTGGCCAAAGCCAATGACGTGCACCACCAGCTCGATGCCTAGGGCGGCTGCGGCCTGTTCGGCGGTGGCCTTCCAGGCCATGCCAGACAGGCCCGTCAGCAGGGTGAAGCGCCCTTGGCCGCACAGGTCGAAGGTGGAGATCTTGCGCTGCCCGCGCGTCACCCAGGCGTGCGGCAGGTGCGCGCCGGGGCGGCTGCTGGCTTGGTGGTACTGCACCGGGTCGCGTGCAAAGCCAGGGTCGGGCGTGCCGTCGCTGACGATGGCGCTGGAGCGGTAGCGCTGATTGAGCTCTATGCCGTGGGCACGGCCAAAGCCGTTCAGGGTGCCGTCCATGGCCTGGCGCAGCTTGGCGCGGCGCTCGGCCCCTTCGGCGCTGGGCTCCTTCAGCCGCGCCACAGCCTGCTCCATGGCCTCGGGGCCGCTGCCCGGGGGCACGCCCAGCGCCATCAGCAGCGGGCCCATGCTGGCACCGCCGTTGAAGGCGTGCTCGGTGATTTGCTTGGCAATCGGCGCGCGCTCGTCCTGGTAGGTGTTCAGCAGGCTGGCGCCGGCCTGGCCTTGGATGACCATGGCCAGCTTCCAGCTCAGGTTGTAGGCATCCTGAATGCAGGTGTTGGAGCCCAGACCGCCAAACGGGGTGTGGCGGTGCACGGCGTCGCCGATGCAGAACACCCGTCCCTGGGTATTGGTCAGCGCGTATTGACGGTTGGTGGTCCAGGTGGAGACCGACAGGATCTTTACCGGCACCTGGTCGCTGCCGATGGTGCGGTGCACGAAGGGCAACAGGTCTTCGTGCTTGAGCGAGGGCAGGCCCTTGGCCAGCGCATAGCCCACCACGCAGACCCAGCGGTCCATGGGGCGCACCATGCGCAGCACCGCGATGCCGGGGCCCTGGGGCAGACCCATCAGGTTCTCGCCGGTTTGCAGCATCCAGTACATGTCACTGCGGCGGTGGGCGCAGAACTGCGACAAATCGGCCTGGATTTCGATGTTGATGTTGCCGGTCTCGCCCAGGCCCATGGCTCCGTCGAACTCCAGCCCGATATCGGCCGCCACCTTGGAGCGGCCGCCGTCGGCGCCCACCAGGTATTTGGCGCGCACCTGGTACTCGCTGCCGCTGACACGGTCCAGCAAGGTGGCGGTCACGCCCTCGGCGTCCTGAGTGTGCGACAGGTATTCGGTCTTGAAACGGATGTCGGCACCGCGCAGACCGGCGTCGTTGACCAGCAGCGGCTCCAGGTACAGCTGGGGCAGGTCGCAATAGCGGCTGGGGCTGGCGGCCATGTGCTCGCCCTGGGCGATGGCCGAGCTGGCCCAGGCCGGAATACGCCCCCACTCCTCGCCCACCAGCGACCGGCCAAACACATGTTCGCCCATGTCCTCCCAGGGCATGGCGATTTTCTTGGCCGCCTCTTCGAGACCGAAGTCGCGCAGGAACTCCATGGTGCGCTGGTTGGTGATGTGGGCGCGCGGGTCGGGTGAGGTGGCGTGGTATTTGCTGACGGCCAGCACCTTCACGCCCGCGCGCGCCAGGCACAGGGCGGTGGCGGCACCGGCGGGGCCAGTGCCGATGACGAGTACGTCGGTCACTACGGTGTTCATAGCAGCATCCCCTTGTGTGTCAAGCGCGTTTCAAGAAATTGATCACCAGCTCATTGAACGCTGGCGCATGCTCCCACTGAGCCCAGTGGCCACATTGCGAAAACACGTGCAGCTCGGCCTTGCCCAGGGTGTGCAATAGGCGCAGGCCGTGGTCGATGGGCACGAAGCGATCGTCGCGCCCCCAGGTGATCAGCGTGGGGTGTTGAATCTGGTGCGCCCGGGCCATCATGTCCCAGGTGGCAATGGGCGACAGCGCCACACACCGGAGGAAGTTGCTCAGGTGATTGGGTCGCGCCTGGATGTTGGCCCAGCGACCCTGTCGCAGCTCTTCGGTGATGGCGGCGGGGTTGTAGACAAACACCTCCAGCATGCTTTCGAAGTGGGCATAGCTGGGTTGCTTGTAGAGCTTGATCATGTGGCGTATGCCCTCTTGCGGGTTGGCCTGCATGATGCTGTGGCCCAGGCCGCCGGGCCCCATCAGCACCAGACGGTCCAGGCGCTCGGGGAATTCCAGCGCGAAGTGCAGCGCCGTGGCCCCGCCCAGTGAGTTGCCCAGCAGGTGCGCCCGCTCGATGCCCAGGCCGTCCATCAGACCCTTGACGGCACGGGCATTGAGCAGCGGGCGCACCTGGTCGGACACCAGCTCGTCGCTCTTGTGGAAGCCCGGGCAATCCAGCAGCAGCACGCGAAAGCCATGGTCCACGAAGTGGTCGATGTTCTTGTAGAAGTTGCTCCAGCCGCTGGCGCCTGGGCCACCACCGTGCAGCATGATGACCGCGGGGCCGCTGCCGGCGTCGTTGTAGTGCAGTTGGAAGTTTTCCAGGCCGGGTTCGTCGATGGTGATGAATCGGCTGGTGTCTTCGTCGGTATGGATAAGCATGGTGATCTCAACAGTCATTCGCAGTGCTGCGCACCGCTGGTATTCATTCAGTCGTGATGGCTGCTGACGCAGAATGGTCGCGGTGGCGCGGCTGTTCTTCTCGACATCAAGCCATTGCATGGCGCCTGGCCTTTCAGTGCGGCTCGGGGTGGTGGTGGCCCCATTCGCTCAGGCGGGTGTAGCTCTTGATCTCCCAGTCGGCGTCGTCAACCACGATGCCGCCGGCACCAAACTCCAGCAAGAACCCCGAAGGTGTGTGCACGTAGAACGAGAACATGCGGTCATTGGGATGGCGACCCAACCCCATGTTGATGGTGTAACCCGCCTGCACGCAGCGGTCGTAGGCCAGACCGACGTCGTCGGGGTTGTCCACCTCGACCATGATGTGGTGGATGCGCTTGGGATAGGGGAAGGGGATCTTCACCGTGGCCATGGAGTGGTGCCGCCCGGTGCGAGCATGGAAAAACGCCACGTCCAGCAGCACGCCCGGGGCCAGCTCACCACGAATGAAGTCACTGATCTTGATGCCCAGCACCTGCTTGCAAAAGGCGATGGTTTCCTGCGCATCGTTGGCCGCTGCCACGAAATGCCCCATGCCCAGGCGGCCAGTGGAAAAACCGCCCACCAACTTGCTGGAATGAAAGGGGTTGACCATGCTGGCGCGTTGCGCGCCGACGTAGAACTCGTGCCGGATGCCGTTGGGGTCGGTGCAGAAGTACAGGTCTTCCACGCGCCGCTCTTTGGCCAGCGCCGCGTCGCCCTGTTGCACGGCCACACCCTGCTGCCGCAGCTGGGCGGCAAAGGCATTCAAATCTTCCTGGGTATCGAGCTCCCAGCCGGCGGCCAGCATGTCATCGTCGTCATGACGCTCCAGCACGATGCGCTGTTCGTAGCCATCCATGCGCAGCGCCAGCAGTTTGCCGGGCTCGCTGCGCCCGGGTTGCAGGCCTATGGTGTCCACGGCGAATTGCTTCCAGGCTTCCAGGTCCTTCACACCCAGCACCAGATACCCCAGGTTCGAAATGCTTGCCATCGTCTGTCTCCTATAAACGACCCCGCCCACGCGGTCAGGGATATCAGAGCTCTGCGAGAACCGTGCCGGCCAGGAAGGATTGACCCAAATCCAGGGGAAAACCCTCTGTTTGCCGCTGCGCTTTTGTGGGTTTTCCTCGCTCGCCCCGGGTTATCCCTCGCATATCTGAGGCGACCCAGGTTCGAAAATTGATGGATTTCATAATTTCATGAAGATTCTTGTGAATCATTGCGCAGCAGCCGCGGCCCGCCATGCCCGATAGCACACCCCGCGCCCCCGTCCTGCAAATGCCGCAAGTGGTGGTGGACATGAAGCTGCCGCAAATCCGCGAGCTGGCGACGCAGTTGCGATTTGCGCCCGAGGAAGGGCGCATCTGGATGGATGAGCGGCGTATGGTTCTGGTGCACAGCGACACCTTTGCCGACCTGCGCGAGGAGCTGCTGGCCAGCCTGGGCTATGAAATGACGCGCGGGCTGCTCACGCGCATCTACTTCGCTGCCGGCCAGCGCGATGCCGCCAGCGTGCTGAAGAGGCTGGGTCCGGGCGCGAGTCTGAAAGAGGTGCTCAACACCGGTGGACGCATGCACGCCCTACAAGGCTATCTGCTGCCTGAGCATGTCGGCCGTGGGTTGGCCGCCGGCGACTTGCGCAGCGACGACTATTACGGCGAGGCCTTGTGGAAGGACTCGCTCGAAGACGAAGCACATGTTGCCCGCCATGGCGTGGGTCAGCACGCCGTCTGCTGGAATGCCGTGGGCTACTGCTCAGGCTACCTGAGCTACTGCGCGCAACGCACCATTGTGGTGCGCGAGGTCGAGTGCCGCGCCAGCGGTGGCAACCACTGCAAGATCGTCGCTCAGCCTGCCGCCCAATGGGACAACGTGGAGGAGGATCTGCGTTTTCTGCTGCCGCAGCCCGTGGGCCGGCGCGCCAGAATCGTCGCCCCCGTCGCCGATGGCGGGCCCACCACTGCCCTTGCCCAGAGCGCCGTCACCGACAGCAGAGACGATGACCGCGCGGCGCCGCGGTCGCTGGCAGAAACCGCCTTTGTTGGCGCCTCGACCGCCTTTTCCGTGCTGCGGCACAAGATCGACCGCGTCGCCCCCACCCAGGCCACGGTGCTGCTGCTGGGCGAAAGCGGGGTGGGAAAAAGCCTGATCGCACGCCAGGTGCACCGACGCAGCCAGCGCGCCCAGGCGCAACTGATTGAAGTCAACTGCGCCGCCATCCCAGAGGCGCTGGTGGAGTCGGAGCTGTTTGGGGTCGAGCGCGGGGCCTTCTCGGGCGCCAGTCAGGCCCGGGCCGGGCGCTTTGAGGCCGCGCATGGAGGCACGCTGTTTCTGGACGAGGTCGCAACGCTCAGCCCGACCACCCAGGGCAAGTTGCTGCGCGTGCTGCAAAGCGGTGCGCTGGAGCGTCTGGGCAGCAATCAGACCCGCGTGACCGACGTACGCGTGATTGCCGCCACCAACGAAGACCTTAAGCAGGCCGTCCGACAGGGACGCTTTCGAGAAGACCTTTACTTTCGCCTCAATGTCTTTCCGGTGGTGGTGCCGCCACTGCGCGAGCGGCGCGACGACATTCCACTGCTGGTGCAGGCGCTGCTGCAGCGCTTTGCCCCGCTACACGGGCGTGGCCACGTTGGGATCACGTCGCGGGCACTGCAAGCACTGATCCACCACGACTGGCCGGGCAATATCCGAGAGCTGGAAAACGTCATCGAACGCGCCGTCATCATGCTGCATGAAGGCGAAATGCTGGACTTGCAGCACCTGTCCTACGCCGATGACACCCTGAGCACCCCGAGCTACTTCGGCCTGGACGACACGGGGCAGTTAATGATCAACACCGATTACGACTTCGGCGCAAGCCAATCACCGGCATCGACGAGTGCGGCCAGTCCTGCGGCACTGGACATGAACCGGTTGGCCGATGACTTGCTGCGCCAGGGCCCCGGTCAGCTGGCCGCCATGGAGCGCGCCCTGGTGCGCAGCGCCGTGCGGCAGGCGGGGGGCAACATCACTCGCGCCGCCGCACTGCTGGGTCTGTCGCGGGCACAAACCGAATACCGGTACAGGAAGCAGCAAAGCGCGCCGGGATGACGTCGCGTAGACGCGGGCAAAGGAGGCGAGGCCTCCGACCCTGGCCGCCCGCGTCTTAGGCTGGGGTCAGAGCTGGACCCAGACGCGCCCAGCCTCAATCTTGACAGGGTAGCTGCGGATCGGGTCGACACATGGGGCCAGCGTGGCTTGGCCGGTGCGCACGTCGAACCGCCCCTGGTGGAACGGGCACTCGATCTCGTGACCTTCGAGGAAACCCTCGCACAGCCGCGCATGGCCATGCGAGCAGATGTTGTGAGTGGCGAAGACTTCGCCCGCCTCGGTCTTGTAGAGCGCGATGTCGTGCCCTATCGGCGTGACGGCGATGGCCGCGCCCTCGAAGATGCCGTCCTCGGCGGCGACGTCGATCCATTGGCTCATGTTCGGATTTCCTGCTCAGATCGGGTAGATGATGGAGTTCGGAATCATCTCGCTGTCGTACACCACAAGGCGCTCGGCCAGCTTCAACCCGAGCGGCGTGCGCACCACGCGGTCCAGGTAGCGGCCCACGTTGAACACGCTGGACAGTCCGTCGAGCTTGGTGCGGAACACCGCGTAGTGGCTTTCGCAGCGGATGCCGTCGCTGTCTGCGGCGTGCACCAGCGGCGCGCCGACCACGTGGCGCTGGTAGTACGGGTCATGGAACAGCGTCTCCTTGATGCCGTAGACGCGATCGCGCATGGCCGCCTGGCAGTCAAAGGCCAGGGTGCACAGCGGAAAGCCGCGCTCATGGTTTTCGCGTGGTTGCAGCTTGTACACACCGTCCTCGGTGAAAAACCGGGGCCAGCGGTCCCAGTCGCCACCATCGACGACGGCGGCATAGTCGGCCTGCAACTGCACCAGCGCCTGCCAGGTGTCGAAATCGAGCCTCATGCCTGCGCCCCCTCTTGCGGCGCGACCGCATCGGACGCCTGGTCAGGGCGCTCCATGACCTTGCGCCAGTAGTCGTACATGCCACGGATCAGCGTCTCGGTGGCCATGTAGTCGGTCTCCTCGACGCCGCGCCCGCCCATCTCGACCAGCGCGTGGTGCCCCGGCTTCTGGGTGAAGCCGCATTGCGACAGCTCGATCGCTTCGCCGTCGTCGGCCGACACGAAACCGGCCGGACCGAACAGGTTGGCCTGGCGCAGACGGCGCGCCGTCATCTCGGCCGTATCGTCGGCAAAGCCGAAGTGCGTCCAGACGAAGTCGAAATGGCCATGGCCGTCCGGCTGGATGTGCCGCGTCGACACGCTGTTGACCTGCTGCTGGAAGATCACGCTGGGGAACACGGTGGTCATGACCACCGTCGGCTCACCCCACCAGTCCTCGTGCACGATATCCAGGAAGCGCTTGTCCTCCAGTTCCATGGCGGCCTTGAAGCTCGACACTTGCGACACATCGGACTGCTTGCCGGCATTGCCGCGCGTCGAGATCATGGCCGCGTGGCGATGGTGCGCATCCATCCTGAGCGCTGCCTTGTTGTCGGCGCGCCAAAGACCGAAAGTGACGAACCAGGTATGCAGCAAACCCGGGTGATAGGGGTCCTTGATGTTTTCCTGCATCAGCTTCCAGTTGCCTGGGATGCGCTGGCGGTTGTAGCCAAGGATCTTCAATTGACGTCCGTTGAACAATCGATCGAAGTAGGGCAGGATCGTAGGGCCCAGGTAATCCTCCAGCGGTTCCACATCATGGTCGAAGCTGGCGAAAACGACACCACCCCGGGTGGCGACTTTGAGCCGTGTCAAACCATGCGCCTTGGTGTCGAAATCCGCGGGCATGCCGCCCAACACCCGCCCATCCTGGCGCACGCCACGACGCAGCGGCACCCCCTGCAGTTCGCCACTGAGCGTATAGCTCCACTGGTGGTAGGGGCAGACGAACTCCTTCATGCCGCTGCCATGCCGCTTGCGACAGAACTGCATGCCGCGGTGTGCGCACACGTTCTCGAAACAATGCAGCTGGCCATCTGCGGCACGACTGAGGATCACTGAGCGCTCACCCACCACGGTGCGCTTGAAATCGCCAGGACGGGGCACTTCAGCCTCCAGACCGACGTAGCACCAGTGGCCACGGTAGAAGAAGCGCTGCAACTCCTTGCGGTGGATTTGCTCGTTGGTGTAGATGGCGAATGGCACGCGGCTGGTGTCGCCAGCGGGCCAATCAAGCGATGTGGACGGGATCAAGCCAAGTCTCCGTAAGTGATGCAGGCACGCGCCTTGCCTGACATGATGCCGAGCATGAGTCCCTGCCTCAAGCTCGCATCTGGAATGTGTGATATTTCGTTTGAGAATAATGTCGAGATGGATTTGTCCTCCATTGACCTCAACCTGCTGCGTATCCTGCATCGCCTGCTACAGGAGCGCCACGTTTCACGCGCCGCGCAAGACCTAGGTCTGTCGCAGCCGGCGGTGAGCAATGCGCTGCGCAGACTGCGCGTGCAGCTGGGGGACGATCTGCTGGTGCGCAGCGCGGCTGGCATGCAGCCCACGCCCCTGGCCCAACGCTTGGCTGGCCCCATCGCACAAGCGCTGGAACTGCTCGACGATGCGCTGCGTGCGCAGGCGCCATTCGACCCAGCCGACAGCGTGCGCCAGTTCACGCTGGCCATGTCCGATGTGGGAGAGCTCTATTTCTTGCCCGTGCTCATGCGAGCTCTGGCCCAGCTGGCGCCCGGAGTCACCTTGCGCACCACAGCGCTGGACAGCCCCGGGCTGGGGCCATCGCTGTCCACCGGCGAGATAGACCTGGCGCTGGGTTCGCTGCCTCGCCTGCAAGGAGGCTTCTACCAGCAATCGCTGTTTCGCCAAGGCTATCTTTGCCTGATGCGCAATGGGCACCCGATGGCTGAGGGCCCGCTGACGCGCGCTGCGTTCCTGGCCTGCGAGCACGTGCGCGTGGAGGCTCCGGGCACCGGTCACGGCCGCGTTGACAGCGAGTTCGAGCGCCGAGGCATCAGGCGGCGGATTCGGCTGTCGGTGCCGAATTACGTGGCGTTGGGCCACGTGCTGGCCAGCACCGACCTGATTGCCACAGTGCCGGAGCGCTTCGCCGAACGGGTCTGCGCCGCGCTGGCGCTGCGCACGCATCCCCTGCCCGTGCGCATTGCCTCCGGTGTCATTCGCCAGTTCTGGCACCAGCGTTCACATCGCGACAGCGGCCACGAATGGCTTCGGCGGCAGGTATCGAGCCTGTTCGCCGACAGCGCCACCCGAGCCTGATGACTCTCGCCCGACCTGTCGGCGTCGCGACGGCGCTGGCAGATCAGATTCATCCGGCGGCGAACATGTTCACCACCACCCGCACCCGGCTGCCGCGTGCCCCGGCTGCCGCGCTTGCTCGGGTTACGATGGCACACGCGCCTGCAGGCGAGGCGGTGCGACTACATCGCCTGCGCCGCCACCCCACCACCCCATGACCGCGCCCTGCCTGCTGGCCATCGACTGCGGCACGCAGAGCGTGCGCGCGCTGCTGTTCGACCTGCAGGGCCAGCTGCTGGCCAGGGCGCAGGTGGCCATCGACAGCTACCGCGCGCCCGAGCCAGGCTGGATGGAAGGCGCGCCCGAGGCCTTCTGGCAGCACCTGTGCGCCGCCTGCCATCGGCTGTGGGCCACCGGCACGGTGCCGCGCGAGGCGATCGCCGGCGTGGTGCTGACCGCCCAGCGCGCGGTGCCGGTGACGCTGGACGCCGACGGCCAGCCGACGCGCCCGTCGATGATCTGGCTCGACCAGCGCCGCGCCGCCCGGGCGCCGCGCCTGCCCTGGTGGTGGGAGGCGGCGCTGACGGCGGTTGGCATGCGCGCGGCGGTGCGCCACTTCCAGCACGAGGCCGAGGCCTGCTGGATCGCCCAGCACCAGCCCGAGCTGTGGGCGCGCACCAGGCACTTTCTGCTGCTGTCGGGCTACCTGAACTGGCGCCTGTGCGGGCGGCTGGCCGACTCGGTGGCGGCGCAGGTGGGCTATGTGCCGTTCGACTACCGGCGCGGGCGCTGGGCCGCGCCCTGGGACTGGAAATGGCACGCGCTGCCGGTGCGCCGCGCCATGCTGCCCGAGCTGCTGCCGCCCGGCGCGCGGCTGGGCACCGTGAGCGCCGAGGCGGCGCAGGCCAGCGGCATTCCGGCCGGCCTGCCGCTGATCGCCGGCGCCGCCGACAAGGCCTGCGAGGTGCTGGGCGCGGGCTGCCTGTCGCCCGAGGTGGCCTGCCTGTCCTACGGCACGGCGGCCACGGTCAACATCACCACCGCACGCTACCTGGAAGCCACGCGCTTCATCCCGCCCTACCCGGCCGCCGTGCCGGGCCACTTCAACCCCGAGGTGCAGATCACGCGCGGCTTCTGGATGGTGCGCTGGTTCCGGGAGCAGTTCGGTCAGCACGAAGAGCGCCTGGCGCGCGAGCGCGGGGTGGCGCCCGAGACCCTGTTCGACGAACTGGTGGGCACCGTGCCGCCGGGCGCCCAGGGCCTGACGCTGCAGCCGTTCTGGAACCCGGGCATCAAGCAACCCGGCCCCGAAGCCAAGGGCGCCATCATCGGCTTTGGCGACGTGCACACGCGCGCCCACCTGTACCGCGCCATCCTGGAAGGACTGGCCTACGCGCTGCGCGAGGCGGCCGAGCGCGTCGAGCGGCGCAGCGGCATCGCCATCGAACGGGTGCGCGTGGCCGGCGGCGGCTCGCAGAGCGACGCCGCGCTGCAGATCACCGCCAACGTGTTCAACCGGCCGGCCGAACGCCCGCACCTGTACGAGACCAGCGGCCTGGGCGCGGCCATCATCGCCAGCGTGGGGCTGGGGCTGCAGCCCGACTTCGCCAGCGCGGTGCGCGCCATGACGCGCGTGGGCCAGGTGTTTGCGCCCCAGCCCGAGCATGCGCACACTTACGAGCGCTTGTACCGGCGCGTGTACCTGCGCATGTACCGCCAGCTGGCGCCGCTGTACCGCGACATCCGCGACATCACGGGTTACCCTTCACGCGACTGAACCGCCCTGCCCATGAAACGTCTGCTGATCACCGTCGCGCTGAGCTTCGGCGCCCATCTTTCCGCCCAGGCCTGGAGCAACCACGCGCTGGCCAGCTACCGCGCCTTCGAGCCCATGCCCGAGGTGGCCCAGGCCCCGGCCGTGCTGGCCGAGCCGCTGGAGCAGTTCCTGGCCGCGCAGGCCCAGCCGATCGCCGACCTGCTGCAGGCGCAGGACGCCTGGGCGCAGGCGCATCTGCCGCACTACCCGCCGCTGCCGGCAGCCCTGCGCTTTGACCCGGCGGTGGCCAGCCAGGGTCCGCAGGCGCTGCGGCGGGCGTTCCTGACGGCGCTGCGCGTGTCGCCCGACAGCCGGCTGGCGTTGTACGTGCAGCCCGACCCCTGGGGCCCCGAGCCGCAGGCCGAGCGCCTGCCGCACGACGCCGTCAGCGCGCTGCCGCTGCGCGACAAGGACGGCGAAAAGCACCGCTTCGTGCGCCTGCACGCCGGCCAGGCCGTGGCCCCGATCGCCGTGCTGGCGTCGGCCAGCGATGAACCCGACTACGGCATGGACCTGAACCTGTGGCAGGACAGCCCCTCCAGCTGGGGCCCGGGCTACGGCTTCGGCCACATCCCGTTCGGCAACCCCAGCCTGGACTTCGCCACCCAGGCGCCGTTTCACATGGGCTACTACCACGAGTCGGGCCTGATCTACGCGGCGGCCGGGTTTCTGAAACGCACCTACCCGCTGCTGCGCGCCCACCAGTACCAGGGACTGGCGCAGCTGGCCTTTCGCCGCGGCCACCCGTACTGGGGCTGGCGCTTTGCCGGGCTGGCGCTGCACTACCTGCAGGACCTGACCCAGCCCTACCACGCCAGCCTGGCGCCGGGCTACTCGAGCGCGCGCCTGATCGGCATCCAGCTGCTGGCCCTGCTGGGACGGCCCGGCGCCAAGAACGACATGGTGGTGCGCCTGTCCAACCGCCACCTGGTGCTGGAGCGTTACGAAAGCCAGATGATCCAGGCCAGCGCCCAGGCCCGCAAGGCCGGCCCGCTGGAGCAGGCGCTGCGCGACACCGCGGCCGACGCCAGCTACGGCCCGTGGAGCGATACCACGCTGCGCGACGAAGTGGCGCGCCAGGCGCACGCCGCCGGCGAAACGGTGACGGCGCAGCTGCTGGCCACCGTGCCCGCCGGCTACGTCGATGACCCGACGTTCGACTTCGGCGTGCACGCCGGCGGCATCGACCTGATGGCCGAGGTGGCGCAGCGCGGCGCGCCCGCCAAGCAGGCGCTGGAACAGACCCTGGCCACGCTGATGCGCCATTTCGGCGTCCACAGCCGGCGGCTGGTGCGCGCCATCCTGCAAGGCGCCGCACCCTGACACAAGCACCGATCCACCCTGACCCATGTTCGACGTCACCCCCCTGTCCGCCACCGACCGATCCGAGCAATACGCCGAGCTGGCGCGCCAGGTCGACGGGCTGCTGCACGGCGAAACGCAGCTGATCGCCAACGCCGCCAACTTTGCCGCACTGGTGTTTCACGCCCTGCCCGAGCTGAACTGGTGCGGCTTCTACTTTGCCGAAGGCCAGGAGCTGGTGGTCGGGCCGTTTCAGGGCAAACCGGCCTGCGTGCGCATCGCCTTCGGTCGCGGGGTGTGCGGCACGGCGGCGGCCACGCGCCAGACCCAGGTGGTGCCGGACGTGCATGCCTTTGCCGGCCACATCGCCTGCGACAGCGCCTCGCGCTCGGAAATCGTGGTGCCGCTGCTGCGCCGTGACGGCAGCCTGCTGGGCGTGTGGGACGTGGACAGCCCGCGGCCGGCGCGCTTCGACGAGGTCGACCGCGTCGGCATGCAGGCGCTGTGCGCGCGCTTTCTGCGCGCCTGCGCGCTCTGACGCTCCGCCAGCCCCAGCGCGGCGGCTCAGCCGGCCAGCTCGGTCGGCATCTCGGGCCCGATCTTGAACACCCCGCTGGCGCGCGCGCAGGGTTCGCCATCGGCGGTCACCAGGCCCTGCGCGAACACCAGCGTGCGGGTGGCGCGCAGCAGCTCGGCCGTGCCCTCGATCCAGCAGCCCAGCGGGGCCGGCGCCAGGTAGTCGATCTGCAGGCTGATGGTGGGCAGAAAACGCTGGCCGAGCCCGGCGCCCTTGCGGTGCACCGACAGCGGCAGCAGCATGTCGCAGAAGCTGGCCATCATGCCGCCGTGCAGGTTGCCCATGGGATTGCAGTGGCGCGGCTCCACCCGCAGGCCGAAGCGCACGTCGTCGCCCTGGTGCCGCAGATAGAGCGGGCCGTTGAAGGCCATGAAGCCGCCGCCCGCCTGCAGCGGATGAAAGCCGGCCGGGATGTCCGGTGAAGTGCAAGGGTCCATGGGGCGCAGGATAAGCCCGCGCCACGTGGCGGCGGTGCGGCGCGCGTGCCGCAGGCGACAGCCGCCCGGCTTGCGGGGCCATGCGCGGCGTCGCCGCGCCGGCCCTGGGGGGCCCGGTAAAATCGCCGGTTTCCCCCCTCCTGCACCGCCTTCCGGAGCCGCTCCATGGCAAATCCTTCCCGCATGGCCAACGCGATCCGCGCCCTGGCCATGGACGCCGTACAACAAGCCAAGTCGGGCCACCCGGGCGCCCCCATGGGCATGGCCGACATGGCCGTGGCGTTGTGGACGCGGCACCTCAGGCACAACCCGGCCAACCCGCAGTGGGCCGACCGCGACCGCTTCGTGCTGTCCAACGGCCATGCGTCGATGCTGCTGTACGCCCTGCTGCATCTGTCGGGCTACGAGCTGCCGCTGCAGGAACTGAAGGACTTCCGCCAGTTGCACAGCAAGACCGCCGGCCACCCCGAGGTCGGTCTGACCCCCGGCGTGGAAACCACCACCGGCCCGCTGGGCCAGGGCGTGACCAACGCGGTCGGCATGGCGCTGGCCGAGAAGCTGCTGGCGGCCGAGTTCAACCGCCCCGGCCACGCCATCGTCGATCACCACACCTACGTGTTCCTGGGCGACGGCTGCCTGATGGAGGGCGTCAGCCACGAGGCCTGCGCGCTGGCCGGGGCCTGGAAACTGAACAAGCTGATTGCGCTGTACGACGACAACGGCATCAGCATCGACGGTCAGGTCGCACCCTGGTTCGTCGATGACGTGCCGGCGCGCTTTGCCGCCTATCGGTGGAATGTGATCGGGCCGATCGACGGCCACGACGTCGACGCCGTCGATCGCGCCATCGCGCAGGCGCGCCGCAGCAGCGACCGGCCGACGCTGATCGTCTGCAAGACCCACATCGGCAAGGGCAGCCCGAACCGCCAGGACAGCGCCAAGGCGCATGGCGAGCCGCTGGGGACCGAGGAAATCGCCCTCACCCGCGCCGCGCTGGGCTGGGACGCCGCACCGTTCGAGATCCCGGCCGACGTCGGCGCCGCCTGGGATGCGCGCGCTGCCGGCCAGGCCCGCGAAGCCGAGTGGACGCAGCGCCTGGCGGCCTACCAGGCCGCGCACCCGGAGCTGGCGGCCGAGCTGCTGCGCCGCCTGCGCGGCGAGCTGCCGCCGAACTTCCATCAGGTGGCGGTGGACGCCGCCGTGGCGGCGCACCAGAAAGCCGAGACCGTGGCCAGCCGCAAGGCCAGCCAGATCGCGCTGGAGGCCTTCACCGCCGCGCTGCCCGAGCTGCTGGGTGGCAGCGCCGACCTGACCGGCTCCAACCTCACCAACACCAGCCACACGCCGGCGCTGCGCGTCGACGCGGCCGGCGATGTGGTGCACGACGCCCAGGGCCGCATCGGCCGCCACATCAACTACGGGGTGCGCGAGTTCGGCATGGCCGCCATCATGAACGGGGTGGCGCTGCATGGCGGCTTCATCCCCTACGGCGGCACCTTCCTGACCTTCAGCGACTACAGCCGCAACGCCATCCGCATGGCGGCGCTGA
>JADLIA010000135.1 GCA_020848515.1 Rubrivivax sp. | reverse complement strand
GCATGCCTTCGAGCTCGGCGCCACCGGCTATGTGATCAAGAACTCCTGGTTCGGCAACTTTCCGCAGGCCGTGCTGCAGGTGGTCAATGGCGGGGCGTCGATCACGCCTAACCTGGCGCGTCGCCTGCTCAAGCGGCTCGATGGCGGCGCGGTGCGCGCGCCGTCGGCGCCCCGGGTGCGCAAGGGCTCCGGTGGCGAGAAGCTGTCGGAGCGCGAGCGCGAGATCCTGCGCCTGGTGGCTTCGGGTTACACCAGCTGCGAGATCGGCAAACGCCTGGGCATCAGCGACCAGACGGTCAACACCCACATCAAGAACATGTACCGCAAGCTCCAGGTGCGTACGCGTGCGCAGGCGGTCAGCCTGGCGTCGCAATGGGGCTGGCTGTCCTGACCGCGCCCCGGTCAGGCCACTGCCGCGTCTGACCGGGGCCCCGTTCGCATCGGAGGGCGTTGTTCGCCATGCTGCCTGCTTCGGTCGCCCTGCTGATCGCCATTGTGCTGGCCACGGGCGCGCTGGTGGCCGCGTTGCGCAGTCGACGCCGGATCGATTGGCTTTATTGCGCGGTCACATTGCCGTTTGCGTGTCTGGCAGGGGCGGAACTGCTGGCGCTGCACGGTGGGGTCGAAGGCGAGCGCTTCAGCATCGTCAGTCGGCTGATCTATCAGCTCATGATCCTTGGGGTGACGGTGTTTCTTGTGATGGCCCTCAGGGGAGGGCGCCCGCTTGCCCGTCTGCTGATCGCCGTGCAGACCCTTGCTGGCCTGCTGCTGGCGGTGTGGCGGCCGCTCGGAGGGTGGGGCTGGGAGATCCTCAACATCGCCTGCGGTGCGGCACTGGTGCTGATGCTGGCGCACACGCTGTGGCGCCACGGTGGCGGCCGGGCCTGGACGGTGCTGTTGGCGGCCATCGCCGCGCTGGGGGTGATGCTGACGGATTTGCACTCGGCCAGGGGAGCGGCCGTCGCCATCTCATGGGCGCAGTTGCTCTACACACCGATGCTGTTCGTGGTGTGGCTGACGCTGACGCACCGCATCGGCGGCGCAACCGACTTGCGCCGGCACGGCGGGCTGGCGACGTTGGAACGCCAGCAACTGGCGCAGGATCTGCACGACGGTGTGGGCTCGCAGCTGACCACCATCATTTCGGCGCTGGATCGCGGCTCACCGCAGGGGCGCGCAACCGCCGCCGCTTTGCAGGAGGCCTTGATCGACCTCAAGCTGCTGGTCGACGGGGTGGATGAGGATGCGTCGCTTGTCAGTTTGATGGCGTGCCTGCGCTATCGCATGAGTCCTCTGCTGGACGCCGCCGGCATCGAAATGGTCTGGCATGTGACCGACGAGAACCGACTCGAGCAGGTGCGAGGCGCACCGGCGCGTGAAGTGTTGCGCATTGCGCAGGAAAGTGTGGCGAACGCGGTGCATCATGCATGCGCCACCGAAGTGACGGTGCGCATGTGTCACATGAAGACACGGGACGCGTTGTGGCTGGAGATCGTCGACAACGGTCGGGGGTTCGGTCGGCCGTCTGACGGCTCTGCCGGCGCCGACGCCCGCATATCTGGTAGCCAGCTGCCCGGTCGTCCAGGCGGCAAGGGATTGCCTGGCATGCGGCGGCGTGCGCAGCACCTGCGTGGCCGCCTCGACATCGAGAGCGTTGCGGGCGAAGGCACGCGGGTAACCCTGCAGGTGCCCATGGAGTCACTGACGTTCCCGGAGACGGTCTGATGTCGTGTGAACGGATCCCGCATACCGGCATTCATCGCCTCAACCCACCCGTCCGGTAGTGACCGCAATCGCCGCACTCTGAGAACCTGTCCGCAGGCCATGGGGTGCTGCGCCGGGGCGCCCCGTTCGGGTCGTCGGCAGGTCTTCACATCCCCTGGGTCCTGCGCCGTCGCAGGCGCCGATGCCTGTGGCAAACTCGCCAGCTTTTTTTGGCGCCACCCACCCCGTGCGCGGGGCAGGGGCGCGAGGCTGGCATGCACACCATCACGTCACAGATCGCCGCAGAGCTGAAAGTCCGCCAGGCCCAGGTCGAGGCCGCCATCACGCTGCTCGATGGCGGCGCCACGGTGCCCTTCATCGCCCGCTACCGCAAGGAAGCCACGGGCGGCCTGGACGACGTGCAGATGCGCGAGCTGGAGGCGCGCCTGGCCTATCTGCGCGAGCTGCACGAACGGCGCGCCGCCATCCTGCGAAGCATCGAAGAGCAGGGCAAGCTGACAGCGCAATTGCGCGCCGCCCTGGAAGCCGCGCCGACCAAGCAGGAGCTGGAAGACCTGTACCTGCCCTACAAACCCAAGCGCCGCACCAAGGGCCAGATCGCGCGCGAATTCGGCCTCGAACCGCTGGCCGACCGCCTGTGGGGCGACCCGACGCTGGACCCCGCCCGTGAGGCGCAGGGTTTCACCCGGGCGGAAAAAGGCGAGGGCGGGGAGGACTTCGGCACCGTGCAGGCGGTGCTGGACGGCGTGCGCGACATCCTGAGCGAGCGCTGGGCCGAAGACGCCGCCCTGGTGCAGTCGCTGCGCGAATGGCTGTGGGCCGACGGCCTGCTGCAGAGCAAGCTGGCCGCCGGCAGGAACGAGGCCGATGCCGAGGTGGCCAAGTTTCGCGACTACTTCGATTACGACGAGCCGATCGCCCGCGTGCCCAGTCACCGGGCGCTGGCGGTGTTTCGCGGCCGCCAGCTCGAAATACTGGATGTGAAACTGGTGATTCCCGACGCGGAGCCTGCGCCAGCAGCTACCAAAACCGTAGCATCGATCGGGCTGGCCGAAGGGCGGATCGCCCTGCATCTGGGCTGGTCGCACCAGGGCCGCGCCGCCGACGACCTGCTGCGTCGGTGCGTGGTCTGGACCTGGCGCGTCAAGCTGCAACTGTCCACCGAACGCGAGCTGCTGGCCCGCCTGCGCGAAGACGCGGAGCAGGTGGCGATCAAGGTGTTCGGCGACAACCTGCGCGACCTGTTGCTGGCCGCGCCGGCCGGCCACAAGGTCGTGATGGGGCTGGACCCGGGCATCCGCACCGGCGTCAAGGTGGCGGTGGTCGACGCCACCGGCAAGCTGCTGGCAACCGCCACCGTCTATCCGCACGAGCCGCGGCGCGACTGGGACGGCAGCCTGCACACCCTGGCGGGCCTGGTCGCGCGGCACGGGGTGCAGCTGATCGCGATCGGCAACGGCACCGCCAGCCGCGAAACCGACCGGCTCGCCGGCGACCTCATCAAACTGGTGAAAAAACAGGCTGCAGCGCTTGCTGGGCAAGCGCCAGCAGCTATCGAAAAGATAGTTATCAGCGAAGCCGGTGCCTCCGTCTACAGCGCCAGCGAATACGCCAGCCAGGAGCTGCCGGACGTCGACGTGAGCCTGCGCGGCGCCGCCAGCATTGCGCGTCGCCTGCAGGACCCGCTGGCCGAGCTGGTGAAGATCGATCCCAAGGCGATCGGCGTCGGCCAGTACCAGCACGACGTCAACCAGAGCGCGCTGGCGCGCCAGCTCGACGCGGTGGTGGAAGACTGCGTCAACGGCGTCGGCGTGGACCTGAACACCGCCAGCGCGCCGCTGCTGGCGCGGGTGTCGGGCCTGAGCCCGGCGGTGGCGCGCGCCGTGGTGCGCTGGCGCGAGCAGCACGGGGCCTTCAGGAGCCGCCAGCAGTTGCTGGAAGTCAGCGGCCTGGGGCTCAAGACCTTCGAGCAGAGCGCCGGCTTTCTGCGCATCCGCGGCGGCGACAACCCGCTGGATGTGACCGGCGTGCACCCTGAAACCTATCCGCTGGTCGAGCAGATCATCCTGAAGGCCGGGCGGCCGATCGAGCAGCTGATGGGGCGTGCCGAGCTGCTGCGCACGCTCAGGCCGGAGCAGTTCGTCACCGAGGCGTTCGGCGCCGTCACCGTCAGGGACATCCTGGTCGAGCTGGAAAAACCCGGCCGCGATCCGCGCCCCGACTTCAAGGTGGCGCGCTTCAACGAGGGCGTGGAAGACATCGCCGATCTGAAGCCCGGCATGGTGCTGGAAGGCACCGTCAGCAACGTGGCCGCCTTCGGCGCCTTCGTCGACCTGGGCGTGCACCAGGACGGGCTGGTGCATGTGAGCCAGCTGGCCCACAAGTTCGTGCAGGACGCGCGCGAGGTGGTCAAGACCGGTCAGATCGTGAAGGTCAAGGTGCTGGAGGTGGACGCGGCGCGCCAGCGCATCAGCCTGACGATGAAGCTGGACGCCGCCGCGCCGCGCCGTGACGCGCCGCGCGACAACCGCTTCGAGCCCGCCGGGCGGCCGGCGCGCCCGGGCCACGCGGCAGGGCGCGAACGCGGCTCGGCGGCCGCCACCGCCATGGCCTCGGCGTTCGAGAAACTGCGCGGCCAGCAAGCCAAATAGCCTTGTAGCGCGCTTGCAGCATGCGCCAGCAGCTATCGAAATGGAAGTGAACGGGCTCGGGCCAGGGCGGTCACCAAAGGCATCAGGGCTTGGTTCACACCGCCTCACCCCCTCCAGCGCAGCATGCGCAGACCGTTGAACACCACCAGCAGCGACGCCCCCATGTCGGCGAACACCGCCATCCACATGGTGGCGCTGCCCAGCACCGCCAGCAGCAGAAACACCGCCTTGATGCCCAGCGCCAGGGCGATGTTCTGCCACAGGATGGCGTGCGTGCGGCGCGACAGGCGCACGGTTTCGGGCACGCGGCGCAGGTCGTCGTTCATGATCACCACGTCGGCGGCCTCGCTGGCCACGTGCGTGCCGCCCTGACCCATGGCAAAGCCCAGCGCCGCGGCGGCCAGCGCCGGGGCGTCGTTGATGCCGTCGCCCACCATGCCCACGGTGCCAGGGCTGTGCGCGTTCAGCGCCGTGATGGCCTCCAGCTTGTGCTGCGGCAGCAGGCCGGCGCGCACGTCGCCGATGCCGGCCTGAGCGGCGATGGCCTGCGCGGTGGTCGGGTTGTCGCCGGTCAGCATGATCGGCTCCACCCCCAGCGCGCGCAGCTGCTGCACGGCGGCGGGCGTGTCGGGCTTGAGTGCGTCGGCCACGGCGAACAGCGCCAGCACGCCACGGTCGTCGGCCAGCAGGCTGACGCTGCGTCCCTGCGCCTCGTGCGCCTGCATGCGCGCCTCCAGCGCGGGCGAACACTGGCCGCGCTCCTCGATCCAGCGGTGGTTGCCCAGCACCAGCGCCTGATCGTGGATGCGACCGTTGCTGCCACGCCCGGCGGCGGCGCCGAAGTCGTGCACGGCGAGCGGCTCGTTGCCCAGGCCCTGCGCGATGGCGCGCGACACCGGGTGGTCCGAGCGCGCCGCCAGGCTGGCGGCCAGCTGCCAGACGCGGGCTTCTTCCTGCCGGTCATCGACCAGCTCGCGCGCCACCAGGCGCGGCCGCCCTTCGGTCAGGGTGCCGGTCTTGTCCAGCGCGATGTGGCGCAGCCGACGCGCTTCTTCCAGGTACGCGCCGCCCTTGATCAGAATGCCGCGGCGCGCCGCCGCTGCCAGGCCGCTGACCACCGTGACCGGCGTGGCGATGACCAGGGCGCAGGGGCAGGCGATCACCAGCAGCACCAGCGCCTTGTACAGCGCCGTCAGCCAGGGCCAGCCGGCCAGCCACGGCCCGAGCAGCGCCACCCCCAGCGCGATGGCGAACACCGTCGGGGTATAGACGGCGGCAAAGCGGTCCACCAGGCGCTGCGTCGGCGCGCGCGTGCCCTGGGCCTGCTCGACCGCGTGGATGATGCGCGCCAGCACCGTGTCGCTGGCCGGCGCGGTGACTTCGTATTCCAGCGCACCGTGCTGGTTGATGGTGCCGGCAAACACCTCGTCGCCGGGCGCCTTCTCGACCGGCACGCTTTCGCCGGTGATGGGGGCCTGATCGATGGCGCTGTGGCCGGCGGTCACGCGCCCGTCCAGCGCCAGCCGCTCGCCCGGGCGCACGCGCACCAGCGCACCGCTCGCCACGCTGTCGGCGCGCTGCGTCAGCCAGCCGCCGTCCGGCTGGCGCACCTCAGCCAGCGGCGGCGTCAGCGCCAGCAGGCCGCCGATGGCGTGGCGCGCGCGATCGACGGCGCGCGCCTCGATCAGCTCGGCGATGGAATACAGCGCCATCACCATGGCGGCTTCGGCCCACTGGCCGATCAGGAAGGCGCCGGTGACGGCCACCGTCATCAGGGCCGAAATGCCCAGCTGGCCGCGCGCCAGCGCCGCCAACCCCTTGCGGTAGACACCAAAGCCCGACAGCGCAATGGCCAGCGCCGCCAGCGCCATGCTGGCGAACTGCCAGGGCCGGGTGTCGGGGGCGACGAAGTGCAGCAGCTCGGCGCCCAGGGCCAGCAGCAGGGCGCCGGCCAGCTGGGTGGCCTGGCGGCGCTGGCGGCGGCGGGTGTCGGCGGCGTTGGTCGGCTGGCTCAGGCGCTCGGTTTTCAGGCCGGTGGCGGCGATGGCTTGCTCGACGGCCGGCCAGGCGCTGTCGGGCGCGTCCACCGCCAGCGTGCGCGCGCCCAAGTCGAAGCGCAGGCCGCGCACCGCGGCCTGGCCCTCCAGCGCGCGGCGGATCTGCGCCTCCTCGCTGGCGCAGTCCATGTCGGGAATGCGCAGCAGCAGGGCGCCGCCCGCCGCCAGCGCCGAGAAGTCGATCGGCCGCGCCGCCACTTCACAGGCGGCGCCGCCGCAATCGTGGTCGGCGTGGGGATGGTCGTGCCCATGCTCATGCGCGTGGTCGTGCGCGTGGCGGTGCGGGTGGACGTGGGGGTGGGCGGTGCTGCTGCTCATGGGGCGTTTCGGTGGCGGTCTGGCCAACCTTCGGGTATATTGAAAACGCTGTAGTCACTACAGAGTCAAGCATTGCGTTGTCTTAACCCCACCCCAGGTGCGTGATCATGAAAATCGGCGATCTGGCCCAGGCTTCGGCCACCGGCGTGGAAACCATCCGTTACTACGAGCGTCAGGGCCTGCTGCCCGCGCCGGCGCGCACGGCGGGCAACTTCCGCGTCTACGACGAGGCGCACCTGGAGCGCCTGCGCTTCATTCGCCAGTGCCGCGGCCTGGACATGTCGCTGGACGAGGTGCGCGAGCTGCTGGCGGTGCGCGATGCGCCGGACGCCGACTGCGGCGCCGCCAACCGGGTGCTGGACGAGCACATCGGCCACGTCAGCCGCCGCATCCGCGAGCTGCGCGCGCTGGAGCGCCAGCTCAAGGCGCTGCGCGCCAGCTGCGCGGCGGTGCAGCCGTCGGGTGACTGCGGCATTCTGGTCGGGCTGTCGTCCGCGCTCGAACGGCCCGTCGACGCGCCGCTGCGCAGCGCGCGCCACCTGGGCGCGGTGCATGGTCAGGGCGGGGGCTGATCGCCCGTCTGTTACAGAATGAAATCTGGCGCCGGCGCTTACCAATCGTGCGCCAGCAGCTATTTATTTGATAGCTTGTGGCGCCACCCGAAGTTACATCGAGGCGTGCAGCATGCGCCGGTAGTCGTCGGCGCTGGCGATGCGCGGGTTGGTCTTGTGGCAATGGTCCAGCAGGGCGTGCGCGATCACGCCGTCGAACTGGTTTTCGCTCACGCCCATGGCGGCCAGGCCGCTGGGCAGGCCCAGGCGCGCCGTCATGGCGCGGACGGCGTCGGCCACGTCGGCCCCGGGCGGCAGCCCCATGGCCTGCGCCATGCGCGCCAGGCGCTGTTCGCGGCGCATCGATTCGGCCTCGGCGTTGAAGCCGATCACGGCCGGCAGAAACACCGCGTTCAGCGTGCCGTGGTGCAGGCGCGGGTCGGCCCCGCCCAGGCTGTGGCTCAGGCTGTGCACGCAGCCCAGCCCTTTCTGAAAGCCCATGGCGCCATGGATGCTGGCGGCCATCATGTTCAGGCGCGCCTCGCGGTCGCTGCCGTCGTGCGTGGCGCGCTCGATGTGGGCCCAGCCGCGGCGCAGGCCTTCCAGCGCGATGCCGTCGGCCGGCGGGTTGAAGGCCGGCGCCATGAACACTTCCATGCAGTGGGCGATGGCGTCCATGCCGGTGGCGGCGGTCAGCTTGGGCGGCAGCCCCAGGGTGAGGGCCGGGTCGCAGATGGCGGCGCGCGGCATCAGGTGCCAGGAGTGAAAGCCCAGCTTGCGCCCGTCGTCGACGATCACGATGGCGCCGCGCGCCACCTCGCTGCCGGTGCCGGCGGTGGTGGGCACGGCGATCAGCGGCGCGGCGGCGGCGCTGATGCGCTCGGAGCCGCCCTCGATGGTGGCGTAATGGGTCAGCGGGCCCGGGTGGGTGGCGGCGATGGCGGCGCCCTTGGCGCAGTCGATCGGGCTGCCGCCGCCGACCGCGATCAGGCCGTCGCAGCCGTGCTGCTGGTACTGCGCCACGGCGCCACGCACGGCGGCCTCGGTGGGGTTGGAAGGCACGTCGTCGAACACCGCCACGGCGCGCGGGCCCAGCGCGTCCAGCACCGGCTGCAGCACGCCGGCGGCGCGCACGCCGGCGTCGGTCACCACCAGGGCGCGCGTGATGCCCACGCGCTGGCAATGCTCACCGATGCGCGCCAGGGCGCCGAAATCGAACTCGATCTGGGTCAGGTATTGGATGAGGGCCATGGGGTGATTTCCAAGCTACGATGTATCGGCAACTCGATTCATTTTCACCCAAACCCCGAGGAGGATCCCCCCATGAAGTCACGCACGCTACACAGCCTGGCCCTGGCCGCCGCACTGGCCCTGCTGGCCGGTTGCGCCAGCACGTCCGCCCCGGTGGTGGCCGACACGCCCGGCTGCCTGAGCAACGTTGCCGTCGATCGCCTGCTGGCCGACTACAACGCGCGCCGCCCGGCGGCCAACCCGCCCGAAACCCTGACCATGGCCGATGCGCACTGCTCGCGCTCCAAGCTGCAGCAGCGCCTGGCGGGGCAGGCCGGGCGTCTGGTGGGCTACAAGGCGGGGCTGACCAACCCGGCGGTACAAAAGCGCTTCAACACCGACCAGCCGGTGTGGGGCGCGCTGTACAGCGGCATGATCCTCAACAGCGACGTCACGCTCGACGCCAGCTTCGGCTCGCGCCCGCTGTACGAGGCCGACCTGCTGGTGCGCGTCAAGGACCGCGCCATCAACGACGCCAGCACGCCGGCGCAGGTGCTGGCGCATGTGGATCAGGTGATTCCCTTCATCGAACTGCCCGACCTGATGGTCGAGGCGCCACCCAAGATCAACGGCGCGGTGCTGAGCGCACTCAACGTCGGCACCCGCCTGGGCGTGCGCGGCGCGCCGCTGCTGGTGCCGGCCGACGCCGCCGGACAGGCGCGCCTGCTCGACCAGCTGCGCGACATGAACGTGCGCCTGGTCGACGGCCAGGGCGCGGCCCTGGGCGGCGGCAAGGGCAGCGACGTGCTGGGCCACCCGCTCAACGCCGTGGTGTGGCTGGCCAAGGCGCTGAAGGCGCAGGGGCTGTCGCTGCAGCCGGGACAGGTGGTCAGCCTGGGCTCGTTCTCGGCCCTGCTGCCGCCCAAGCCGGGGCTGAAGGTGACGGTGCACTACGACGGCGTGCCGGGCCTGCAGCCGGCCACGGTCAGCTTCAGGTGAGGCGGCGGACATCCGTTCGGCCTGGCCGTGCGTTGATGTCCGCATAACCACGCTTTTTATGGAGGGAACTCAGATCATGTTTCGATGCTTCAAAGGTATTGCCCTGGCATGGGCCGCCCTGGCGCTGACGCCGGCGGCCCAGGCCCAATGGCAGCCGGTAGGCCCGGCGCTGCCGCCGGGCGGCGGCCAGATCGTTCAGTGCGAAAGCCTGGACGGTGATTTCCGCGAATGCCGCACCCCATTCGGGGGGCCGCCCATGCTGGTCAACCAGCTGTCGGCCTCCAACTGTGTGGAAGGCCAGACCTGGGGCAGCCGTGCGCCGGGCACGGTGTGGGTGGCGCGCGGTTGCCGCGGGCAGTTTGCCGCCGCCTACGTGGGCCAGCCTCCGGGCAGCATCGTGGTGCCTGGGGGCGGCGGCAGCTACGACGAACGCAGCGCCGTGCGCTGCGAGAGCGATGACGGCCGCTACCGCGAGTGCCGGGCGCCGGTGGGCGGGCGCCTGAGCCTGCTGCGCCAGGAATCGCAGACGCCGTGCATCGAAGGCCAGACCTGGGGCAACCGCGGATCGGGCACGGTGTGGGTCAACGCCGGCTGCCGCGGGGTGTTTGGCGTGGCCGGCTGGGGTGGCGGCGGTGGCAGCAGCGAGACCTACCGCTGCGAAAGCCGCGACGACCGCTACAACGAGTGCCGGGGACCGACGCGGGGTCGCCAGGTGCTGGTGCGCCAGTTGTCCGAATCGGCCTGCATCGAGGGCCGCAGCTGGGGCAGCCGCAATGGCGGCGTCTGGGTGCAGTACGGCTGCCGGGGCGAATTCGCCGCGGCGGGCGGCTGGGGCGGTGGTGGCAACTGGGGCCAGGGTGGCGGCCGCTACGAAGTCGAATGCACCAGCGAGGACCGGCGCTACACCCAGTGCAACTGGGATTCGCGCCAGGGTCGCCCGTATGTGGTCGAGCAGTACTCCAGTGACGCCTGCATCGAAGGCTCCAGCTGGGGCTACGACCGCCGCCGGGGCAACCTGTGGGTGGATCGCGGCTGCCGCGCTCGTTTTGGCGCCCGCTGAAGCCCAACCCGATTGCTATTGTTGTGATAGCTTCTGGCGCTTGCTGGAATTGCGCCAGAGGCTGATTTGACCTTGAACCACGGCCCAGACATCCACGCCCGCCTGACGCCCGCCATGCGCCTGCTGGTCGAGCGCATGGCGCGTGCCCCGTACCCGCCCATGCACACGCTGACGGCGGCCGAAGCCAAGGCGGCCCACGCGGCGTCGATCGGCGTGCTGGACGTGCCCAAACCCCGGCTGCCCCGGGTGCAGCAGCTGCAGATTCCGGCGCGTGATGGGGCGGCGCTGCCGGCGCGCCTGGTGGCGCCCAGCCTTGCCGCCGGCCTGCCGGTGCTGCTGTACCTGCACGGCGGTGGCTTCACCATCGGCAGCGTCGAGTCGCACGACACCGTCTGCCGCGTGCTGGCCGAGCAAAGCGGTGCGGCGGTGCTGTCGCTGGACTATCGGCTGGCGCCCGAGCACCGCTTTCCCACCGCGGTGCACGACGCCTGGGACGCGCTGCGCTGGCTGGCGGGCGAGGGCGCGGCGGCGCTGGCGCTGGATGGCGCGCGCATCGCCGTCGGCGGCGATTCGGCCGGCGGCACGCTGGCCGCCGTCAGCGCCATCCACGCGCGCGACCTGGGCTTGCCGCTGGCGCTGCAACTGCTCATCTACCCCGGCACCACCGACCACCAGGACACCGATTCGCACGCCCTGTACGCCCAGGGCCCGTTGCTGGACAAGGCGCTGATCGACTGGTTTTTCCACCACTACATCGACAGCGTCGACCGCAGCGACTGGCGCTTTGCCCCGCTCAAGAGCGCCGAGGTGGACGGCGTGGCCCCGGCCTGGGTCGGCCTGGCCGAATGCGACCCGCTGGTGGACGAAGGGCTGCTGTACGCCGACAAACTGCGCGCCGCCGGCGTGCCGGTGGAGCTGGAGATCTACCGCGGCGTGGTGCATGGGTTCCTGACCATGGGCCGCAGCATCGTCGAGGCGCGCCAGCTGCACGCCGACGCGGCGGCGGCGCTGCGGCGGGCGTTCGAGCGCTGAGCGCCGCCTCGGGTACTGCAAAAAGTATAGCTGCCTGCGCACACCAGAAGCGCGCTAAAGCAAGATTTGACCCTTCGTTCTGGCCATGAAACCCGCCGACTTTCGCTTTCACCACCCGCTGCGCGTGCGCTGGGCCGAGGTCGATCTGCAGCAGATCGTCTTCAACCCGCACTACCTGACCTACTACGACTGCGCCATGGCCGACTACTGGCGCGCGCTGGCCTTGCCTTACGAGGCCACGCTGCGGCGCTTGCAGGGTGACATCTTTCTGCGCAAGACCTCGGTCGAGTTCAACGCTTCCGCGCAGCTGGACGACCGGCTCGACGTGGCGCTGCGCTGCGAGCGCGTGGGCCATTCGTCCATCACCTTCACGGGCGCCATCTTCCGCGACCAGCGGCTGCTGAACACGGCCGAGCTGGTGTACGTGTTTGCCGATCCCGCCAGCCAGCGCAGCCGGGCGGTGCCGGCGCCGCTGCGCGCGCTGTTTGCCGCCTACGAGGCCGGCGAGCGCCTGACCGACGTGCAGCTGGGGCCCTGGTCGCAGCTGGCCGAACCCGCGCGCGCCGTGCGCAGCGCGGTGTTCATCGAAGAGCAGGGCATTGCCCACGACGAGGAATGGGACGCGCTGGACGCCGATGCCGTGCACGCGGTGGTGTTCAACCGGCTGGGCGTGCCGGTGGGCACCGGCCGTCTGCTGGGTGAGCCGCAGGCCGGCACGGCGCGCATCGGCCGCATGGCGGTGGATCGCGCGCTGCGCGGCGGCGGCGTCGGCCGCCTGTTGATCGAGGCGCTGCAGCAGGCCGCCGCCGGGCGCGGCGACCGGCGCGTGGTGCTGAGCGCGCAGCGCAGCGCCGAGGGCTTCTACCGGCGGCTCGGCTATGCGCCAGTGGGCCAGCCCTACGACGAAGTCGGCATCCCCCACATCGGCATGCAACGCGACCTGGTCTGACCCCGCAGCGCCGCGCCGGCCGTCAGACCTCGACCACCAGCCGGGGGTCGAAGCGGGCGTTTTCCGTCACGCCGTCCTTGACGTAGCCGCGCGGATTGCACAGCACGCGCGTGCCGTTGACCCGGTAGTCGTGGCTGTCGTGGGTGTGGCCGTGCACCCACAGGGCGGCGCGCTGGCCGTCCAGCAGGTGTTCGGCGGCCGACACGAAGGCGGCGTTGAAGGGTGATCCGGCAAAGCGCGGGTGGATGCTGCCGGTGGAGGGCGCGTGGTGGGTGATGACCACCGTCGGTCCGGCGAAGGGCTGGGCCAGCTGCGCAGCCAGCCAGAGCGTGTTGTGCTCGAACAGGCGCACGGTGTCTTGCGGCGTCAGCATCGGCGCATCGGCCGCAGCGGCCACGCGCACGCGCCTGAAGTCGTACATGAACGCGGCCGATCTGGCCATGGCCTCGGCCTGTCGCTCGCCCTCGCCGTGGGCCCTGAAGTCGGTCCACAGGGTCGAGCCCAGAAAGCGCACGCCGCCCAGCACCAGGGCGTCGTTGTCGAGCAGATGGACGGGCGTGCCGGCACACAGGCGGCGCAGCTCGGCGCGCACCTCGGGCAGGCTGGAGCCGTAGAACTCGTGGTTGCCGATGACGTAGAGCACCGGCTTGCCAAAACCCCGCGCCCAGGCGGCCGCCGCGGCCGGGCGCGCGATGTCGCCGGCCAGCACCACCACGTCGGCGTCGGTGTGCGGGTGCGCCAGGCCACCTGCGCTCAGGTGCAGGTCGGACAGGATGTGCAGCTTCATGCGGGCAGGGCGACGGCGCGCCGGGCGTCGGGTCGGTGGGCGATTGCCGGCTATCCTATCGCGCATCGTGCTGGCCTACATCCTCAAGCGTCTGCTGCTCATGCTGCCCACCCTGCTGGGGGTGCTGCTGCTCACCTTCGTGGTGATCCAGTTCGTGCCGGGCGGGCCGGTGGAGCAGTACCTGGCCGAGGCCAAGGCCGGTGTGGGTGGCGCCGCCGGGGCCGAAGGCGGCGGCCTGGCCTACCGCGGTGCCCAGGGCGTGGACCCCAAGCGGCTGGAGCAGATCAAGGCGCTGTACGGCTTCGATCAGCCGGCGCACCAGCGCTTCGTGCAGATGCTGGGGCGCTTCGCGCGCTTCGACCTGGGCACCAGCTTCTTCCAGAACAAGGCGGTGTGGGCGCTGATCCGCGAAAAGCTGCCGGTGTCGATCAGCCTGGGGCTGTGGACCTTCTTCATCAGCTACGGCATCAGCGTGCCGCTGGGCGTGGCAAAGGCGGTGCGCGCGGGCAGCCGCTTCGACCTGGCCACCACGCTGCTGGTGCTGGTGGGCTACGCCATCCCGGGCTTCGTGCTGGGGGTGGCGCTGCTGGTGATCTTTGGCGGGCAACTGCAATGGTTTCCGCTGCGCGGGCTGACGTCGCCGAACTTCGACGAACTGAGCCTGGGCGGCAAGATCGTCGACTACCTGTGGCACATCACGCTGCCCGTCACCAGCATGGTGCTGGGCAGCTTTGCCGTCACCGCCATGCTGACCAAGAATTCGTTTCTGGAGGAAATCCGCAAGCAGTACGTGCTGACGGCGCGCGCCAAGGGCCTGACCGAGCGGCAGGTGCTGTGGAAGCACGTGTTCCGCAATGCGCTGATTCCCATCATCACCGGCTTTCCGGCCGCCTTCATCGGCGCTTTTTTCACCGGTTCGCTGCTGATCGAGACCCTGTTTTCGCTCGACGGCCTGGGCCTGCTGAGCTACGAAAGCGTGATCCGGCGCGACTACCCGGTGGTGCTGGGCACGCTGTACCTGTTCACCCTGATCGGCCTTGTGACCAAGCTGATCAGTGACCTGACCTACGTGTGGGTGGATCCGCGTGTCAAGTTCGACTGAGGGCATGGTCACCGCATCGGTTTCGCCGGCGCGCCGCGCCTGGCGGCGCTTTCGGCGCAACCGCCTGGGCTTGTGGAGCCTGGTGCTGTTTGGTGTCCTGGTGGGGTTCAGCCTGCTGGCCGAGCTGGTGTCCAACGACAAGCCGCTGCTGGTGCGCTACCAGGGGCAGTGGTACGTGCCACTGGTCAAGACCTACCCGGAAAAGGTGTTCGGCGGCGACTTCGAGACCGAGACCGACTACCTCGACCCCTTCATCCGCCAGCAGTTCAGTCAGCCCGGCAACTGGGCCATCTACCCGCCCAACCCGTATGGCGCCAGAACCATCAACTACTTTGCCAAGGCACCCAACCCCAGCGCCCCCAGCCGCGACAACTGGCTGGGCACCGACGACCGCGGGCGCGATCTGCTGGCGCAGCTCATCTACGGCTTTCGCGTCAGCGTGCTGTTCGCCCTGGCGCTGACGGCGGTCGGCGTGCTGCTGGGCGTGGCGGCGGGGGCGGTGCAGGGCTTTTTCGGCGGCAGGATCGATCTGGCGTTTCAGCGCTTCATCGAGATCTGGGGCTCCATGCCCGAGCTGTACCTGCTGATCATCTTCTCGGCCATCCTGGCGCCCAGCCTGGGCCTGCTGCTGGTGCTGCTCAGCCTGTTCGGCTGGATGGGACTGTCGGACTACGTGCGCGCCGAGTTCCTGCGCAACCGCCAGCTCGACTACGTCAAGGCGGCGCGAGCGCTGGGCGTGTCCAGCGGGCAGATCATCTGGCGCCACATCCTGCCCAACAGCATGACGCCGGTGGTCACCTTTCTGCCGTTTCGCATGAGCGCGGCGATCCTGGCGCTGACCTCGCTGGACTTCCTGGGCCTGGGCGTGCCGCCGGGCACGCCCAGCCTGGGCGAGCTGCTCAGTCAGGGCAAGAACAACATCGACGCCTGGTGGATATCGATCTCCACCTTCGGCGTGCTGGTGCTGACGCTGCTGCTGCTGACCTTCATGGGCGACGCGCTGCGCGACGCGCTCGATCCGAGGAAGGCGCAGTCATGAACAACCCACGCGCGTACGCAGAGGACGCCAAAGCGGCGCGAAGGGCGCAGAACGAAGCCAGGCAATGGGATCGTTCTGCGTCTTCTGCGAATTCTTTGCGTCCTCTGCGTATGAAGGTTCAACATGGCTGAAGCCGCCCCAGCGCTGCTCGAGGTGCGCGACCTCAGTGTCGCCTTCGGCGCCAAGACCGTGGTCGAGGGCGTGAGCCTGGCCATCGCGCCGGGCGAGAAGCTGGCGCTGGTGGGCGAATCGGGCTCGGGCAAGACGGTGACGGCGCTGTCGCTGCTGCGTCTGCTGCACGACGCACGGGTCGGCGGCAGCGCATGGTTCGACGACGGTCGGCAGCGGCGCGAGCTGCTGGCACTGCCCGAGCGCGAATTGCGCGGCCTGCGCGGCGACCAGATCGCGATGATTTTTCAGGAACCGATGACGGCGCTCAACCCGCTCATGACCGTGGGCGCGCAGATTGCCGAGGTTCTGAGGTTGAAAAGGGCTCTAACGTCCGCCCAATCTGCGCAAGCAGCTATTGAGTTGATAGCTCATACCGGCATTCCCGAGCCTGAGCGGCGCGCCGGCGCCTACCCGCACCAGCTCTCGGGCGGCCAGCGCCAGCGCGCCATGATCGCCATGGCGCTGGCCTGCGCGCCCAAGCTGCTGCTGGCCGATGAACCCACCACCGCGCTCGACGTCAGCCTGCGTGGCCAGATGCTGGAGCTGCTCGACGACCTGCGGCGCGACCACGGCATGGCCGTGCTGCTGATCACGCACGACCTCAACCTGGTGCGGCGATTTGCCGACCGCGTGGCGGTGATGCAGCACGGCCGGCTGGTGGAGCAGGGCGCCACCGAAAGCATCTTCAACGCACCGGAGCATCCTTACACGCGCCAGCTGATGGCCAGTCGCCCCGAACGCGACGTGGTCGAAGCCGCGGCCGACGCCGGCGCCACCCCGGCGCTCAGCGCGCAGGGTCTGCGCGTGGTCTACCCGACGCCGCTGCCGGGCATCCGGGGCTGGTTCCGCAAGGGCGCGTTCGTTGCGCTGCAGGGCGCCGACTTCGCCATCGCCGCCGGTCGCACGCTGGGCGTGATCGGTGAATCCGGCTCGGGCAAATCGACCCTGGCGCAGGCCGCGCTGGGCTTGCTGCCACGCCCGCAGGTGGCCGGGCAGGTGCAGGTAAGCGGCCGGTCCTGGCAGGGCCGCGCGGGCGCCGACCGGCCGCTGCGGCGCGCGGTGCAGGTGGTGTTTCAGGATCCGTTTTCATCGCTGTCGCCACGCCTGACGGTCGAAGAGATCGTCGGCGAAGGCCTTCGCGTGCACGCGCCCGTCATGCCGCCGGCCGAGCGCAGCCAGCGGGTTGGCCAGGCGCTGGCCGACGTGGGGCTGACGCAGGCGGCCTTTCCGGGCCTGCTGGGGCGCTACCCGCACGAGTTCTCCGGCGGGCAGCGCCAGCGCATCGCCCTGGCGCGCGCCCTGATCGTGCAGCCCGAGCTGCTGGTGCTCGACGAACCGACCAGCGCGCTCGACGTCACGATCCAGAAGCAGGTGCTGGGGCTGCTGCAGCAGCTCCAGCGCGAACGTGGTCTGGCCTACCTGCTGATTACCCACGATGTCGATGTGGTGCGTGCCATGGCGCACGAGGTGCTGGTGCTCAAGGACGGCGCGGTGGTCGAAGCCGGTGCTGCCGCGCAGGTGCTGGGCCAGCCGCAGCACCCCTACACCCAGCGGCTGCTGGCGGCCGCCTGACGGGCCTCGGCACACCCGGGCGCGGTGCCCGGCCGCCGTCGCCGCTGGCGCGCCGCAGCTTGCGACGGGCGGTCCCTTCGTGTTAAAATGCCCGCAATTGACGACCACATGGGCGGCTTGCAGACCGCCCATTTTTTATGGTCGATTGTCGGGTGGGCTGGCGCGGCGGGCAACGTGCCCGGTGGCGCCAGCGGGCCCGATGCTGGAGCAGTGCGCAACGTGTCCTTGCAGCAGACGATAGACGATACCGTGCGGGGCCTGGGCCTCGAACTGGTGGAACTGGAGCGTTCCGCCGGCGGGCTGCTGCGCGTCACGGTGGACTTTCCCTGGTCGCCCGGCGATGCCACCGAGCGCTGGGTCACGGTGGAAGACTGTGAGCGCGTGACGCGCCAGTTGCAGTACGTGCTGGAAGTCGAAGGCGTGGACTACAAGCGGCTGGAAGTATCGTCGCCCGGCATCGACCGGCCCCTGCGTCACGCGCAGGATTTCGAGCGTTTTGCCGGCGAGGTGGTCGATCTGGTGCTGAAGGCGCCCATCGGGGCGGCGGCGGCAGGGCAGGTGGCGGCCAACCGCAAGAAGTTCCGCGGCACCTTGCACAGGGCCGAGGGCGGCGGCTGGCAGATCGTCTGGCGCGACGAGCCGGTGGTCAAGCCGGGTCAGCGCGTCAGCGCCCGGCGGGCGCCCGCGCCCGAGCAGGTGCTGGGCTTCGAGCTCGATGAGTTGCAGTCGGCGCGGCTGGCGCCGGTGGTGGATTTCAAGGGTCGCCGGCGCCAGCCGGCGACGGACGACGGGGTTTGAGAAGCGGAACCCGGCGCCCAAGGCGCGTGCGGTCCGCAGACATGGGAACAGGTGAGAATCATGAATCGCGAACTGTTGATGTTGGTCGAGGCGATTTCGCGCGAAAAGAACGTCGAGCGTGACGTGGTGTTCGGCGCCGTCGAGGCGGCGCTGGCGCAGGCGGCCAAGAAGCTGTATGAGGGCGAAGTCGATCTGCGTGTCGCGATCGATCGCGACACCGGCAACTACGAAACCTTCCGCCGCTGGCACGTGGTGCCCGATGAGGCCGGCCTGCAGTTGCCCGACCAGGAAATCCTGCTGTTCGAGGCCAAGGAGCAGATTCCCGACATCGAGGTCGACGAGTACATCGAGGAGCCGGTCGAGTCGGTGCCCATCGGCCGCATCGGCGCCATGGCGGCCAAGCAGGTGATCCTGCAGAAAATCCGCGACGCCGAGCGCGAGATGCTGCTCAACGACTTCATGAGCCGCGGCGAAAAAATCTTCACCGGCACCGTCAAGCGCATGGACAAGGGCGACATCATCGTTGAGTCCGGCCGCGTCGAAGGTCGCCTGCGCCGCAGCGAAATGATCCCGAAGGAAAACCTGCGCAACGGCGACCGTGTGCGCGCCATGATCATGGAGGTCGATCTGACCCTGCGCGGCGCCCCGATCCTGCTGTCGCGCTCGGCGCCCGAGTTCATGATCGAGCTGTTCCGCAACGAGGTGCCCGAGATCGAGCAGGGCCTGCTGGAGATCAAGAGCTGCGCGCGCGATCCAGGCAGCCGCGCCAAGATCGCCGTCGTCAGCCACGACAAGCGCGTGGACCCGATCGGTACCTGCGTCGGAGTGCGCGGCACGCGCGTCAACGCCGTCACCAACGAGCTGGCGGGCGAGCGCGTGGACATCGTGCTGTGGTCGGACGATCCGGCGCAGTTCGTGATCGGCGCGCTGGCGCCGGCCAACGTGTCCTCGATCGTGGTCGACGAGGAAAAGCACGCCATGGATGTGGTGGTCGACGAGGAGAACCTGGCCATCGCCATCGGTCGTGGCGGACAGAACGTGCGCCTGGCCTCCGAGCTGACGGGCTGGAAGATCAACATCATGGACGCCGACGAGTCGGCGCAGAAGGAGGCCGAGGAAACCGGTACGCTGCGCACGCTGTTCATGGAAAAGCTCGACGTCGACCAGGAGATCGCCGACATCCTGATCGAGGAAGGCTTCACCAACCTCGAGGAAGTGGCCTACGTGCCGATCCAGGAGATGCTGGACATCGAGGCGTTCGATGAAGACACCGTCAACGAACTGCGCGCCCGCGCCAAGGACGCGCTGCTGACCCAGGCGATTGCGCGCGAAGAGAGCGTGGAATCGGTGTCGCAGGATCTGCGCGAGCTGGCCGGCCTGACGCCCGAACTGATTGCCCTGCTGGCCGACGCCGGCGTGAAAACCCGCGACGACCTGGCCGATCTGGCCGTAGACGAATTGACCGCGATCACGGGTCAGTCCGAAGAGGACGCCCGTGCCCTGATCCTGAAGGCGCGCGAGCACTGGTTCGTGGATCAAGAGTAAGGATCATGGAGGCCCGCACCGCATATGACGACCATCACCGT
This sequence comes from Rubrivivax sp., assembly GCA_020848515.1. Classification (GTDB taxonomy): domain Bacteria; phylum Pseudomonadota; class Gammaproteobacteria; order Burkholderiales; family Burkholderiaceae_C; genus Ottowia. Next base: position 9,788 of record JADLIA010000135.1, on the reverse strand, counting down.
TTCCGATTTCGCGAACGAGCTCAAGCGTCCAGCTGACGCATTGCTGGAACAGCTCCAGGCCGCCGGGGTGGCCAAGAAGTCGGTGTCCGACGCCCTGACCGACAGCGACAAGCAGCAGTTGCTGAACTACCTGCAGGCCAGCCATGGCACCGGGGCAACCCGCAAGAAGATCACGCTGACCAAGAAGACCACCAGCGAGATCAAGCAGGCCGACGCCACCGGCAAGGCACGCACCATCCAGGTCGAGGTGCGCAAGAAGCGCACCTTCATCAAGCGCGACGAAGACGCCGCGCCGGCGCCAGCACCGGCGGTCGAGCCTCCGGCGCCCGCGCCGGCACCTGCGCCCGCCATGCCGGTGGTCGACGCCGCCGAGGCCGCCCGGCGCGAAGAAGAGGCACGCCGCCAGGCCGAGTTGCTGCGCCGCCAGGAAGAAGACGCGGCCGAACGGCGCCGCCAGCGCGAGCAGGCGGAGCGCGAAACGTCCGAGGCACGCGCAGCGGCGGCTGAAGCGCCGTCGATCGGCGCACAGGCCGAGGCGCCGGCAGCCGCGCCTGCGCCTGCGCCTGCCCCGGCCATGCCGCCCGCCCCGGCGCCGACGCCCGCACCCGCACCCGCTGCGGCTGCCGCTGCGGAGGCGCCCAGCACTGCCGAGGACGAGGCCGCGCGCGCCCGCGAACAGGAAGAAAGCCGCCGCAAGGCCCTGGCCGAGGCTGAGGCCATTCGCGCCATGATGAGCGCGCCGCGCAAGGTGCTGGTCGCCAAGCGGGCCGAAGACAAGAAACCCGAGGCCAAGGCGGCACCGCAGAAAGCCGGGGTTGCCAAGCCGGCCGCAGGGCCTGCGGCCGCGCCGAAGGAGGTCAAGTCGGCCAAGCTGTCGTCCAGCTGGGCCGGTGATCCGGCCAAGAAGAAGGGCATTCCGACCCGGGGCGATACCAGCGCCGGGCGTGCCGGCTGGCGCAGCGGCCCGCGCGGCGGGCGCCGTGGCGAGCGTGGGCGCGAAGAGCAGGTGGTTGCCGCACCGGTGGAACAACGGGTGCTGGAAGTGCACGTGCCCGAAACCATCACCGTGGCCGAGCTGGCGCACAAGATGGCGGTCAAGGCCTCCGAAGTCATCAAGACGCTGATGAAGATGGGCCAGATGGTCACCATCAACCAGCCGCTGGACCAGGACACGGCGATGATCGTGGTCGAGGAAATGGGCCACACCGCCATGGTGGCGGCGCTCGACGATCCGGAGGCCTTCACCGACCAGGAAGTGCAGGCGCAGGACGCCGAAGCGCTGCCGCGCCCGCCGGTGGTGACCGTGATGGGTCACGTGGACCACGGCAAGACCTCGCTGCTGGACTACATCCGCCGCAGCAAGGTGGCCGCTGGCGAAGCCGGCGGCATCACGCAGCACATCGGCGCCTACCATGTCGAGACCCCGCGTGGCGTGATTTCGTTCCTCGACACGCCGGGCCACGAGGCGTTCACCGCCATGCGTGCGCGCGGCGCGCAGGCCACCGACATCGTGATCCTGGTCGTCGCGGCCGACGACGGCGTGATGCCGCAGACGCGCGAAGCCATCAAGCACGCCAAGGCGGCCGAAGTGCCGATCGTGGTGGCCATCACCAAGTCCGACAAGCCCGAAGCCAACCCCGAGCGGATCAAGGCCGAGCTGGTGGGCGAAGAGGTGGTGCCCGAGGAATTCGGTGGTGAGTCGCCGTTCATCTCGGTGTCGAGCAAGACCGGTCAGGGCATGGACGAGCTGCTGGAGAACGTGCTGCTGCAGGCCGAAGTGCTGGAACTGAAGGCGCCGGTCGATGCCGCCGCCAAGGGCCTGGTCATCGAAGCCAGCCTGGACAAGGGCCGCGGCCCGGTGGCCACGGTGCTGGTGCAGTCGGGCACGCTGAAGGTGGGCGACGTGGTGCTGGCCGGTCAGACCTCCGGCCGCGTGCGCGCCATGCTGGACGAGGACGGGCGCTCCACCAAGACGGCCGGCCCGTCGATTCCGGTGGAAATCCAGGGCCTGTCCGAAGTGCCGCAGGCCGGCGATGACTTCATGGTGCTGGCCGACGAGCGGCGCGCGCGCGAAATCGCCACCTACCGCGCCGGCAAGTTCCGCAACACCAAGCTGGCCAAGCAACAGGCGGCCAAGCTGGAGAACGTGTTCGCCGACATGCAGGCGGGCGAGGTCAAGACGCTGCCGCTGATCATCAAGGCCGACGTGCAAGGCTCGCAGGAGGCGTTGTCGGCTTCGCTGCTCAAGCTCAGCACCGACGAGGTGAAGGTGCAGATGGTCTACAGCGGTGTGGGCGGCATCAGCGAGAGCGACATCAATCTGGCGATCGCCTCCAAGGCCATCGTGATCGGCTTCAACACCCGTGCCGACGCCGGGGCGCGCAAGCTGGCCGAGGCCAACGACGTGCAGATCCGCTACTACAACATCATCTACGACGCCGTGGACGAGTTGAAGGCGGCCATGAGCGGCATGCTGGCGCCGGAGCACAAGGAAGAAGTCATCGGCATGGCCGAGATCCGCACCGTGTTCGTGGCCAGCAAGATCGGCACCGTGGCGGGCTCCTACGTCACCAGCGGCGTGGTGCGGCGCGACGCCCATTTCCGTCTGCTGCGCGACAACGTGGTGATCTACACCGGCGAGCTGGAATCGCTCAAGCGCCTGAAGGACGACGTGCGTGAAGTCAAGGAAGGCTTCGAGTGCGGCATCAAGCTGAAGAATTACAACGACATCAAGGAAGGCGACCAGCTGGAGTTCTTCGAGATCAAGGAGATCGCGCGTACGCTGTGAGGCTTGTCGGCCCACAATGAACAGCCGTACGCAGAGAACGCAGAGATTGCGCAAAGGGCGCCGAGAAAGCAGGACGATGCCTTCTGGCGTCCTCTGCGCTTGCTTTGCGTCCTCTGCGTACGGTGGTTGAATTTCCATGCCCAGACGCAGCAGCAAACCCAATCGCGGCTATCAGATCGCCGACCAGATTCAGCGCGATCTGGCCGAGTTGATCGCGCGCGAGCTGAAGGACCCGCGCGTGGGCATGGTGACGCTCAATGCCGTCGAGGTCACTCCCGACTACGCCCACGCCAAGGTGTTCTTCAGTCTGCTGACGGGCGACCCGCAGGAAACCGAAGAGGCGCTCAACCACGCCGCCGGTCATCTGCGCAACGGCTTGTTCAAGCGGCTGCACATCCACACCGTGCCGACGCTGCACTTCGTGTTCGACCGCACCACCGAGCGCGCGGCCGACATGAACGCGCTCATCGCGCGGGCGGTGGCCTCGCGCGCCAAGGACGAAGACCCGACATGACGGCTGCCCCACGCACCAGGGTGCAGCGGCGCCCTGTGCATGGGGTGCTGCTGCTCGACAAGCCGCTGGGCCTGTCCAGCAACCAGGCGCTGCAGAAGGTCAAGTGGTTGCTGCGCGCCGAGAAGGCCGGTCACACCGGCACGCTCGATCCGCTGGCCAGCGGTGTGCTGCCCCTGTGTTTTGGCGCTGCCACCAAGTTCAGCGCGCTGCACCTGGACGCCGACAAGCGCTACCACGCCACCTTGCAGCTGGGCGTGCGCACCCGCACCGGAGACCGTGAGGGCGAGGTGCTGGCGTGCCGGCCGGTGCCGCCACTGTCGGCGGCTTTGCTTGAAGCGGTGCGACAGCGCTTTCTGGGGCGCATCCTGCAGCTGCCGCCCATGCACAGCGCGCTCAAGAAGGAGGGCAGGGCGTTGTACGAATACGCGCGTGCCGGCGTGGAGGTGGAGCGCACACCGCGCGCGGTCCGGATCCATGAACTGATTCTGAGCCTGGCGCCCGCGGAGCAAGCGCCGACTGCTATCGAAATGATAGTGTTCTGCAGCAAGGGCACCTATATCCGCACCCTGGGCGAAGACATCGGCGAGGCCCTGGGTTGCGGTGGCCACCTGAGCGCGTTGCGACGGGTGGCGACCGGGCCGTTCGACCAACACCAGTGCGTCACCCTGGAGCAACTGGAAGCGATGGACGAACCGGCGCGGCTGGCCTGCCTGCGCCCCCCCGAGGTGCTGCTGGCCGATCACCTGCCGATCACGCTGCCCGCGGAGGAGGCGGGACGCTTTCTGTCCGGCATGCGCCGACGCGGCCCCTGGCCCGATGCCGATCGGGTGGCGGTGTTCGGCGAACAGCCACGCGCGCTGCTGGGAACCGCCCATGTGCGCGCCGGCGAGCTGATCCCCGGCCGGCTGCTGTCGCCCATCGAGTTGAAGCAGATGCTCCATCTGACATGACCACCGCACCGTCCTCAGCTCCCGACACGGCCGCTGCGGCCCTGACGCGCGCCGCACAGGCCTGGCAGGCGGGTGCCTGGGGCCAGGTGATCGCGCTGCTGACACCGTGGGTGGATGCGACGCCGCCCGCGCCCGAGGCGTTGCAGCTGATCGCCATGGCGCACCTGAAACTGGGACAAATGGCGCCGGCGCTCGACCGGCAGCGGCAGCTGACCCGGTTGCAGCCCGGCAGCGCCGTTGTCTGGATCAACCTGGCAGGCACCGAGGCGGCCCTCGGTCAGACCCGGCAGGCGCTCGCGAGTCTGGATCGCGCGCTGGTCCTCGATCCGCTGCAGCCCGCGGCCCACTTCAACCGCGCCAATGCACTGATGCAACTGGGCGAAGCCGCAGCCGCCTGCGACGGCTATCGCCGTGCCGCCGAGCTGGCCCCCGATCGTCCCGACCCGCCGTACAACCTGGCCATGGCCTTGCTGCAGCTGGATCGTCACGAAGAGGCGCTGGGGATCATGCGTGCCGTGGTGCAACGCCATCCCGCTCTGGCCCCCGCGTGGAACGTGCTGGGCATGGCGTGGCATCGGTTGAACGCCGATCAGCAGGCGCTGGACAGCTACCAGCAGGCCATACGCCTCGATCCCGGGCTGGCGGATGCCTGGAGCAACGGGGCTCAGGTGCTGGCGCGGTTGGAGCGGCGCGATGAAGCGCAGACCTGGGCGCGTCAGGCTGTGCAGCTGAACCCCCAACACGCCGCCGCACTGCGCACGCTGGGGGTGGTGCTGGCCAGCGCCCAGGCGCCCCAGCAGAAGGAGGCACGACTGTGGCTGGAGAAGGCGCTTGAGCTCGATCCGCGCGACACCACGGCCCTCAGCACTCTGGTCGATCTGGACACCCTGCACTGCGACTGGAGCTCGCTCGATGCCCACCTGTCCCGACTGCGCACCGCGTGGCACGATAGTGCGCCCGAGGGCCTTGAGTTGTGGCGCCTGCTGAGTCTGCCGATATCCGGCCATGAGCTGCGCGCGCTGACGCAAGCCACCTGCGCGCGCCGCTGGGGCAAAACCGCAGCCCAGTCGGCCGCGTTGCCTCGACGGCATGTGGGCCAGCCGCGTCCGCAGCGGCTGCGCATCGGGTACTTTTCCTGCGATTTTCGTCAACACGCCACCAGTGTGCTGACGGCCGGCATGTTCGAGGCGCATGATCGCTCGCGCTTCGAAACCGTGGCCTACTGCCTGGCGCTGAACCCGCCTGACGCCAGTGACCCCATGCGTCAGCGCCTGCGGTCGGCCTTCGAACGGTGGGAGTCGGTGGGGCGTCTGACCGACGCCGAGCTGGTGCGCCTGGCGCGTGAGCACGACATTCACATCGCCGTGGACCTGCAAGGCCATACCGCGGGCGCGCGCATGGGGGTTTTTGCAGCTCGCGTGGCGCCCATCCAGTTGCACTACCTGGCCTATGCGGGCACCCTGGGCATGCCCGGCAGCATCGACTACCTGGTGACCGACCCGGTGGTCGTGCCGCCCGCCGCCAGGCCGCACTTCAGCGAGAAGCTCATCGAGCTGCCGGACAGCTACCAGGTCAACGATCGTGCGCGTCTGATCGATCCCCTGCGGCCCTCGCGTGCCGAGCTGGGCCTGCCCGCCAACGGTTTCGTGTTCTGCTGCTTCAACAACAACTACAAGATCCGGCGCGATGTGTTTGCCATCTGGATGTCGGTGCTGCGCGAGCGCCCCGGCAGTGTGCTGTGGCTGCTGGCCGATCACGCCGAGACGGTGCAGAACCTGCGGGCGGCGGCCGAAGGCCATGGCATCGACCCCAACCGATTGGTGTTTGCGGAACGCACGTCGTTGCCGCGGCATCTGGCGCGCCAGGCCCAGGCCGACCTGTTCCTCGACACCTGGCCCTACAGCGCACACACCACCGCCAGCGACGCGCTCTGGGCCGGGCTGCCGCTGGTCACCTGCGCCGGCGAAACCTTTGCGTCGCGTGTGGGCGCCAGCCTGCTGCGCGCCTGTGGGCTGCCGCAGCTGATCGCGCACGATCCGCAGGCGTACCGCGAAAAGATCCTGGCGCTGTCGGCCGCGCCTGAGCCACTGCAGGCCATCCGCCGTCAGTTGCTCGAAACCCGGCTGTCCGTGCCCCTGTTCGACACCGAGCGCTTCACGCGTCACATCGAGAGGGCCTACGACATGGCGTGGGAGCGCCACATGCAGGGACTGGCCCCCGATCACCTGACCGTGCCACCTCTGCCCTGACCCATCGACCCTGACTGATCTGAGTTCATCATGACCCGACCCATTCGCAACATCGCCATCATTGCCCACGTCGACCACGGCAAGACCACCATGGTCGACCAGCTGCTGCGCCAGTCCGGCACCTTTGCCGAGCATGAAAAGGTGGTCGACACCGTGATGGACAACAACGCCATCGAACGCGAACGCGGCATCACCATCCTGGCCAAGAACTGCGCCGTCAGCTGGCAGGGCACCCACATCAACATCGTCGACACGCCCGGCCATGCCGACTTCGGCGGTGAGGTGGAGCGCGCGCTGTCGATGGTCGATGGCGTGCTGCTGCTGATCGACGCGCAGGAAGGCCCCATGCCGCAGACGCGCTTTGTCACCAAGAAGGCGCTGGCGCTGGGCCTCAAGCCCATCGTGGTGGTCAACAAGGTCGACAAGCCCGGCGCGCGGCCTGACCACGTGATCAACGCCGCGTTCGATCTGTTCGACAAGCTGGGTGCGAACGACGAACAGCTCGACTTCCCGGTCGTCTACGCCTCCGGCATCAATGGCTGGAGCTCGCTCACCGAGGGCGAGCCGGGCGAACAATGGGGGCCGGACATGGCGCCGCTGTTCGAGACCATCCTCAAACACGTGCCGCCGCACCAGGGCGACCCGAACGGCCCGCTGCAGCTGCAGGTGTCGGCGCTGGACTTCTCGACCTTCGTCGGCCGCATCGGCGTCGGACGCATCAACGCCGGCACGCTCCGGCCCGGTCAGGACGTGCTGGTGATGGCCGGCCCCGAAGGCGCCAGCTACAAGGCGCGTGTCAATGAAGTGCTGACCTTCCAGGGCCTGGATCGCATCAAGGTCAGCGAAGCCGGGCCGGGCGACATCGTGCTGGTCAACGGTATCGAGCACATCGGCATCGGCGAAACCCTGACCGATCCCGCCGACCCGCAGCCGCTGCCGATGCTGAAGATCGACGAGCCTACGCTGACCATGAACTTCTGCGTCAACACCTCGCCGCTGGCCGGGCGCGAGGGCAAGTTCGTCACCAGTCGCCAGATCTGGGACCGGCTGCAGCGCGAGCTGCGCTCCAACGTCGCACTGCGGGTGAAGGAAACCAGCGAAGACGGCGTGTTCGAGGTCTCCGGCCGCGGCGAGCTGCACCTGACCATCCTGCTGGAAGAAATGCGCCGCGAAGGCTACGAACTGGCCGTATCCAAGCCGCGCGTGGTGTTCAAGGACATCGACGGCGAGCGCTGCGAGCCGGTGGAGATGGTCACCGCCGACATCGAGGAGGGCCATCAGGGCGGCGTGATGCAGGCGCTGGGCGAGCGCAAGGGCGAACTGGTGAACATGGAGCCCGACGGCCGTGGCCGCGTGCGCCTGGAATACCGCATTCCGGCGCGCGGCCTGATCGGTTTCACCAACGAGTTTCTGAACCTGACGCGCGGCTCGGGCCTGATCAGCAACCTGTTCGACGGCTATGAGCCGCACAAGGGCGAGATCGGCGGGCGCAAGAACGGTGTGCTGATCAGCATGGACGACGGCGAGATCTTCACCTACGCCCTGGGCAAGCTGGACGACCGCGGCCGCATGTTCGTGCGCGCGGGCGATCCGGTGTACGAGGGCATGATCGTGGGCGTGCACAACCGCGACAACGACCTGGTGGTCAACGCCACGCGCACCAAGCAGCTGACCAACTTCCGCGTCAGCGGCAAGGAAGACGCGATCAAGATCACGCCGCCGATTCTGCTGACGCTGGAATACGGGGTCGAATTCATCGAGGACGATGAGCTGGTCGAGATCACGCCCAAGAGCATTCGCCTGCGCAAGCGCTTCCTGAAGGAGCACGAACGCAAGCGCGCCAGCCGCGAGGCCTGAGCAAGCCACAACCAACCCCTCATGCCCGCTTTGAACGCACCGACACACCCGCTCGGCGTTGCCCAGGCTCGCCGCAGCCCGAGCGACGGCTGCGCGGTGCACCCTGAACGCCCGCGTGGGGGTATCCCCCGCGGGCGATCGGCATTCATTCCCGTCGTCCGACCATGGCGTCCAACCTGACCGCTGCCGCGCCGCCCTGGAGCCATGGCCGCGCCGCCTGGACCATGGTGCTGACCACGCTGCTGTGGTCCAGCGCCGGCGTGGTGACGCGCCAGTTGCAGGTGGCGCAAGGCTTCGAGGTAACGTTCTGGCGCAGCTTCTTCACCGTGCTGTCGCTGCTGCTGATCCTGCCGCTGTGGCAGGGGCCGGGCGTGTTCGCTCGCATGCCGTGGCGGCGCGGCACGTTCTGGTTGTCGGGCCTGTGCTGGGCGGTCATGTTCACCGCCTTCATGGTGGCGCTGACCCTGACCGGGGTGGCGCGCGTGCTGGTCACCATGGCGCTGGGGCCGTTGCTGACGGCCTTGCTGGCGCGCGTGGTCACGGGCCACCGCCTGCCGCCGCGCACCTGGGCGGCCATCGTGCTGGGCGGCCTGGGCATGGCCTGGATGTTCGCCGGTCAGGCGGGCGCGGCGGACGCCCCCGGGGCGTGGCTGGGGTCGCTCGTGGCGCTGGGCGTGCCGGCGGCCGCGGCCGTCAACTGGACGGTGGTGCAGCGCAGCCAGGCGCATGGCGAGCCGATCGATCTGGTGCCGTCGGTCTTGCTGGGCGCGGTGATCTCCAGCGCCATCACCTTGCCGCTGGCCTGGCCGCTGACGGCGTCGCCGCACGACCTGGGCTGGCTGGCCTTCCTGGGATTGACGCAGTTGGCCATCCCCTGCGTGCTCGCGGTGCTGTGCGCCCGTGTGCTGCCGGCGGCCGAGGTGGCGCTGCTGGGTCTGCTGGAGATCGTGTTCGGCATCCTCCTGGTGTGGTGGATCGTAGGCGAAGCGCCGCGCCCCGAGGTGCTCAGCGGTGGTGCCCTGGTCATGGGCGCCCTGCTGGGCAATGAACTGCTCGGCTGGTACGCCGCACGGCGCGCCGCAGGGGCGGGCGCCGGCAGCGACATCGCGCCCCTCGGGCCGGCCTGACGCCAGATCGTACGCTCTGACCACTCAATCGGCCGACAGCACTTGTTGGTAAAGCGCAAACAGCTACATAAACGATAGCATACCAACCTATCAGACCGGCCAGCGCTTCAGCCCAAGAACGGCCGTTCTGGGTTCAACCTAGAAACGGCAGTTGGACGCCCCCGCCCGTGCCGTGATCGGCGTGCCAGGCAAGACGCGACGACGCCGCGGGCTCCTGCCCGCAAGGAGGAGCAACGCCGCATGGCGCGCCGAGCGCGGTGCGGGTGGGTGCGTAGCGTGCTCACCCAGGAGGTGAAGGCCATC